>JBGTSD010000179.1:0-2132 GCA_041940385.1 Phycisphaerales bacterium | reverse complement strand
ACGCCCTCGCGTTCCTTGTCGGCGCCGGTGAAGGCGCCGCGGACGTGGCCGAAGAGCGCGTCTTCGAGGAGCGACTCGCTCTGCCCCGCGCAGTTGAAGGCGACGTAGCGGCGCTGGGCGCGGGGGCTGTTGCGGTGGATCGCCTGCGCGATCAGCTCCTTGCCCGTGCCGCTCTCGCCGGTGATCAGGACGGGCAGGTTGCTCGCGGCCACGGTCTTGACCGTCTGGAGGATCCGGCGCATCGGCTCGGAGCCGGCGATGATCCCTTCGAAGCCGTCGTGCTGGACGAGCTCCTCGAGCGCGCCCGAGTCGTGGCGGAGCAGCACCGTCTCCGCGGCGCGGTTGACGAGCGAGCGGAAGACCTCGAGGTCCAGCGGCTTTTCGATGAAGTCGTACGCGCCATGCTTGAACGCGGCTCGCGCGGTGGGGACGTCGCCGTGGGCCGTGACCATGATCGTCTCGGCCTGCGGCTGGAGCGTGCGCGCCTGCTCGAGGATCTTCATGCCCGCGTCGCCGCCATCGGGCGCGACGCCGTTCTTCCCGCCGGAGGCCGGCATGCGCAGGTCGGTGACGACGACGTCGAAGACGCCGCCCTTGAGTTCGTCGAGGGCCTCGGCCACGCCGTGGACGATGGTGCAGACGTGCCCCGGCTTGCGGAGGGCCTCGGCCATGACCTCGGCGTGTTCGACCTCGTCCTCGACGATGAGGACCTGGGCCCGTGCGCGTTCTTTGGTGGAGTCGGCGACGCTCATGCGACGGGCAGTCTATTCGCTCCCGACCGGGCGGCGCAGAGGGCGATGGCGATGGCGTCGGCGACGTCCGCGGGGCTCGGCGGGCGGTCGAGCCCGAGTTGCGCCTGCACGGCCTCCTGCACCTGCCGCTTGGTTGCGTGCCCGAAGCCGGTGAGCGACTTCTTCACGCGCGTCGGCTTGAGCTCGACGACCTCGACCCCGGCGCGCCGGAGGGTGAGAAGGATCACGCCGCGCGCGTGGCCCATGGCGACGGCGGTGATCGGTCGCTTGTAGTGCGCGAAGAGCCCCTCGATGCCCGCGGCGTCGGGCTTGAGCCGCTCGACGGCGTCGGCGAGGTCGCGCTCGAGTTCGACGAGTCGATCGGCGACGGGCCGGCCGACGGGGAGGCGGAAGACGCCGGCCTCGATGAGCCGCGGGCGCTCGGGTGTGGCGATGCGCCCGTCGATCTCGAGACAGGCATAGCCCGTCAGTCGGAGGCCGGGATCGACGCCGAAGTAGAGCATGGGGGTCATGGTATCTGAAGCGGAACGCGAAGTTCGCAGAGCGCGCAGAGGACGCGGAGGCAGCCGGTCGGAAGCCGACTCTGAGGAGTCTTCGACGAAGAGTTGGATCGGGCGATCCGCTTCTTCGTCGCAGACTCCTCAGAAGCGGCTTCCGGGAGGAATCACGACGTATCGGCGGGGTGGAGGACGTCGAACTGTTCCTGAGTGATCGGCGCGGCGGCGCGGAGGGTGTCGGGGTCTTCGTTGGTGAGCTGCGCGAGCGTGGTGAAGAAGTGGTCGGGGACTCTCGCGCCGGCGAGCTTCATGGCGTTGATGTCTTCGCGGAGGCAGCGGATGTGATGGGCGCGGCCGATGGCGTGGGCGCGGGTTTGGTCGAAACTGAGCGAGGATGCAGACGCATTATGAAGCTCTGCCCTCACCCTGCCCTCTCCCCCAAGGGGAGAGGGGTGAGGATTTGAAGGCTCGTGAACAGGTTCTGTGTGCGATGAGGATGCGGCGCCTGGGGCCCCGCGCTGGCGCTTGGGGTTCGGTGAGGAGGGGGACGGGGTGCGCGCGGCACGCTTGGACTTCGGTGCGCAGAGGCGGGCGATCTCGGTGAGGCAGCGGCGCTTGATCTCGTCGGATGTCGCCTGGTGCGCGAGGGTGTAGAGGTCCTCGAGGACGCGGATGAAGTAGGCGCGCTTGATTTCGGCGATGGTCTGCATGGAACAGTCCTCGGAGTGAACGCGAAGGACGCGAAGGGACGCGAAGAAGAGGGGAAAGGCGGAACGCGGAGAACGCAGAGGTCGCAGAGGTCGCAGAGAGGGGAGGGTGGGAGGAGAAGAAATTGGGGCCTTCAACCAATGGAGGGGAAGGACACGTTTGTGCGCACAGGGAC
>JBGTSD010000178.1:0-2199 GCA_041940385.1 Phycisphaerales bacterium | reverse complement strand
GGACAGCGCCAGATACATCATCGGACGCACCGCGATCTCCCCGCTTCCGGGTTTATCGGGGTGCTCGATCGGGCGGCGCACGATGTTGTGCATGCCGAGAATCGCGGCCTGGGGCGGATTGAGAATCGGCGTCGACATCATCGAGCCGTAGATCCCGCCATTCGTGATCGTGAACGTGCCGCCCTGCAGCTCCTCGAGCGCGAGCTTGCCGTCGCGCGCCCGCGTCGCGAGATCGCGGATCGCGCTCTCGATCTGCGCGAACGACATCGCGTCCGCGTTGCGCACCACGGGGACTGTCAGGCCCTTGGGCGTGCTCACCGCGACCGCCACGTCGCAGTAGTCGTGCTTCTCGATCTCCGGACCCTGCGCACCCTCCACGATGAACGAGTTCACCAGCGGATACGCGCGGAGCGCCGAGGTCGCGGCCTTCACGAAGAACGACATGAAGCCCAGCCCCACGCCGTGCTTCTTCTCGAACGCTTCCTTGTGACGCGAGCGCAGCTCCATGACCGCGCTCATGTCGCACTCGTTGAACGTCGTCAGCATCGCCGCGGTGTGCTGCGCCTCGACCAGGCGCTGCGCGATCCGCTGACGCAGCGGCGTCATCTTCTCGCGATGCACGGCGCGCCCGCCGGTCTTCACCGGTGCGGCGCTCGCGCTCGCCGCGGGCTGCGCCGGGGCCGGAGCCGACTTCGCGCCCGAAGCATCGTGCGTCTGCACCCACGCCAGAACGTCCTGCTCGCGGATGCGCCCGCCGGCGCCGGTGCCCTTGATCTGCGTCATGTCGACGCCCTTTTCCTCGGCGATCTTCCGCGCGAGCGGGGTCGCGCGGACGTCGTCGGTGTGCGTCGTGCTCGCCGCCGGAGCGGGCGAGGGCGCGGCGGCGGGCGCGGGCTTGCTCGGCGCGGACGCCGCGGCGGGCATCGGCGCCGGAGTCGACTTCGCGGGGCTCGGCTCGGGCTTCGCGGGGGCTGGCTCGGGCTTCGATGCCGCCGCGGGCTTGGCGGCCGCGGCCTGACCGTTCGACGCCCCGGCGCCGCCTTCCTCGACGAGGCCCACAATGGCGCCGACATCCACGGTGTCGCCTTCCGCGGCCTTGTGGCGCAGCGTTCCGGCGGCCGGGCTCGGCAGCTCAAGCGTGATCTTGTCGGTCTCGAGCTCCAGCACCGTCTCGTCGCGCTGGACGGGCTCGCCGTCCTTCTTGCGCCACGTGGCAATGACACCGGACGTGATGGACTCGCCGAGAGCGGGAATGACGATGTCGGTCGGCATGGCAGCTTCGTCTCAGGCCGCCGGCGGTGCGTTCGATCCGTCTCGCGCGCCGTGCGGAGGTGGAGTCTAGCGGCTGGCCGAGGCCTTTGGGCGGTCCGAGGCCGGCGATCCGGCCCGATCCGGGGGCGGAGCCCCGATCACGCCGTCCGCCGTCGCATCCGCCGGGGAGCCGTCCGGAGCCACGCCCACCGTCAGCGACAGCAGCGCCTCCTGCTGCTCCTTGTGGGCCGACTTCGAGCCCACCGCCGGCGTTGAGGACGTCTCACGCCCGATGTACCGCACCCGGTCCACGCCGACCTCCTCGCGCAGCGCCGCCTCCATGAAGCGGAACGCGCCGGCGTTCTGCGGCTCTTCCTGGGCCCAGACGATCTCCACGCCCTTCGGATACTCATCGATCGTCCGGCGCAGCAGCTCCGCGTGCAGCGGATAGACCTGCTCGACGCGCACCAGCGCGATATCCGTTCGCCCGAGGGCCGCACGGCGCTCGGCGAACTCGTGATAGACCTTGCCGCAGCACAGCACAAGGCGCTTCACGCCCGCGCGCTGCGCCTTTCCGGAGGCGAACATCGGATCGTCGATGATCTCCTGGAAGCGCCCGCGGACCAGGTCGCGCACCGTGCTCGTCGGCACACGCAGCATGCTCTTGGGGGTCATGACGATCAAGGGCTTGCGGAACGGCCGGCGCACCTGGCGCCGGAGCAGATGGAAGATCTGCGCCGCCGTCGAGGGGTTCACGACCTGCAGATTGTCATCGCCCGCGAGCTGGAGGAACCGCTCCATGCGCGCCGAGGAGTGCTCCGGCCCCGCACCCTCGTAGCCGTGCGGGAGCAGCAGCGTCAGACCATTCCAGCGCTGCCACTTCAGCTCCGCCGACGCGAGGAACTGATCGAAGTACACCTGCGCGCCGTTGCAGAAGTCGCCGAACTG
>JBGTSD010000177.1:0-2218 GCA_041940385.1 Phycisphaerales bacterium | reverse complement strand
CGACGATGCGCCCGACTATGTCATCATGTTCGTGCCGGGCGAGCATTTCCTGTCGGCGGCGGCGGAGCGTGCGAGCGTCCGGGCGGCGGTCGTGGAGGGGGATGCGGGCGCGGCGATTCGTGACGCGGAGGTGGTGGAGGAGGCGTCGAAGGAGCTGAGGCCGGCGGCGCGTCGTGAGGTGGTGGATGTGCGCGGCGCGTCGGAGCGTGCCGCGGCGTCGGCGCCGACGGTGAAGGAGCACGCGGCGGCGGAGGCGCGTCGCGAGGCGACGGATGCAGCCGCGCAGAAGGCGTTGAGCGGCGAGGGAATGAAGGTGGAGGCGCGGGCGGCGGGATCATCCGGCGGGGAGCAGCACACGGGGCAGGAGGAGCGTGGACGTGACGAGCAGGCGTCGCGCGCGGTGGATGCGGCGGCGCGGCTGACCGGGCCGCGGGTCGCGTCGAACGGCGCGGAGCGAGCCTCGCCGGTGTTCACGGTTGCGGCGCCGGGCGAGGCGGCGCAGAGTTCGCCGACGATTGCGCAGTCGCGGCCGGAGGGCGTGATCTCTGCGCGTGCGGAGGTGGACGAGGGCGCGGTGGTTTCGCAGGCGACGCGCGGATTGACGGCGGCGGTGCAGCAGCGTGGCGGATCGGTGACGATGCGATTGCAGCCGGAATCGCTGGGGGCGATGCGGATTCAGATGCAGATCGAGCAGGGTGTGGTGACGGCGCGGTTCGAGGCGGCGACGCCCGAGGCACGGGACTTGCTGAGCAAGCACATGGAGACGCTTCGCGCTTCGCTGGAGGCGAAGGGGCTGAGCGTCGACCGTCTGCAGGTGCAGTTGACATCGCCCGGGCAGGGAAGCCAGGGCGGGCAGATGGAGCGGCAGGGCTCGGGCGCTCAGCAGGATGCGCAGCGCCCCACGAGCCACGACGCAGCCGACGGGCGGAGCCGCGGCGCGTATGAGCAGAGGTCCGGCGGCGAGGATCGCGGGTCGGACGGGCGTGGGGAGAACCGATGGAGCCGGTTCGGCGCGGAGCGCTGGGACGGTGAGGGAATGGACAGCGGTCGGCGCGCGGCAGTGGTGGCGCGTGTCGGCCTTGACGCCGTCGCCTGACGGAGAGCGCGCGAGGAGCGCGCAGGAGTAGCGCCATGTCCGCGATCGGTTCCTCGACGAACGGTGGATCGAACCCGATTTCCTCGACGAATGCTTTCAACAAGCTTTCGAGCGAGGACTTCGTGAAGATCATGATCAGCGAGCTGTCGCACCAGGACCCGCTGGCGCCGAACGACTCGAAGGCGATCCTCGAGCAGATCTCGAGCATTCGTTCGATCGAGTCGGACCTGACGCTCAAGTCGGCTCTGGAGTCGCTGGTGAAGCAGAGCCAGTTCTCGTCGGCGGGCGGGCTGATCGGCCAGACCGTGCGTGGTCGCCTGAGCGACGGCGCGCTGGTCGAGGGCGAGGTGCACAGCATCAGCAACGGCAAGGAAGGCCCGTCGGTGAACCTGCTGGGCGGCTGGAACGTGAAGATGTCGGACATCGTCACGATCTTCGGCGCTGCCGCTGGGACGGGAACGGGCACGTGAGCGCGGCGCGGGTTGATCCCCTGGCGCGGTTGGCGTCGGGCGTTCGTCCGGACGGCGCGCAGGCGCCGGCGGGCAAGGCGCCGGTGGAGTCGCGCGACTTCGAGGCGCTGCTGCGTCAGGCGAACTCCGGGGAGATCGCGAGCGGGCGCGCGC
This sequence comes from Phycisphaerales bacterium, assembly GCA_041940385.1. Lineage (GTDB taxonomy): Bacteria > Planctomycetota > Phycisphaerae > Phycisphaerales > UBA1924 > JACVCK01. The sequence continues at coordinate 499 of JBGTSD010000177.1, read as the reverse complement.
TGCGCGTCGGCGAGCGTGTGGATGGGGAGCTGGACGAGAAACTGATCGAGCGGTTGTCGCGGGCGACGGACGCGGCGGAGGCATCCGGCGCGCGTCGCGTGCTGGCGCTGGCCGGCGGGCGCGGGCTGACGATCGACGTGGCGACGCGCACGATCGACGGGTCGACGGCGCTGGACGGCGCAGGTCTGGTCGGCAACATCGACGCGGCGATGACGCTCGGGCCCGACGGTGAGGGGCCGGCGGTGCCGATTCGGCCCGGCGCCGCGCTTGCGATGCACCCGGGGCTTGCGCGGACGTTGGCGCAGGCGGAGGGTCGGGCCGGAGGCCCGGCGACGAGAGCTTGAGTGTGCGCGTGGGGCCGGAGGCCTTTCGCAGCGAACGACAGATCATCGCGCCGCCGCGTGTCGGCGGGCGCGCTCCAGGGAGCGAGCGTCATGGCTTCGACGACGGCACTCTTGACAGGGCTTTCCGGGCTGACGGTCAACGCGCGGAAGCTGGA
>JBGTSD010000176.1:0-2247 GCA_041940385.1 Phycisphaerales bacterium | reverse complement strand
GTTCAACACGGCCTATTGGGCGAACAACCAGGGCGCGTACGACGTGTGGCGGACGATCTACCCGCCCTTGTCGTTCGTCTTCCTGGATACGTTCAGCCTGCCCGGCTGCTATCTCCAGTCGCCCTTCCATGCGCGTGACTGCGACTGGCTCGGCCGCGCGACGATCTACGCCTTCTATCTCATCAACATCGGCCTGGTCTGGCTCAGCCTGCGCCGGATCGACCGCGCCACCGCGCCGATGCGGACGATCGCGGTCGCGCTCGGCCTGCCGCTCCTCTTCACGCTCGAGCGCGGCAACCTCATCCTCGCCGGTTTCGCTTGCTTCATCCTCGCGCATGGCCCGCTGCTCGGTCAGGGCTGGGGCAGGGCGCTTGCCGCCGCCGCGACGATCAACTTCAAGCCCTATCTGCTGCTCCCGGTCCTCGCTCATGCGGTGAAGCGCGAATGGCGCCTGCTCGAAATCGCCGGCATCGCTACCGTCCTGCTCTACCTCGTCACCCTCGCCCTGGTCGGCGGGGGCACGCCGGGGGAGATCGTGTCGAACACCGCCAACTGGGTGATCTTCCAGAGTGGGCAGGTGTGGAACGAGATCAACTATTCGACCAGCTACGCCCCGCTGATGCTGGTGCAGAAGGCGCCGATCCCGCTGCTCCAGTTCGTGCCGTCCGAAACCGTCGACAAGATCATCCTGATCGCCTCGACCGTGATCCGCGCCACACAGGGAATCGCGCTCGTCGCGCTGCTCGCCGCCTGGGTTCAGCCTGGCGCGGTTTCGCGCGATCGGATCGCGGCGCTGCTGCTCGGCGCCTATCTCGTGACGCAATCGCCCGGCGGCTACACGCAGGTGTTCCTGATCTTTCTCGTCTTCCTCGAACCTTGGCGCCGGCCGGGACCGATCGTCGCGCTGATCTGCGCATACCTCCTCTGCCTGGTCGGCGACGTGCCGCTCTCGACGATTCTTGAACTGTCGACGCCCAGCTGGCTCAGTGGCCGCCCGGTCGAGCCCGCCTTCGGCCTCACCATCGGCCATTTCATCCGCCCCGGCGTGATCGCTTTGCTCGTCTGGTCGCTCGCGATCGACACCATCGCCCAAAGTGTCCGCGCGCATCGCGGGCAGCGTCCAATTCTCGGCCTCGCCCCTGCATGATCCTCGACCAGGACCTCGACGCGGTGAACGCCGCACTCGCCCCGCTCTGGCCGCGCCTCGATGGCGCGCGCATCTTCATGACCGGCGGCACCGGCTTCATCGGCCGCTGGATGCTCGAAGCGCTCGCCCGTGCACAGGTCGATGCCGAAATCGTCGTGCTGACCCGCAATCCCGCCGCCTTCGTCGATCGCGCGCCACGCCTCGCCGCACGTCTCACCGTGCTGCCCGGCGACGTGATGAGCTTCGAGCCGCCCAAAGGAACTTTCACCCACATCGTCCACGCCGCGACCGACGCCAGCGCCGCGCTCAACGCGCGCGATCCGCTGCGGATGTTCGACACGATCGTCACCGGCACGCGCCGTACGCTCGATTTCGCACGCATCAGCGGGGCGGGGCGGGTGCTCTATCTCAGCTCCGGCGCGGTCTATGGCGCCCAGCCGCCCGAGGTCACGCATGTCGCCGAGGAGTGGCATGGCGGCCCCGATCCGTGCGACCCTCGCTCCGCCTATGGCGAGGGCAAGCGCGCGGCGGAGATGCTCTGCGCCATCTATGCCCGCCAGTTCGGGGTGGAGGTGGTGAACGCGCGAATCTTCGCACTGCTCGGCCCCCTGCTCTCGCTGGACATCCATTTCGCCGCGGGCAATTTCATCCGCGACGCGATCGCGGGCGCGACGATCCGGGTCGAAGGGTCGGGACAGGCGGTGCGGTCCTATCTCTACGCCGCCGATCTCACCGTCTGGCTCTGGACCCTGCTGCTCGACGGCAAGCCTGGCGAAACCTATAATCTGGGCTCCGAAGAAGCCGTCTCGATCGCCGATCTCGCGCACCGCACCGCCGCGATCCTTGGCGGGCCGGGCGTCGAGATTCTCGGCCGTCCCGATCCCGGCTGGAACCCCGGCCGCTATGTTCCCTCGACCGCCAAGCTCCGCCGCGACCTCGGCCTCGCCCCCACCGTCGATCTCGACGAGGCGATCCGCCGCACCGCGCTTCACAACGGATGGACTCCATGACTCTCGTAAAGCTTTCCGACTGGGTCGCCGACACGCTCGCGCAGCGCGGCATCCGCGACGTCTTCATGCTGACCGGGGGTGGGGCGATGC
>JBGTSD010000175.1:0-2276 GCA_041940385.1 Phycisphaerales bacterium | reverse complement strand
CGCGCCGCGAGGGGGGCCGGGGGGGTGAAAGCGCAGCACCGACGCCATCGAGCAGTCCGACGTCGCCCGCATTCAGCCGACGTCAGCCCGGGATGCTCTGGCACCCGAGCACGACCTTGATCGCGCCGTCGGGATCCACCTTCACGGTGTCGCAGCTCGCCGGGCAGAGCATGATCGTCTGCGGGTTCGCGGGGTCGTCGTAGTACCAGCCCCCGTTCGCTCCGCACGACGCCGCGTCGGCCACCTTGCCGATCGTCTGCGGCGAGCCCCCGGCGCCCGGCGTGTACTCGACGTTGACGAGCTCCGAATTGAAGTCGCCCATCGTCGGCTCCGGGATCGGAATCTCGCAGGCGAGCGCCTCGCCGCGGATCGCTTGCAGCGCAGCGAGCAGCTCCGCCTCCGCGTTGCCGTTGCCGATGAAGAAGCTCGTTCCTCCGCCGGCAGTCGTGATCTGCGTGAGCTGGCCCTCGTTCGAGCCCTGCAGGCCGACCGCGTACGTGGGGACGCCCTGGGCGAGGCCGGTCGCCGCGATGTTGGCGATCTGGCCGATGTTCTCTTGGCAGCCCTGCGGCTCGCCGTCGGTGACCAGGATGACGACCACTTTGTTATCGGGGTTCTGTCCGAGGTACTGGGCGCCCCATTGGATGCCGCCTTGGAGCGCCGCGGAGATCGGCGTGCCGCCGCCCGGGCTCGTGTTGTTGATCGCGTTGAGGAGCGCCTGCTCCTGCGCGTCGACCGGCGCCGGATCGGCCGTCAGCGCGCCGACGTTGACCTGCGGCGTCGCGCACGCGGACACGTCGCAGTTGTTCTCGCTGCACCCGCCTTGCGGGAAGAAGCGGAGCGCGACCTCGAGATCGGCGGCCGTCGGATCCGCGAAGAAGCCTTTGAGGGCGCTCGTCGCGTCGTCCCACTTGTTGTTCTCGCCCATCGATCCGGACTTGTCGAAGGCGATGAACATCGTCAGCGGGAGGAGCTCGGCCTCGATCGACTCGCTCGCGCATTCTTGGAGCGAGCCGGTGCTTCCGTTGTCGGCGCCGAAGCCGGTACCGCTGGTGTCGGCGGCGCCCTTGCCTTTGCCGCTACCGCTGCCGCTCCCGTCTCCGTCATCGTCGCTTCCTCCGCCGCCCTCGAGGCCGGTGTCCGGCGCACAGGCCGCGATGATCGACGTGAGAGCGAACAGCGATGCGGCGGCGGCGGTGAAGGCTTTCGTCCTCATGAGGCCTGGTGCCTCAGCAAGGTGCTTGCCACGCCGCGTGCACACATGGTCGCACTCGGAAAATTCCGATGAAGGCGGCGAAACGTGCCCTCATCAGAGGCTCATTCCGCCTGGTCTCCGGCGCGCCCTGGGGGACTAAATCTCCATCGCCGCGAAGCTTGGAGGCTCCAGTTGTTGCACACGAAGTTGAAGCCGTGCGCAACGGTGCGACGCGCGCCGACCGGGTGATCAGCCGTCTTTCGCCTGTTCTTTGGCCCACGAGTCGCGCAGGCCCACCGTGCGGTTCAGGACAAGACTGTCAGCTTTGGAGCCCGCCTCGACGACGAAGTAGCCGACGCGCTCGAGCTGGAAGCGGTCGCCCGGCTTCGCCTCCTTGAGCGACGGCTCGCCGACCGCGCCGGTCTGTACCTCGAGCGATTTCGGGTTGATGTTGTCGTGCCAGTCCTTCCCCTCGGGGGCGGTTCCCGGCTCGGCCGTCGTGAACAGGCGGTCGTAGGAGCGGACCTCGACCTGGATGCCCTGGCTCGGCGAAGCCCAGTGGATGACGCCCTTCACCTTGCGCGGAGGCGCAGCGGGATCGAGGCTCGTCGGATCGTAGGTGCAGACGATCTCGGTGGGGTTGCCCGAGGCGTCGGTCACCACGCGCTCGCACTTCACGATCGGCCCGTAGCGGAGGCGCACCTCACGGCCGGGGCCGAGGCGGAAGAACTTCTTCGGCGGGTCCATCATGAAGTCGGCGCGATCGATGACGACCTCGCGCGTGAGCGCGATCTTGCGCGTTCCGGCTTCGGGATTGGCGGGGTGCCTCGGGGCCTCGACCCATTTGACCTCGCCCTCAGGCCAGTTCTCGATGGTGATCTTCAAGGGGTCGAGCACGACCATCGCGCGCGGCGCCGTCCTGTCGAGCTCCTCGCGAACGTGGTGCTCGAAGAGCTCGATCTCGACCGTCTGCGCGTTCTTGGCGACGCCGGTCCCCTCCCAGAAGGCGCGGAGCGCGGAAGCCGGGACGCCGCGACGGCGGAGGCCGGCGATCGTCGGCATGCGCGGGTCGTCCCAGCCG
>JBGTSD010000174.1:0-2413 GCA_041940385.1 Phycisphaerales bacterium | reverse complement strand
GCTCTTTCTCCGCATCGCGCCCGAGCTCTACCTGAAGCGGCTGACGGTGGGCGGCCTCGAGCGCGTCTTCGAGATCAACCGCAACTTCCGTAACGAGGGGATCTCCACGCAGCACAACCCCGAGTTCACGATGCTCGAGTTCTATCAGGCCTACGCCGAGTATCGGGCCCTCATGGCGCTGACCGAGGAGCTGATCGAGCAGGTGGCACGGGAGGTCGTGGGGACCACACAGGTGAGCTTCGGGGGCGAGACGCTCGAACTCCGCGCGCCGTGGCCGCGTCTTTCCCTGAGGGAGGCGGCCGCCGCGCGCGCCGCCGAGCGCCTGGGCGACACGGTCACGCCGGCGATGCTGCGCGAGCGTGACACGGCCGCGGCCCTCGCGGGCCGGCTGGGTGTCGCGGTCGCGCCGGGCGACGGGCCGGGCAAGATCGCGACGACGATGTTCGAGACGCTGTGGGAGGATTCGCTCCTGCAGCCGACCTTCGTCTACGACTTCCCGACCGAGGTGTCGCCGCTCTCCAAGCAGAAGCCCGACGACCCGGACACGGTCGAGCGCTTCGAGCTGTATATTGGCGGCTTCGAGGTCGCCAACGGCTTCAGCGAGCTCAACGACCCGACCGAGCAGCGGGCCCGCTTCGAGGCGCAGTTGAAGCAGCGGGCCTCGGGCGACCAGGAGGCGCACGCGATGGACGAGGATTACGTCCGGGCGCTCGAGTACGGGCTTCCGCCGACCGCCGGCGAAGGCATCGGCATCGACCGGCTCGTCATGATCCTGACGGGCAGCCCCTCGATTCGCGACGTCATCCTGTTTCCGCTGATGCGGCCGCGCTGAGCCGGGGCCGCCTCACGGCGCGGCGCGCGTCGGCGGCGGCCCGATGCCCGTCGCCCGATGTCCGTCGCCCGTCGCCCGAAGCCGGTCGCCCGTCGCCCGAAGCCCGTCGCCCGTCGCCTGTAGCCCGTCGCCCGTCGCCTGTAGCCCGTCGCCCGTCGCCTGTAGCCCGTCGCCCTGATCCCATGCCCTTCGAGCTGACCATCGCGCTCCGCTATCTCGTCGCGCGGCGCCGCCAGGCGTTCATCTCGCTGATCTCGTTCGTCTCGGCGCTCGGCGTGACGGTGGGCGTGACCGCGCTCATCATCGCGCTGGCGCTGATGACCGGCCTGCAGGGCGAGCTTCGCGATCGCATGCTCGGCTCGATGCCGCACATCTACGTCGCCAAGATCGCCGAAGGCGGCGTGGCGGACCCCGACGCGGAGATCGCCCGGCTGCGCGAGGTGCCGCACGTCGCGGGCGCGTCCCCGGTCGTGCTCGGCCCCGCGCTGATCCGCACCGCCGATCGCACGGCGTTCGTCACGCTCAAGGGCGTGGACCCGGCCGGCGAGGTGACCGTCACCGAGATCGGCCGGCGCATGGTCGCCGGCAGCCTGCGCGACCTGGCCGCGCAGGGCGAGGGCCGCGACGGCATCGCCCTCGGCCAGGATCTCGCCCGCACGCTCGGCGCGTCGGTGGGGGAGAGCGTGACGGTGCTCACGCCGGAGGGCACGCTCACGCCGATGGGGGTCATGCCGCGCGCCCGCACGCTGCGCGTGGCCGCGATCTTCGCCCTCGGCCTCTACGAGTACGACTCCGCCTACGCGCTGGTCTCGCTGCCGGTCGGTCTGCGGCTGATGGGGAAGGACTACCCGGACTTCGTGCAGCTTCGCGTGGACGACGTCTACCGCGCGCCGGATGTCAGCCGGGCCATCCTCGACAAGTACGGCGTCACGTACATGGTGCAGGACTGGGCGCAGATGAACCAGTCGCTCTTCTCCGCCCTCTGGCTCGAGAAGATGGCGATCTCGATCACGATCGGGCTCATCGTCATGGTCGCCGCGCTGAACATCGTCGCGTCGCTGGTGCTGATGGTGATGGAAAAGAGCCACGACATCGCCATCCTCAAGACGATGGGGGCGTCGGCGCGGAGCATCACCATCGTGTTCATGCTGCAGGGCGTGCTGATTGGCGCGGTGGGGACGGCGGCCGGCGCGGTGCTAGGGCTCGGCCTGTCGTACGTCCTCGATCGCTACAAGCTCGTGCGCATCCCGACCGAGGTCTACCAGATTTCGTACGTGCCGTTCACGATCGAGCCCCGCGACCTCGCGATCGTGCTCGTCAGCGCCCTTGTGATCTGCTTCCTCGCCACCATCTATCCGTCGCGGCAGGCGGCACGCCTCGATCCGGCCGAAGCGCTGCGGTATGGGTGATCTGGGGGCTGGGGACTGGGGACTGGGGGCTGGGGGCTCGGGATTGGATCAGTCGGCCGAATAGGTCGAAAGCCCGATGCGGATTGCCTGAAGAAACGTTGGTACGTCTGCCGTGAGCGCCGAGCCGTTCCTCACCGTGACCGACCTGTCGAAGTCCTATGCCACGCGGACG
>JBGTSD010000173.1:0-2437 GCA_041940385.1 Phycisphaerales bacterium | reverse complement strand
CCATCGGCGAGGAGGCGCTGGGCGCCGCGCTCACCCGCCTCAAGCTCGACGATGCCGACGCACTGATGGAGGCGATCGCGCGCCGAAAGCTCTCCGACGTCCAGGTGATGGAGGCGCTGATGCCGGGATCGACCGAGGGCGACCTTGCCCCGCTTCCCGCCACACGCGATCCGATCTCGATCAAGGGCCTCACCCCCGGCGTCGCCTTCACCCTCGCCCCGTGCTGCCACCCGATCCCCGGCGATCGCATCGTCGGCGTGCGCCAGCCCGGCGAACCGATCGAGATCCACCAGATCAGCTGTCCCAAGCTCGACAATGTCGAGGACAAGGACTGGATCGACATCGGCTGGGGCGACAAGGCCGAGGGCGGCACCGCGCGCATCGCGGTGACGGTCAAGAACGAGCCCGGCGCGCTCGGTGCGGTCGCGACCCTGCTCGGCCAGCACAAGGCGAACATCCTCAACATCCGCTTCGACACGCGCGACACGACCTTCCACACCAACATGATCGACTTGGAGGTGCGTGACGCGGCCCATCTGATGAAGCTGATCGGCGCCCTGCGCGCGGCAGACGCGGTGAGTTCGGCCGAGCGCGCCTGAAAGATTCTTGCCGCGCGTCGCGGGTGCGCTAGGCTGGCACCACACTAGCCGAAAGGATCGTCCCTTGGATCGCCGCACCTTCCTCGCCTCCAGCACTGTGACCGCTGCGCTCGCCGCCTCCCCCGCCGCCGCCCGCGCGCTCCAGGAGTCGGCCGCAAAACCAGCCGCGGGACCGGGCGATGCCGGGCTCAACGCGATCTTCGACGATGTGCTGCGCCAGACGATTCAGCGCTCGCCCGAACTCGCCACCTCGATCGGGTTCGACAAGGGGCCGGGCGCGGCGCTGAAGCGGCAGCTGACCGACCGCTCGCCGGCCGCCAAGGCGAAGGCGCAGGCCGAGACCAAAGCCGCGCTCGCCCGGATCGAAGCCGTCGATCCCGCGACGCTCTCCGAAGCCTCCAAGCTCGACCGCGAGATCGTCGCCTATTCGCTCAAGACCCAGCTGGTGCCGCGCGAGCGGTTCGATCTCGACGCGGTGATGCGCCCGTTCGCGATCTTCCAGCAGGGCGGCATCTATTTCTCGATGCCGGATTTCCTCAACACCGCGCATACGATCAACACCGCGGACGATGCCGAGGCGCTGCTGTCACGGCTCGAGCAGATGGGACAGGCACTCGACTACAACACGCAGGAACAGGCAGATCTAGGCAAGCGCGGCGTCGTCGCTCCCGATTTCTGCCTCGACCTGACGATCGAGCAGATGGCCAAGCTGCGCGCGCCTGCGGCGGCCGACAACACCATCGCCAAATCGCTGGTCCGGCGCGCCGCGACCAAGGGCATCGCGGGCGACTGGGGCACGCGCGCGGCCAGGATCATCGACGCGTCGGTCTACCCCGCGCTCGACCGCCAGATCGCGCTGATCAAGGCGCAGCGGGCCAAGGCCCGCACCAGCGCGGGCGTGTGGGACGTGCCGCAGGGCGCAGATATCTATGCGGCCGCGCTCGCACAGGCCACGACCACCAATTTCACGCCCGACGAAGTCCATAAGATCGGGCTGGAGGAAGTGGCGCAGATCACCGCGGAACTCGACACGATCCTCAAGGCCCAAGGCCTGACCAAGGGCAGCGTCGGCGAGCGGCTGACCGCGCTCAACCAGCGTCCCGATCAGCTCTGGCCCGATACCGCGCAGGGGCGGATCGACCTCATCAAGTCGCTCAACGTCGACAACGACAAGATCGCCAGGCTACTGCCGAAGATGTTCATCGACCCGACCCGGGCGCCGCTGGAGATCCGCGCGGTGCCGGTCGAGATTCAGGACGGCGCGTCGAACGGCTATTACAATCGCGCCGCGCTCGATGGCTCGCGCCCGGCCATCTACTTCATCAACCTCAAGAGCGTCGGCGACTGGCCAAAATACACTTTGCCCTCGCTGACCTATCATGAGGGGCTCCCGGGCCATCACCTCCAGATCAGCACATCGCAGGCGGCCGAAGGGCCGATGATCCGTAAGTTCAGCTTCTTCGGCGCCTATACCGAAGGCTGGGCGCTCTATGCCGAACAGGTCGCCGACGAACTCGGCGCCTACGCGACTGATCTGGAGCGCGCCGGCTATCTCCAGTCCTTCCTGTTCCGCGCCGCGCGGCTGGTGATCGACACTGGCATCCACGCCAAGAAGTGGAGCCGCGAGCAGGCCACCGACTATATGGTCGATACCGTCGGCTTCGCCCGACCGCGCTCGCAGCGCGAGATCGAACGCTACTGCACCCAGCCGGGTCAGGCGTGCAGCTACAAGATCGGCCACACCAGCTGGGTCCGCGCGCGGGCGAAGGCACAGCAGATCGCGGGCGACAAGTTCGACCTGAAGCAATTCCACGAAGTGATCCGCCGCGGCGCGGTGC
>JBGTSD010000172.1:0-2574 GCA_041940385.1 Phycisphaerales bacterium | reverse complement strand
CGCGGGGCGATGTCACGCGAGCAGATGATCGCAAGGGCCGAGCGGCTGATGTCGTATGCCGTGGGGCAGATGAGCGATCCTGCCTTCCCCCAGCAGGAGTTGAACCTGACGCTGCTGGACGCCACGCGCGACAACCTTCGTCGGGTCATCAAGGGCATGCCCGCCCGGGAGCGCGTGTATGCCGAGATCAAGGCCCGCGCCGCGGTGCGGTTCGCGCCAGTGACCGTCACCCGTCTGGTCAGCGAATCGGACAGGAACGTGGTGGCCGGAAGCCATGCGGTGTCCGGCGCGTTCACCCGCGCGGCGTGGGATGGCTACGTGCGCGACGCCATCAAGCGCGTGCCGGGCGTCGGCAACGTGCTCATCTTCGGCGAGCGCAAGTACGCGATGCGCCTCTGGCTCGATCCGGGCCGGCTCGCGGCGCGGGCGCTCACCGCCGGCGACGTCGTGACGGCGCTGCGCGAGCAGAACGTGCAGGTGGCGGCCGGGGCGCTGGGGGACGCGCCGGCGTCGGCCGAGCAGATGTTCAACCTCAGCGTGCGTGCGGCGGGGCGCCTCTCCGAGGAGGACCAGTTCGAGAACATCGTCCTCAAGGCGGGGCGCGACGGGGCGCTCGTGCGGGTGAGCGACATCGGGCGGGTCGAGCTGGGAGCCGAGACCTACGCCTCGAACCTGCGCTTCCTCGGCCTGCAGGCGTCCGGCATGGGCATCCAGCTGCTGCCCACGGCCAACGCCCTCGAGGTGTACGACGGCGTCATGGCGGAGATGCGGCGCCTCGAGCTCAACTTCCCGCCCGGGCTCGAGTGGCGCCTCGCCTTCGACAACGTCGCCGTGGTGCGCGAGTCGATTACCGAGGTGCTCAAGACGCTCGCCGAAGCCATCGGGCTCGTCATCCTCGTGATGTTCCTGTTCCTCCAGAACTGGCGGAGCACGATCATCCCGACCCTGACGATCCCGGTCTCGCTCATCGGCACCTTCGCCTTCGTCAAGCTCTTCGACTTCTCGATCAACACGCTGACGCTGTTCGGCATCGTGCTCGCCACGGGCATCGTGGTGGACGATGCGATCGTGGTCATCGAGAACATCGAGCGCCACATGCGGGAGTACGGGAAGCGGGCGTTCCACGCGGCGATCGACGGCATGCGGGAAGTGTTCAGCGCCGTCGTCGTGATCGGCCTCGTGCTGGTCGCCGTGTTCGTGCCCGTCGCGTTCTTCCCCGGCACCACGGGCCGGCTCTACCAGCAGTTCTCGCTGACGATCGCGTTCGCCGTCGTGCTGTCGGTGTTCAACGCGATCACGCTCACGCCGGCGCTCTCGGCCCTCCTGCTCGACAAGGAGAGCCACAGCCACGGGCGTTTCTTCACCGGGGTCAACCGGATCATCGACGGCGGCACGGCCCTCTACGTGCGCGTGCTGCGGCGGGCGCTGCAGTGGCGCCTCGCGATGATCGTCCTCTTCCTCCTCGGGCTGGCCGCCACCTGGGCGATCTTCCGCGCGGTGCCCTCCTCGTTCGTCCCCGACGAGGACGAAGGGTATTTCATCACGGTCGTCCAGGCGCCCGCGGGCGCGTCGCTCGAGTACACGACCGGGATTGCCACCCAGGTCGAGGCCATCCTGTTCAAGGATCCCGACATCGCCGGGGCCTTCTCGGTGATGGGGTTCAGCTTCAGCGGCGCGGCCCCCAACAACGGCCTGATCTTCACGCGGCTGAAGGGCTACGAGGAGCGGCGGGGCCGGGACCATTCCCTGCGGGCCGTGCTCGACCGCGTGCGCGGGCCGATGATGGCCATTCCCGGCGCGGTCGTCGTGCCGTTCGCGCCGCCGGCGATCCAGGGCCTCTCCGTGTTCGGCGGCTTCCAGTTCCAGGTGCTCGACCAGACCGGCGGGGCAATCGGCGAGCTCGCCGGCGCGACGAACGGGCTCGTCCAGGCGGCGTCGGGGACCGGCCGGCTGGCGGGGCTCTTCAGCAGCTTCCGGGCGAACGACCCGCAGCTGCTCGTGGACATCGATCGCGACCGCGCGCGCAGCCTCGGTCTGCCGATGCGGGAGGTCACCGACGCGCTGCAGGTCTTCCTCGGATCCCAGTACGTCAACGACTTCGACTTCAACAACCGGGCCTACCGCGTGTACGTGCAGGCGGATCAGCCCTTCCGGACCTCGCCCTCGGACCTGCGCCAGTTCTACGCCCGGTCGCAGACGGGCGAGATGGTGTCGCTCGAGAGCGTGGTGCGCCTCTCGGAGATCGTCGGCCCGCAGGTGATCAACCACTTCAACCTGTTCCGGTCGGCCGAGATCACCGGCTCGGCGGCGCCGGGCGTGAGCTCCGGGGAAGCGCTGCAGGAGATGGAGCGGGTCGCGCGCGAGTCGCTGCCGCCCGGCTTCGACTTCGCCTGGGCCGGCCAGTCGCTGGAGGAGATCCGGTCCGGCGCGCAGGCCGGCCTGCTGTTCCTGCTGAGCGTCGTGCTCGTCTATCTGGTGCTCGCCGCGCAGTACGAGAGCTGGGTGCTGCCGTTCATCATCCTGCTCGGCGTGCCGCTCGCCGTGATCGGCGCGCTCGGAGCGCAGCTGCTCCGC
>JBGTSD010000171.1:0-2587 GCA_041940385.1 Phycisphaerales bacterium | reverse complement strand
GTAGCGCTGGGCGGGATCCTTGCGCAGCGCGGTCCCGACGATGGTGTCGAGATCGCCGGCGAGCGCCTGGCGCAGCCGGGGGACGGTCGTCGAGCGCGCGGCCGCAATCGCCTCGGCGTCGGCGGTGTCCGGACCGGGAGCCTGCGCGACGATGTCCGAGGGCTTCGGCGGGTCGCGGTCGATGATCGCCGCGATGAGAGCGGCGGGCGACGGCGTGCCCTGGGCGAAGGGGTGACGTCCGGTCAGGAGCTGATACAGCAGGATGCCGAGCGCGAACACGTCGGTCGCCGTCGTGATCGTTCCGCCGGTGAGCTGCTCCGGCGCCGCCGACGCGGGCGTGAGGGCGCCGTCGCGCGTGATCCCGGCGTCGCCGCCGGTCTCGACGTCGGCCCGGAGCAGCTTGGCGATGCCGAAGTCGAGGAGCTTGACGTGCCCGTTCGCCGTCACGAGGACGTTGGACGGCTTGAGATCGCGGTGCACGACCAGGTTCGCGTGAGCGTGCGCGATCGGCGCGAGGACGTCGAGGAAGACCTCGAGCCGTTCGCGGACGCCGAGCCGCCGCCCATCGCAGTGGCGATCGATGAGCTCGCCCTGGACGTACTCGAGCACGAGATATGGCGCGCCGGCCGGCGAGATCCCGGCGTCGATGAGATGCGCGATCTGCGGATGCGTGAGCCGCGCCAGAAAGCCCGCCTCGCGCCGGAACCGCTCGCTGCCGGAGGGGCCCGCGAGGCCCGCGTGCAGCACCTTGACCGCCACCCGCTGCTCGAACTGGCCGTCGCGCCGCTCGGCCAGCCACACCGTGCCCATGCCGCCATGCCCGATCGGTTCGATGAGGCGATAGTTGCCCAGCTCGAGGCCGGCGAGGGTGGACCGCGCCGGGCCTGCGCCGCCCCCGCCTTCGAGGAAGCCCTCCGCCTGCATGGCGTCGAACTCCTCGAGCCAGGTGGCGACGGCCGCGGCCGCCGGCGGATCCGCCCGACCGAGCGCCTCGAGCCAGGCGGCGCGGGCGCCGGTCTCGAGGTCGAGCGCCTCGTCGAGCAGGTGGCTGATCGTGTGCCAGTTTTCGGGCGACGGTCTCGACACGGGCGACTCCGTTCGTGGCCGCTCAGGCGCCGGGCGGGTCGGCGCGCACGGCGCGGTGCAGGTAGAGCCGCGCCTTCTGCCAGCGCCGCTCGACGGTGCGTTCCGCCATGCCCTTCATCGCGGCAATCTCGCTCGTCGAGAACCCGCCGAAGAACTTGAGATCGACGATCTCCGCCAGCAGCGGGTCGACCTTGCCCAGCTCGTCGAGCGCCGCGCTGAGCACGGTCAGCTCCCCCGCATCCACCACCTGCTCGGCGACGTCGGTGCCGATCGCGGTCAGCTCGAACGCCCCGCCGCGCTTCTGCGCCTGCCGGCTGCGGGCGTAGTCGATGATCAGCCCGCGCATCACGCGCGACGCATACGCCATGAAGCGGTCCCGATCCGGAAACCGGCCGGCGTCCACGCGCGACAGATCGAGGTAGGCCTCGTGCAGCAGGCTCGTGGCGCCGATGGTGACGCCCCAGCCGTGGCGGGCCAGCTCGCGCCGCGCGATGCGGTGCAGCTCCGCATAGAGCGCGGCGAACAGCGCCTCGGCGGCGCCCGGGTCCCGGCGTTCGGCAGCGTCGATGAGCGCAGTGAGCGGCGGATCCATTGCGCGCGCCGGTTGCCGAGTGTACTCGGCGCGGCGCCCCGGCGGTAGAAGGGTGCAGCTCCTTTCACGACTACCGTCGAGGCCCCGTGCCGGAGCGACGCGGTCCGCGCCCCGCGGGCCGCATCCTACGGCAGCGGCATGCCGACCGCGTTGGAACCGCCGGCCCAGAACACGCCGGCTGCGTTCCAGTAGAGCGATCGCTCGACCACGATCGGCACGCCGTTGGTCGATTCGATCCGAGCGCCGAAGTTCACCCCCCGCAGCTCCGGCACGGCCGTCTTGACGTCCACGTTGAACCGGCTGGTCGGCCGCACCGTGAAGGTCCGGACGATCGGCGCCGCGCCCCCCTCGGGCAGGAACGTGACGCGCACCTCCGCCGCCTGGCTGCCGGGATTGGCGAGCAGGATGTAGGTGTCGAACTGCTGCGGCCCGCCGACACGCCCCTCCGCGAGCCCCGAGCTGTTGTGCCCTTCGCTGAAGGGACCCACCTCGCCGGGCCAGTACATCGACCGCTCCGACACGATGGGCACGTCCGAGGTCACGACCGTGGACACCGCGGCGTTCTCGAGCCGCACGTCGCCTTCGGCGGCCGGGTTGATGGTGAGCCTCTGGTTGGCGCCGATGGTTTTCCGTCGCGTGATGACGTCGCCGGTGCTCAACAGGAACCGGATCTCCACCTGCGCCGGACCGGCGTTCGGGTTGCCGAGCAGGATGAAGGTGTTGAAGTAGCCCCCGGTCGCGCCCTCGGCGTGGAACCACGAGGTCGAGGGCGCGGTAATCCCGGCGTTCACGTGCCCCCCGGCCCACTGCCGGCCGGGGACGCTGGCGAAGTACATCGCGCGCTCGGCGATGACCGGCTGCGTCGCCTCCACGAGGATGCCGAAGGCGCGGCCGGCCAGCTCGGGATAG
>JBGTSD010000170.1:0-2657 GCA_041940385.1 Phycisphaerales bacterium | reverse complement strand
ACCCGCTTCCTCACGGTCGCGGTTCACAGGCGTTCGCATGCAGCGTGGCCTCGGCGAAGCGCCGAGACCACGGCGCCCGATGCCTGAGCTTCAGGCGCCGCGGCGGGATTGGGTGGCGTCCATGACGAGGATGAACTCGGTGGGGTCGTCGCCGGGGTTGGCGATGGTGTGGTAGTGATCGGCTTCGTAGGTGACGGCGTCCCCTTTCTGCAGCTCGATCTCCTGGTGATCGGAGGTCATGCGCAGGACGCCGGTGGTGATGGTGACGTGCTCGAGGACGCCGGGCTGTTCGGGGGGGAAGTCGATGGCGGCGCCGGGGGGGACGACGTAGTGGGCGACGGTGATGCCGCGGCGGACGAGGGCGGGGGCGACCATTCGGCGCTCGATGCCGGAGTCGGGCTCGACGAGGCACTGCTGGCGGTCGCGCTTGAGGGGCTCGAAGATCGCTGAGGGTTCGGACTCGAGGAGGTCGGAGAGGGAGCAGTCCAGGCCGTGGGCGATCTGGGCCAGGATGCGGATGGTGGGGCACTTCTTGTTGGCCTCGACGTCGCAGAGCATGCCCCGGGACACGCCGGACTTTGCAGAAAGTTCGGCAAGTGTCAGGTTCTGGGCGGTTCTGCGGGCTTTGATGAACTCTCCGACGTCCATATGAAATTCTCGATCGTGAACTTGATCCGCGATAGGCGTAAGGTACGATGATGGTGAACGCCGTTCGCTATGGTAGCAATCGGCGATCCGTCAGGACAAGTTTCGAAAGGAGACTTCCCATGGTGACGGCTTGCAACGCGATCGGGTGCGCTTTCCCGACTCGCCGCGAGGCGGCGGTGTGGGGGGCGATCGGGCTCTTCGTTGGTCTGGTGATGACGCTGGCTGTGGTGACGGCGGAGCTGGGTCGCTCCGGGGCCTTGTCTGCCCTGGACGGTCAGCACGGTGCGCCGCTTGCGCAGGTTGGCGAGCAGAACTAGATCAGCACGCCCGAAGAGCACGCTTCCTTACGGGCGCGTCTCGCAGCGGAGTGTGCGCTACCAGTCGAGCGGGCTGGTCCAGGCCTGTTCGAGGTCTTCGATGGGAACATCAACCGACGCCGCGGCGACCTTGAGTCGCGCGGCGTCGGTTGTCTTTCCGATGACGGCGAAGGGCAGGCCGGTGAGTCGGCGGTGGATCTCTTCGAGGTGTGCGGTGTCGATCTCGAGGATGTAGCGCGAGGGGGATTCGGAGAAGGCGTCGAGGAGCGCGTCGGGCTTTGCGGCGCCGATGCGCGGGAGCGTCGAGAGATCGACGGTGGCGCCGAGGGAGTCGCGGTCGGGATCGTGTGCGCCGATGAGCATCTCGGCGATGGCGACGAGGAGGCCGCCGTCGGAGACGTCGTGGGCGCTGAGGACGAGGCCGTCGGCGATGAGCGAGGCGACGGCGCGGGCGAGGCGCGGGCCTAGGACGAGGTCGGTAGCGGGGACGGGCGCCGCGATGCCGGGGTGGAGGCGCTGGAGGTGCGAGCCGCCGAGTTCGTGGGTGGTGCGTCCGACGATGGCGATGGCGGAGCCGGCGCGCTTGAAATCGGAGGTCACGCAGCGGGAGACGTCGGTGACGCGCGCCATGCCGGTGATGAGGAGCGTGGGCGGGATCTCGATGGTGCGGCCGTCTTCGGTGGTGAACTGGTTGTTGAGCGAGTCCTTGCCGCTGACGAAGGGCGTGCGGTAGGCCTTGGCGCCGTCGTAGCAGCCCTCGGCGGCGCGGACGAGCGAGGCGAGGTTGGCGGGCTTCTGACACGAGGGCCAGCAGAAGTTGTCGAGGATGGCAATGCGCTCGGGATCGGCGCCGGCGCAGACGAGGTTGCGCACGCACTCGTCGATCGCGGCGAGGGTCATGAGATATGGATCACCGCCGATGGCGGCGTCGCCGGCGCCGGTGGTGAGGCCGCAGGCGATGGCGAGGGCGTGCGGCGAGCCGGGGACGGGCTGGACGACGGCGGCGTCGGAGGGTCCTTCGTTGCGCACGCCGACGAGTGGCTTGAGGACGGTGTTGCCCTGCACCTCGTGGTCGTACTGCCGGATGATCCAGCGCTTGGAGGCGATGTTGGGGTGTGAGAGAAGGGAGTGGAGCGTGTCCTCGACGTCGGGTGATTTCTTCGGCGCCGTTGGCTCTGGACGCTGCGGCGCCGTCCATTGCGCTTCGCGCGTGGGCGTGGGGATGCCGTCGTGGAGGAAGTGCATCGAGAGGCGGCCGACCTCGGTGTCGTTGTAGTGGAGGATGAGTTCGGCGTCGTGGGTGCCGAATTCGCCGAGGATGCAGAGCTCGACGGATTCCTCGTCGCAGATGCGCTGGAGCGCGGGGAGGTTGCGCGCGGGGACGGCGAGGACCATGCGCTCCTGCGCTTCGCTGATCCAGATCTCGGTGTAGGAGAGGCCGTCGTATTTCAAGGGTGCGCGGTCGAGATGGACGGTGGCGCCGAGTTCGGCGCCCATCTCGCCGACGGCGGAGGAGAAGCCGCCGGCGCCGCAGTCGGTGATGGCGGAGTAGAGCGGCGCCTCCTGCTCGTCGCGGGCGCGGAGGATGGCGTCGAGGAGTCGTTTTTCTTCGATGGCGTTGCCGATCTGGACGGCGTGGGCGAACTCGTCGGCGTGGGTGTCGGTGAGCTCGGCGCTGGAGAAGGTGGCGCC
>JBGTSD010000169.1:0-2720 GCA_041940385.1 Phycisphaerales bacterium | reverse complement strand
GCAGGCCTACGGCGATGAAGGTCAGCAGGACGATGATCTTGATGACGACGATGGCGTTTTCGGCAAGATGCGGCGCGATGGACCTGGTGGCGGGCGTGAAGTCGGTGTTCGTGATCACGCAGCACTGCACGAAGACGGGCGAGCCGAAGCTGGTCGAGCGGTGCACGTACCCGTTGACGGGGCGGGGCGTGATCAACCGGGTGTATACGGAACTGGCGGTCATCGACGTGACCGCGAAGGGATTCACGCTGGTGGAATTGAGCCCCGGCGTGGATTTCGAGTATGTGCGGGAGCGCACGGGCGCCCCACTGCTGCGGCGGGGCTAGATGCCAACGGGATTCAACACATGAGCACGCGAGTGGATGTGACGCGGAGCGCGGCGCTGTACGAGCGGGCGCTTCAGGTTCTGCCCGGCGGAGTGAGCCGCAACGCGGCGCTGCACGATCCGCATCCGCTCTATGTGGATCGCGGCGAGGGTTGCCGACTGACGGACGTCGAGGGTGTGACGCGGATCGATTTCGCGAACAACATGGCGTCGCTCATCCACGGGCACGGCGATCCGGACATGGTGCGGACGGTGACGGAGCAGCTCCGGCGCGGGACGGCGTTCAACGTCGCGACGGAGATCGAGATCCGCTGCGCGGAGCACCTGCGTTCGCGCAACGCGGGGTTCGAGAAGATGCGGTTCGTGAACTCGGGGACCGAGGCGCTGATGGTCGGCGTGAAGGTGGCGCGCGCGGTGACGGGGCGGACGAAGATCGCGAAGGCGGAGGGCGCGTACCACGGGGCGTACGACTATCTCGAGGTGAGCCAGGCGCCGACGCCGGCGAACTGGGGGACGCTCGACGAGCCGGGCCGGGCGCCGCTGGTGCGCGGGACGCCGAAGTCGGCGATCGACGAGACGGTGATCGTGCCGTTCAACGATGTGGAGCGCACGATTGCGCTGCTGGACCGGTCGAAGGACTCGCTGGCGTGCGTGGTGATGGACCTGATGCCGCACCGGATCGGATTGAACCCGGCGGACCCGGCGTATGTGTCGGCGATCCGCGAGTGGACGGCGCGGCACGGCGTGCTGCTGCTGATCGACGAGGTGATCACGTTCCGCTCGGAGTTCGGCGGGCTGCAGCGGCAGTACGGCGTGGAGCCGGACCTGACGGCGCTCGGCAAGATGATCGGCGGCGGGTTCCCGATCGGCGCGATCGCGGGTCGCGCGGAGTACATGGATGTGCTGAACCCGCGCTCGCCGAAGTACGGTTTCCCGCACTCGGGGACGTTCTCGGCGAATCCGATCAGCATCGGCGCGGGCCTCGCGGCGATGGAGAAGTACAACGCGTCGGAGATCGAGCGGCTGAACGGGATGGCGAAGGTCGCGATCAAGAAGATCGAGGATGTGATCCGTCAGACGGGCGTCGCGGCGAGCGTGACGGGGACGGGCTCGATGTTCCGCGTGCATCTGAAGCCCAAGGCGCCGCGGAACTACCGCGAGGCGTACCTGTCGCCGGAGGAGAACGTCCGGCTGAAGGCGCTCCTGGGGCACATGTTCGATGAGGGGATCATCCTGATCAACTCGTGCTCGGCGGCGCTGTCGACGCCGATGCGGGAGAGCGACATCGACGTGCTCGTCGGCGCGTTCCGGCGCGGGTTCGAGAAGCTCAGTGAGATGAAGTAAGGCGCGAGGGTTCGACGCGCTCAGGCGCGTTCGAAGACGGTCGCGAGTCCCTGGCCGACGCCGACGCAGAGGGAGGCGACGCCGCGCTGGACTTTGCGGCGGGCCATCTCGTGGATCAGGGTGGTGGCGATGCGGGCGCCGCTGCAGCCGAGGGGGTGACCGATGGCGATGGCGCCTCCGTTGACGTTGACGATGGACTCGTCGAGGCCGAGGTCGCGGATGCAGGCGATGGACTGCGCGGCGAACGCTTCGTTGAGTTCAAAGAGGCCGATGTCCTTGAGCTTCAGTCCGGCGCGGTCGAGCGCCTTGCGCGTCGCGGGCGCGGGGCCGATGCCCATGATGGCGGGATCGACGCCGGCGGAGGCGCTCTTGCCGACGTAGGCGATGGGCTTCAGGCCGAGCGCGGCGGCACGACCTGCTTCGACGAGGAGAATCGCGGCGGCGCCGTCGTTGACGCCGGAGGAGTTGCCGGCGGTCACCGTGCCGCTCGCGTCGGTCGTGAACGCCGGGCGGAGCTTGGCGAGTTGGTCGAGGGTGGTTTCGGGGCGCGGGTGCTCATCGACGGAGACGACGATGCTGGCGCCCTTGCGCTGGGGGATCTCGACGGGGGTGAGTTCGTCGGCGAAGAGATTCTTCTGGTGCGCGGCCGCCCACTTCTGCTGGCTGGAGAGGGCGAAACGGTCCTGGTCTTCGCGGGAGATGATGTGCTGCTTGGCGAGGTTCTCGGCGGTCTGGCCCATGGAATATGGGTGGTGCATGGCCGCGAGTTTGGGGTTGATGAAGCGCCAGCCGATGGAGGTGTCGGCGAGTTCCTGTTCGCGGTCGTAGGCGGTTTGCGCCTTGCTGAGAACGAGGGGCGCGCGGCTCATGGATTCGACGCCGCCGGCGATGAAGACGTCGCCGTGATCGGCTTCGATCATGCGCGCGGCGATGTTGACGGCTTCGAGGCCGGAGGCGCAGAGGCGGTTGACGGTGACGCCGGGGATGGTGACGGGGAGGCCGGCGAGGAGCGCGGCCATGCGAGCGACGTTGCGGTTGTCTTCGCCGGCCT
>JBGTSD010000168.1:0-2985 GCA_041940385.1 Phycisphaerales bacterium | reverse complement strand
ATCGCGTTCGACCACGACTGCCGCGAGGGCATCTGCGGCACCTGCGGAGTGATGATAAACGGCGTCGCGCACGGGCCGATGCCGGGCACGACCACCTGCCAGCTCCACATGCGCCACTTCGAGGACGGCGACGAGATCGTCATCGAGCCGTGGCGCTCGGCGGCCTTTCCGGTCCTCCGCGACCTGGTCGTCGACCGCGGGGCGTTCGATCGCATCATCCAGGCGGGGGGCTACACGTCGATCAACGTCGGGTCGGCGCCCGACGGGAACGCGATTCCGGTGCCGCGCGACGCCGCCGAGCAGGCCATGGACTTCGCCCAGTGCATCGGGTGCGGCGCGTGCGTGGCGGCGTGCAAGAACGCGTCGGCCGCGCTGTTCACGTCGGCCAAGATCTCGCACCTCGCGCTGCTGCCCCAGGGGCAGCCGGAACGGCTGAGGCGCGTTGTGGCGATGGTGGACCAGATGGACGCGGAGGGCTTCGGGAGCTGCTCGAACGAGGGCGAGTGCCAGGCGGTCTGCCCGAAGGAGATTTCGATGGCCGGCATCGCCCGCATGAACCGCGAGTACACGAAGGCCGCCGTGGCGGGGCGCCGCGACGTCCGGAACGCGGGCGGGGATTAGGGCGCGAGCGCCGGGCCTTCGGGCCGGTCGTGGAGGCTACGGTTGCGAGCGGCCCGCGAACTGGAGCTGCTGCTCGAGCTGCTCCAGCCGCGCGTTGAAGTCGGACCAGCGGCCCTGCTCCGCCGTCAGCGACTCCATCAGTTCCGATTCCTGGGCGCGGAGCTGGGCCGTCTCGGCGGCCATCGCGCGCGAGCGCTGCTTGAACGCGGCCACCTGCGCCTCCAGCGCCTGGCGCTCCTCGCTGCCGACACCCATGGACTCGAGCGCCTTGGTCATCCGGGCGAAGTCGGCCTCGGCCATCGCCTGATCGAGCTGGCTCTGACGGAGCCGGACGCGGAGGTCATTGAGCTGCCCTCCGAGCGAGGTCAGCCGGCTCTCCTGCAGCTGCACGCGGCCCAGCATCACCTGCACCCTGGCAGCAATCGCCGTGGACCGCTCGACCGCGCTCCGCAGCGCCCGGACCTCGGTGACGAGGGACGCCATCGAATCGTCCACGGACGGCTTCCCCTGCGCCGCGACCACCGCACTCGCTGCCGTGGCTCCGAACAGCAGCAGCCCCACCAGCCAACCGCTCCGCACGCGCCGCGTGGCGTTCATGTGCCCTCCCGCAAAAAACGACACCGGGTGTGATTTCCAGTGTAATACCCGGAAATCACACCCGGTGTCGTTTTCCCGCGCGCCGGGTCGGGCGCTACACGCCGATGACGTCGGTCAGCGCCTTGACCGCCGCCGCAGACTTGTTGAGCGCCGCCTGCTCGTCGGCGGTCAGCGAGATCTTGACAATCTCCTCGACGCCCTTGGCGCCCAGCTTCACGGGCACGCCCACGAACAGGTCCTTGATGCCGTACTCGCCCTGCAGAAAGATCGAGCACGGGTAGATCTTCTTCTTGTCCTTGAGAATGCACTCGACCATCTCGGCAGCCGAGACGCCGGGCGCGAACCACGCGCTCGTCCCGATCAGCTTCGTGAGCTCGCCTCCGCCGCCGGCCGTCCGCTTGCTGATGGCCTCGATGCGATCCGCCGGCAGCAGCTCGGTCAGCGGCACGCCCGCCACGGTCGAATAGCGCGCCAGCGGCACCATCTCGTCGCCGTGCCCGCCGAGCACGAACACCTGGATATCCTCCATCGAGACGCCGAGCTCCATGGCGAGGAACGCCCGCATGCGCGCCGAGTCGAGCACGCCCGCCATGCCGATCACGCGCTCGCGCGGGAACTTGCTGAGCCGGTAGACCGCCTGGCACATCGCGTCGAGCGGGTTGGCGACCGGCACGATGATGCAGTCGGGCGAATGCCTGACCACCTGCTCGGTCACCGCCTGCATGATCTTGTAGTTCGTCTGGACGAGGTCGTCGCGGCTCATGCCCGGCTTGCGCGGCACCCCCGACGTGATGACGACGACGTCGGAGCCGGCGCTCATGGCGTAGTCGTCACCGCCCACGACACGGGCATCCGAGCCGATCACCGCGCACGACTGGTAGATGTCGAGCGCCACGCCGGTGGCCTTGTCCTTGGCGATGTCGATGATGACGACGTCGGCCAGCTCGCGTTCGGCAATGCAGCGGGCGGCCGTCTGTCCGACGTTGCCGGCCCCTCCCACGACGGTCACTTTGCGGTTCATGGACGCTCTCGGATTCTCGGCCGCTGGGCGGCCGGTTGGCGGCTCGCGGCGCGACGCGCGCGGCGTGCGCGGCGTGCGGGCCTGCGGCAAACAGCGCGGCACGCGGCCGGCGCAGCAGCCCGTGGCCGCCGCGGCGCGGGCCGTGCCGGCGGTGGCTCCGGCGGCTCAGCGCTCCGCCCGCCGGACCTCCCCCTTCATGTTCTCGATGATGGCGTCGGCGAACTGGGACGTCTTGAGCTCCGTGGCGCCCTCCATCTGCCGCGCGAGATCGTAGGTGACCCGCTTCTGCGAGATGGTCGTCTCCAGGCCCTTGACGATCAGGTCGGCCGCCTCGTGCCAGCCGAGGTGCTGGAGCATCATCACGCCCGACAGCACGACGGAGCTGGGGTTGATGACGTCCTTGCCCGCGTACTTCGGCGCCGTACCGTGCGTCGCCTCGAAGAAGGCGATCTCGTCGGACATGTTGGCGCCCGGCGCCATGCCGAGCCCGCCGACCTGCGCGGCGCAGGCGTCCGACAGATAGTCGCCGTTGAGATTCGGGGTCGCGAAGACGTCGTACTCCGCGGTGCGGGTCAGGATCTGCTGGAAGACGCTGTCCGCGATGCGATCGTTGACGAGGATCTTCCCCTCGCGGCTCGCGCCGGCGGCGACCTCGTCCTCGGTCACGCAGACGTCGCGGAACTCCGTCTTCGCCAGCTCGTAGCCCCAGTCGCGGAAGGCGCCCTCGGTGAACTTCATGATGTTGC
>JBGTSD010000167.1:0-3003 GCA_041940385.1 Phycisphaerales bacterium | reverse complement strand
ATGCGCCACGAGGACGCCATTATCCAGACGACGCGCGAAGAGCTGCCCGGCGTTCTGAAGCGCCTATTTGAAGACGCAAGCGAACGCCAGGCCCGCGGCGAGCGCGCGCTGGCCTGCGTGCGCAAGCACCAGGGCGCGACCGAGCGCCACGTGGCCATGCTGCTCGACCTCCTGGGAGCGCCCCGATGACCTCCGAAGAAGCGCTGCTGCAGCACATCTACGCACGCTCCGCCAATCTGCACGGGCGCGAGGACATCGTCGTCGGCCCCGGCGACGACTGCGCCGTCCTGCGCAGCGCCGGCGGGCTGCTGCTGCTGTCGGTGGACCAGGTCGTCGAAGGCCGTCACTACGAGCCGAAGTCCACGCCGGTCGATCTCATCGCGCGCAAGGCCGTAGCGCGCTCGGTCTCCGACATCGCGGCGATGGGCGGCTTCCCGGTCGCCGCGCTGGCGACGGGCGCTCTGCGCGACGACTTCAACGACGACAACGAGCTCTTCGACGCGATGGCGCGCTGGGCGAAGCACTGGCGCTGTCCGCTCGTCGGCGGCGACATCGCGCGCGTGGCCGGGCCGACGGTGCTGACCGTGACGGTCATGGGCCGCACGGCGCGCGATGCGCGGCCGATTCTCCGGAGCGGCGCGCAGGCGGGCGACGGCGTCTATGTCACGGGCGCCCTCGGCGGGTCGCTCGCGAGCGGGCGGCACCTGTCGTTCGAGCCGCGGGTGCACGAGGGCGAGTGGCTGCTCGGCGCCCTCGGCGCACGCCTGCACGCGATGATCGACATCTCCGATGGCCTCGGGCGCGACGCCGCACGGGTCGCCGACGCCTCGGGCGTGCGCATCGAGATCGAGGGCGGCTCGATCCCGCTGCACGAGGGCGTGACGTCCTGGCGCGAGGGCGTCTCGGACGGCGAGGACTACGAGCTCTTCTTCGCCGCGGCGGGCGACGTCCCGAGCACGTGCCCGATCACGAACACGCCGATCACGCGCATCGGCACAGTGAGCAAGGGATCGGGCTGCATCGTTCGCATGGACGGCGGCGCTACGGATGTCTCCTCGATGGGATGGGACCATGGCGGCGAACGCTGAATGGCGCATGGTCAGCGACTCGCCCGCGCGCACGATGCAGATCGGCGAGCGCCTTGGGCGCGGCCTGCGCGCCGGCGACGTCGTCCTTCTCCACGGCGAACTCGGCGCCGGCAAGACCTGCTTCGTGCGGGGCGTCGCGCGGGGTATGGGCATCGACCCGCGCGCCGTCAGCAGCCCGACGTTCGTGCTCATCAACGAGTACGAGAAGGCCGCCGGACCGCCGCGGCTCCTTCATATGGACGCCTACCGCCTCGACGGCCCCGAGGACCTCGACGGCCTCATGCTGGACGACGCGCTGACGGACGCGGCGCTGGTCGTCGAATGGGCCGAGCGCGTCGTCGAGGGCCTGCCCGATCCGGCGCTCGATATCGCATTCCGTCACATCGGCGACGAGCAGCGCGAGCTGACCGTGCGCACCGCCGATCCACGCTGGCGGACGACGCTCGCCGACCTAGCATGACCACGATGGCCGACGCCCCGAAGCCCAATCCGGAGCCGCCCGCGAATCGACCGATACGGTGCCCGTCCTGCAGGGGA
The DNA here is from genome assembly GCA_041940385.1 of Phycisphaerales bacterium. GTDB lineage: Bacteria > Planctomycetota > Phycisphaerae > Phycisphaerales > UBA1924 > JACVCK01. Next base: position 1,378 of record JBGTSD010000167.1, on the reverse strand, counting down.
CCGGTGGAAACGGACGCCGAGACCTTCCCGTTCTGCTCCGTCCGCTGCCGCATGGCCGACCTGGGCAACTGGCTCGGCGGGCGGTACGTCATCTCCCGCGAGGTGACCGAGGACGACCTGAGCGAGGGAGCCGAGTCCTAGCCCGCTCGCTGGCCCGTCCGCGCTCCACCCGGTAGTCTGCCCGCACCCGGAGATGCCCCGCATGGATGCACGGTTCTCGCGTCGAATCCCGCTTCTGACCATCGGCATGATCGCGGCGAGCGCCAGTGCGCAGCCGGCGGAAGGCGACAGCTCGCCCAGCGGGCTCATCTCGCTCTTCTGGGCGTCCGCGGACTTCTTCACCGGCGTGATCGCCATCGGCTCGTTCATCGCCGTCGCGGTGATCGTGCGGAGTCTCATCGAGATCCGCCAGTCACGCATCATGCCAGCCGAGTCGATCGACGAGATGCGCAAGCGCATCGTCCGCCACGATTGGACGGGCCTTCGTCAATTCGTCGAGAGCGATCGATCGTTCCCCGCGCGCGTCGTCGCCGCGGCCCTCGGCTCGGTCCGGGGCGGACGCGCCAGCGCCCGCGACGCGGCGGAGCTCACCGCCTCCGAAGAAGCGGCCCACTGGTTCCGCCGGATCGAACTGCTCAACGTCATCGGCCACCTCGGCCCGCTGCTCGGGCTTGTCGGCACGGTCTACGGCATGATCCTCGCCTTCGCCGCGCTGGGCGAGACCGGCGGACAGGCGGGCCCGGGCGAATTGTCGCTGGGCATCTCCAAGGCGCTCTTCCACACGTTCCTGGGCCTGATGCTCGCGATCCCGGCGCTCTTCGCCTACGGCTGGCTGCGCACCGCGGTCGATCGCATCTGCACACGGGCGATGGTCGTCTCCGCGGAGCTGGTGGACTCGCTCCCCGATCAAGTCTTCGAGAATCGGAGCGCCTAGCACGTGCGCCGTCGGAGCTTTCTGCCCGAAGAGACGGTTGCGCCGGTCAACGCCACACCGCTGATCGACGTCGTGCTGTGCATGATCGTCTTCTTCCTGATCGTCGGTCGCCTGGCGGAGAGCCAGCGCACGCCGATGCGCCTGCCCGAGTCCGCGTCCGGCATGCCCGACATGCCGCCGGATTCCTTCGTGATCAACATCGTCCCGGGCGCGACGCCGGGCGCCGAGCCGACGCTCGTGGTCAACGACGCGCAGGTGCACTTCGACGAGATCGAAGCGTTGCTGAAGGCGCGCCTCGAAACGCACCCAAACGTCGTCGTGCAGGTCCGGGCGCCGCGTGATGCGCCCTACGGCCTCGTCGAGCCGGCACTCGAGGCGTGCGCACGTGCCGGCGCGCCGGAGGTCCCGCGCGCGACCCAGCGCAACGGCGCAGGGGCGGCGCCC
>JBGTSD010000166.1:0-3101 GCA_041940385.1 Phycisphaerales bacterium | reverse complement strand
CCGCATCGAAGCCGCGAAGAAGATCACCGGCCTTGACGGAGAGCGCGGCGCCCCCGGCGCCAAAGTCCGCATGAGCGACCTCGACAAGGAGATGTTCGGCGAGGAGGGCGCGAAGACCGTGCCGGGGATGCCGGGAACGAGGGCAAGGAAGAAGAAGCGGGCAAGGAAGCCAAAATGATCATTCGATTGTCTGCGGTATGCATCGCGCTCACCGCGGCGACGGCGGCACAGCCTCGTACGAGCGAGCTTTCCGTCGGCGATGTCGCGCAACTCGTGCGAGATCTCGAGGCGGATGACGTTCGTTGGAACGCAACGCGAGCGGTGCAGACGCTGCAGACTCATCCCGACGCTGCAAGACCCTTGCTCATGCAGGCGCTCCAATCGCCGGACTGGCAGCAACGCCAATACGCATTCCTCGTTCTCGCGACCGACAGCGACTGCCCGATTACCGAGTCGATGATTCAGACAGCGGTCGAGGCGCTGCGCGATGATCACATGGGTAGTCGCGCACGCGCCGCCGATGGCTCGCGCGAGACATGGGACAACGCGAAGGCCGCCTGCGATTACCTGGTCGGCGTTGGTCACGTGTCCGAATTTGAACTCGCGAGCGCCTTGCTCAGTGACGACGCACAACAGCGCTTCCTCGCCGCGTACTGCCTCGGCATGATGGGCTCGAACATCGCGGTCGAACACTGCGCCGCCGAACTCCTCCCCCACCTCCGCGACAACGACATCGACTTCGACGCCGTCATGGCCGCTCCCGCGCTATATCGCCTCGGCCCTGCCGTCATGCCCGCACTCCTCCGCGCGCGACCCGGCGCCGATCAGCAGCAGGCCGAGCTGATCGACCTCCTCATCCTCGACCTGACGAATCCACCCTCCACCCACGCCGAACTCGTCGAGCGCAAAGGCAGGCAGAGCATCACCGAGAACTACTTCGATCCGGCGATCCAGGTCCACATGCACCAGATGTTCCGCCTCCCCAATCCCTGACCCCTACGATCCCTCCCCCGAGAGAGACCTTGACCCCACAGCTCACCAAACCCGACCGCCTCATCCGCGTCCGCGGCGCCCGCGAGCACAACCTCCGCGATGTCCACGTCGACATCCCGCGCGATCAGCTCGTCGTCGTCACCGGTCTCTCCGGCTCCGGAAAATCCTCCCTCGCCTTCGACACCATCTTCGCCGAAGGTCAACGCAAGTACATGGAGTCCCTCTCCGCGTACGCGCGACAGTTCCTCGACCGCATGCAGAAGCCCGATGTCGACGACATCGAGGGACTCCCCCCCACCATCGCCATCGAGCAGCGCTCCAGCGGCCCCAACCCCCGCTCCACCGTCGCCACCTCCACCGAGATCTACGACTACCTGCGCCTCCTCTTCGCACGCTGCGGCAAGCCCACCTGCTGGGCGCCCACGAAGACGAAGAAGGACGGTTCCGTCACCGCCCGCTGCGGCCTGCCCATCGCCTCCACGAGCGCCTCCCAGATCGTCGACGCCGTCATGCGCGCGCCCGAGGGCGCCAAGCTCATGATCCTCGCGCCCGTCGTCCGCGCGAAGAAGGGCCACCACCGCGAAGTCCTCGACGACCTCCAGAAGCAGGGCTACGTCCGCGCCCGTGTCAATGGCAATGTCATCGACCTCCGTGATGCCTTAAAGGTTTCGGGGGAGAATCCGCTCGACCTCGGCCGCTACGAGAAGCACACCATCGAGGCCGTCGTCGATCGCATCGTGCTCAAGCCCGATGCCCGCCAGCGCCTCGCCGAATCCATCGAAACCGCGCTCAAGGTCGGCGAGGGCGTCGCCATCATCTCGACGCAGCAGGGCTCGAATGACGATTCGCAATGGGTTGACGTCATCTACAGCGAGAAGCACTCCTGCTCCGACCACCCCGAGTGCGCGCTCGAAGAGCTCGAGCCGCGTCTCTTCTCCTTCAACTCACCCTTCGGCGCCTGCCCCGCGTGCTCGGGCCTCGGCACCGTGCTCGAGTTCGATGAAGCGCTGATCCTCCCCGACGACGGCGCGAGTCTCGCCGACGGCGCCGTCGCGCCGTGGGCCAAGGCCGGCCCCGTGCGCGCGTGGTACTCGCGCAAGCTCAAGCGCTTCGCCAAGGCCTTCGGCGTCTCCTACCACACGCCCCTCCGCGACTGGCCCGCGCCCACGCGCCAGGCGCTCCTCCACGGCGCGCCCAAATCGGCGAAAGGCATCACCTGGAAGGGCGTCATCCCCGAGACCACCGAATGGTGGGGCAACACCGAGTCCGAAGGCATCAAGGAGTGGCTGAGCGGCTTCCTCACCGACACGCCCTGCCGCACGTGCAACGGCGACCGCCTCCGCCTCGAAGCCCTCGCCGTCTTCATCGACGCCGACGAATCGCTCCCCAAGGACGTCGCGTCCCGGCGCGCCGCGCACGGCCTCGACGACTCCCCCAAGCACCTCAACATCGCCGACTTCACCCGCCTCACCATCGCCGACGCCTCGCGCATCGTGCAGTCGCTGCGCCTCAGCGAAGAGCACCAGCACATCGCGGCGCCCATCCTCCGCGAAATCAACAACCGCCTCGGCTTCATGGCCGGCGTCGGGCTCAACTACCTCTCTCTGGACCGCAAGACCGGAACCCTCTCCGGCGGCGAAGCCCAGCGCATCCGCCTCGCCACGCAGGTCGGCTCCGGCCTCGTCGGCGCGTGCTACGTCCTCGACGAGCCCACCATCGGCCTCCACCCGCGCGACAACGACCGCCTCATCCGCACCCTCCGCCACCTCACCGACATCGGCAACTCCGTCATCGTCGTCGAGCACGATGAAGAGATGATCCGCGCCGCCGATCACGTCCTCGACATCGGCCCCGGCCCCGGCGTCCACGGCGGCAAGGTCTGCGCGCAGGGCACGGTCGAGCAGATCATGGCCAACCCCGGCTCGATCACCGGCCAGTACCTCTCCGGCGCCAAGTCCATCGACATCCCCGAAGAGCGCCGCGCACTCAGCGAGAAGAACGCCGTCGTCGTCAAGGGCGCCAAGCAGAACAATCTCCGCAGCGTGGACATCGCCTTCCCCCTGGGCGGCGTCGTCTGCGTCACCGGCGACTCCGGCTCCGGCAAGAGC
>JBGTSD010000165.1:0-3123 GCA_041940385.1 Phycisphaerales bacterium | reverse complement strand
GCGCCTTCACCGACGCCAAGGACGCGCGTCCCGGCCTCTTCGAGATGGCCGAGGGCGGCACCATCTTCCTCGACGAGATCGGCGAGATGCCCCTCGAGATGCAGGCCAAGCTCCTGCTCGTCGTGGAGAAGGGCCAGTTCCGTCGCCTCGGCGGCTCGAAGGAGCGCTCCGCCCGAGCGCGCATCGTCGCCGCGACAAACCTCGACCTGGAAGAACGCGTCAAGCAGGGCGCGTTCCGGCGCGATCTGCTCTACCGGCTCAACGCGCTGACGATCCGTATCCCCGCGCTCCGCGAGCGCGCCGACGATGTGCTCCTGATCGCCGAGTCGATGCTCCGTCGCCTCGCCGAGCAGCAGGGCCGCCCCGGCCCGAAGCTCGCCGACGACGCCAGGGCCGCGCTCCGCCGCCACGCCTGGCCCGGCAACGTGCGCGAGCTGCTCAATGTCGTGAAGCGCGCTTCGATCCTCTGCGATGGCGACCAGATCCACGCGGGCGACCTCGACCTCGGCGGCGCCGGACAGATGCCAACGAGCGCGCACGCCGCGCCGACCGTCACCGGCGGCGCGTTCGCGATCGATTTCAGCGACGGATCGGTCGACATCGAATCGATCGAGAAGTCCATCATCGAGCAGGCGCTCCGCCACGCCAGGGGCAACGTCTCGCTCGCCGCGAAACTGATCGGGCTCAACCGGGGCGCGCTCCGCTACCGCATCGAGCGCTACGGCCTCGATTCCCGCCCGCAGGAGGTTGCTCCATGACGAGCCGCCGACGACTGCTGCCGCTGCTGATCTCGTGCATCCCCGCCGCGCTGACGATGGCGTCGGGACAGAATCCGCTCGTCTTCAGCGATCCGCCGGACGACGCGGTCATCCGGCGCACCGACGCCGGCAACGACGGACCGATGCACCCCAGCGCCGTGCCGCCGGAAATGATCGAGCTCCGCGTCGGCGCCTGGGAGCCCAACAACCCTTCCTCCGATCCCTACACCGGGGCCTGGGACAACGACGACCAGTACGACATCCTGCGCATCGACGCGGTCTTCGCCGGGCTCGTCAATCCGCCCGGCACGATCCTCGGCGGCCAGCCGTTCAACCCGTTCCGCTTCGGCCCGACGCCGTTGCACGGCGTCGTCGAGCTCGACGTCGACGACCGCAAGGACTCCGGCGGCGAGTGCGACAGCAACGCATTCTTCCGCTACCTCGCCAACGTCGCTCGATTCGGCGCGATGCCCAACGGCTCCATCTCCAACCGGGCCGCGCAGAGCGAAGCCGATCTGAATCTCTCGTTCTACAGCGCTCCGCAGATCGAGCGGTCCGGGGCCGAGTTCATTCTCACCTTCTGCGGCTGCGTCAGCATCAGCGTCGTGAGCAACGGCGGCGACACCTCTCCCGCCACGTTCGACGCCGGCGACACCTGGATCGTGCGCGGCCGCTTCTTCCAGCGCAGCGCCGGCTTCAAGGACGCCTGCGCCAGCTTTGGCGGGTCCTTCCCGGGTCTCTACGACCCGCTGGTCAACGTCCGCTTCTCGCACAACAGCACGCTGGACCAGACAACCGTCACGCTGGTCTACGGCCTGACGAACCCCGGCGCCGCCGCGCTCGCCGGCCAGTCGCCGCAGAGCATGGACTTCAACGTCGCCAACCAGACCAGCATCCGTGAAGGGCTGGAGGACATCATCCTCGCCGCCGAGGACGACTATCCCAACGGCTGCCTCTACGAGATCATCCGCGACTGGCGGGGACGCGACTCCGAGGACTACATGGACCCGTCCGATTGGCGCGTCACCGCGCTCTTTGGCACGACCTACGCCACGCTCCAGCCCCCCTACTACTACGTCTGGACCGACACCGGCGTGGACGATCGCGTCGGCGACTTTGACGGCAGCGGCCTCGTGGATTCCCTCGACGGCGCCGCGCTCACCGGCGAGATCGAGGCACGGGACGGCACGGCGTCCGACGCCGACGGCGTGGTCAACGGCGCCGTCGTGATCCCGTCGTTCGCCAGCAACTTCAGTCTCTTCGACCTCACCGGCGACGGCGTCATCGATGACGCGGACGTCGAGGCGCTGGGGCTGGGCATCCCGGGCGACCTCAACGGCGACTGCATCGTCAACTTCCAGGATCTCAACCTCGTGATCTCCTACTTCAATACGGGAGATCCGCAGGGCGACGTCGATGGCGACGGTCTCGTGAACTTCACGGACCTCAACATCGTGCTGTCCAACTACAACCTGACCTGCTCGTAAGAGCGCGCGTCGGGTTCACCCCACAACCTGTGGCGCAATCGAGCAACGCTGGCGCATCTCCGCCAGTGATCGCGATTCCCGACCCGCAATCGCGCTTCGTGCGCTGGGATGCGCTCTGGCACGGACTTTGCCTTCTACATCTCGTCGGGCGAAGCGGAGGAGCTTCGCTCGAGGAACGAACTCTCACACCGCTCCTCACACACGCATCGGAGGCACTCGCCATGAACACGCTGAAGACTCTCGTCCGACCCGCCGCGCTCGTCGTCGCCGCGGGCATGTTCGCCACCGCCGCCAACGCGGCGTTCGATCCGGCCGTCCTGTACACGACCGGCGACCGCCCCGACGGCGTCGCATTTGCCGACCTCGACAACGACGGCGACCTGGACCTCGCCGTCGTCAGCGACAACCAGGACAAGATCCAGTACTACACCAACGCCGGCGGCGTCTTCACCCTCGCGGGCCAGACGCTTCTGGGCGCCAACACCGGCGCCGGCTCCCTCGTCGCCGCCAACTTCGACGGCGACGCCGACATCGACCTGGCCGTCGCCTACCAGAACACCGGCGCCATCCGCATTGTCACCAACAACGGCGGCCTGTCGTTCTCCCTCGGCTCGCTGACGACCGTCGGCGCCAATCCCCGCGGCCTCGCCGTCGGCGACTTCGACAACGACGGCGACATGGACCTCGCCGTCGCCAACCGCGACTCCAACACCGCCTCCATGCTCCGCAACGCGGGCAACGCCGTCTTCACCGCGACCACCGTGGCCGTCGGCAACGACCCCCGCGCCGCCGCGTTCGGCAACTTCGACACCGACGCCGACCTCGACGTCGTCGTCTCCAACCACGACGACCGGACGCTCTCGATCATCACCAACAAC
>JBGTSD010000164.1:0-3148 GCA_041940385.1 Phycisphaerales bacterium | reverse complement strand
GTAGGAGGGGAGGAGGGCGGAAGCCGCTTCTGAGGAGTCCTCGACGAAGAGGCGGATCGGGGCGCCCTGACGACGCTATCCAACTCTTCGTCGAGGACTCCTCAGAGTTGGCTTCAACTGCCCGGCAGCAGCGGCCGCGGCGGCGTGTCGGGATCGGCGTCCGTCGGCAGCGCGGCGAAGTCGCCCCATGTGACCGAGCGTTTGCGCACGGCCTTGTCGAGGAGCGGCATGAACGCGTCGCGCTCGACCTCTTCGCAGCCGAACTGCTCGAGGTGCCAGGACCACATCTGGGTGTCGAGGAGCGTGTAGCCGCGCCGGCGGAGGTGGGCGACGAGGTGAACGAGGCAGACCTTGGACGCGTCGGTCCCGCCCTTTTCGGGAAGGGAGAACATGGACTCGCCGAAGAACGCGCTGCCGATGCTCACGCCGTAAAGCCCGCCGACAAGCGACGGCGGCTCGCCGTGATTCTCGGGAGGCAGCCACGCCTCGATCGAGTGCGCGTACCCGGCCTCGTGGAGCAGGCGGTAGGTGCGGATGATGGTCTCGTCGATCCACGCGCCGGCGCGCCGGGGATCGGCGCAGCCGACAATCGTCGCGGCGAAGGCCTGGTCGCACGTCACGTGGAATCGGCCGGCGCGAACTTTCTGTCGGAGCGAGCGCGGCACGCGGAAGGCACGTTCGTCGGAATCGGCGGCTGCGGGCGCGGTGATGGGGATGACGCCGCGGGTGTCGGGGTTGTGCCAGAAGACCTGTCCGCTGCGCAGGTCGGCCATGGGGAAGTAGCCACGGCGATAGGCGCTCAGGATCTGAGCGACGACCTGCTCGGCGACGGTGCGGCCTCGGGACACATGGGAAGGATACGGGGAGGCGAGGCGCGGGCCGCGGACGGGTCCGGGGAATCCACGGGTTGTCCAGTATGCTGGGGCGTCCGCCGGTCGGTCGGCGCGCGTCTCGCCGCGTCCGGGCGGGGTTGGTCATCCGAGGGCCACAATTCATGACGAGTGAACCCCACGACGAATCGGCGTCGGTCGAGCCGTTGGCGCCGCCGACGGCGCAGGGCGGCACGGCGGTGATCGATCGGTCGGTCAACCAGCCGCCCGCGCGCACGCCGGAGCGGATGATCCCGTGGCTCTCGATCTGGATCCATCCGCGGCGGACGATGCGCTGGCTGCTCGAGCACCGCACGCCGAAGCAGGCGATGCCGCTGTTGCTGATCGCGGGGTACCTCGGCATCGTCGAGATGCGCGCGGATCAGGAGCATGGCGATTCGACGACGATCGTGAAGATTCTGTCGTCGTCGCTGGGCTGGTCGCTCCTGTACTTCGTGCTCATCTATTTCTGCTTCGGGTGGTTGCTGCAGAAGGTGGCGCGGGCCATGAAGGGCGCCGGCGCGCTCCGTGACACCCGCATGGCGCTCTGCTGGATGTCGTTGCCCGGGATCGTGACGTCCGTCGTGACGCTCGGCGGCGGCGTGGCGCTGTTCGGCGCCGACTTCTTCAGCGCGGCGAAATGGGATCGGATGGACGCGAACCCAGCGCTCAGCCTGGCGTTCCTCGCGACGCTTCTTTTCCAGTTCGCGTTCCTGGCGCCGAGCATGATCGTCGGCGTCGGCGTGTTCGCCGAGGCGCACCGATTCGCGTGGTGGCGATCGCTGCTGACGCTCCTCCTGCTGGGCTTCGCGCTCGCGGGCGTCGTCATGGTGGTGATCATCGCCGTCGCGATCGTGGGGAATGCGACGCCATGACCCACGACGAACACGTTAATCCGTTCTTGTGGGTATGGGTGAATCCGCGTGCGGCGATGCGATCCGTCTTGGGGCACGATCATCGACGGCAGACGATCATTCTGCTCAGCGCCTGCATTACTCTCGGAGCGGTTCTCGACGCTGTCGAATCACGCACACCGCTCTTCTTGTCGGTGCTCTACGTCGTTGCATCCAGCGCACTCGCGATCCTGTTTGTTCACCATGTTTATGCGCGATTGCTCAACTTTGTGTGCCACTCGTTGCGTGGCCTCGGTGAGCTTCCCGAATCGCGTGCCGTGGTGGCCTGGCAGGCCTTCGTCAGCGTCGGCACTCAAGCTGTAGGCCTTGGCGTCACCGCGGCCGTTGGCCTGCTGACGACGAACGAGGCTGTGCGTCCCTTCGACACTCCCGCTGCGCAAGCGGCCGGATTCGGCGTCGGGCTCGCGGGGACGATTTATTGGATCGCGTTGACGTCGCTCATGATTGCCGAGGCGCACGAGTTTGAATGGTGGAAGGGACTGTTGAGCGCTCTCGGCACGGGGCTCGTGCTCGTCGTCGCATGGCTCCTGCTGCACATGGCGCTGCTTTCGTTCATCCTTACTGTGGGTCTCTATCTCTAGAGGCGGTTCCCAAAGGTCCTCCGCCCCTACCCCTCCACCGCCTCTAGGAACAGGTGCACGATCACCTGGTGCGCTTCCTGGATGTGCGCGGTGTCCTGGTTCGGCACGATGATGGCGTGGTCGCAGTGCTCGACGCAGGCGCCGCCGCCCTTGCCGAGGAGGCCGATGGTGGTGACGCCGCGTTCCTGGGCGCGGGTGAGGGCGCGGAGGACGTTGGGGCTCTTGCCGCTGGTGGAGAAGGCGACGAGGACGTCGCCTCGTTTGGCGTAGCCCTCGACCTGCCGCGCGAAGACTTCGTCGAAGCCGTAGTCGTTGGCGATGCAGGTGAGCGCGGTGGGGTCGGCGTTGAGGCAGAAGGCGGGGAGCGGGCGGCGGACCGCGCGGTACTTGCCGATGAGTTCCTCGGCGAGGTGGAGCGCCTCGGCCGCGGAGCCGCCATTGCCGCACGTCAGGACCTGATTGCCCCGGTCGAGCGCCGCGGCGAGGGCGTTGGCGGCGGCCTCGATGTGGGGGATGAGATTGATGAGGGAGGTGACGGCGCGGACGCTGCCCTCGATGCGCGTTCGGATGGTTGCCGGGTCGATGGTCATGCGTCGGGAAGTGTCGCGGAAGGGGCGTCGTCGTGCCAGCGGGGGCGGAGAAGCGACCTTTGTGATGCCTTGAGGCGACCGGACGCGGGGTGGCCGCTAGGATTGCTCTTCGCGCGCCGCGGCCGGCAGGCCGGGTGGATCGCGATTCTGAGGGCGTAGCTCAGCCCGGTAGAGCAGCGGACTTTTAATCCGTT
>JBGTSD010000163.1:0-3328 GCA_041940385.1 Phycisphaerales bacterium | reverse complement strand
TCCGCACGCCGCTGAACGGCGTGATCGGCATGCTCGATCTGCTGCTCGATACGCCGCTCGACGGGCAGCAGCGCCAGTGCGCGGAGCTGTCGGCCGCGTCGGCGCGAGCGCTGACGTCGGTGATCAACGACATTCTCGACTTTTCGAAGATCGAGGCCGGCAAGCTCGAGCTGTCCGATGCAGACTTCGATCTTCACGCCCTGCTGGAGGAGGCGACGCAGATGTTCGCCCAGCAGTGCCTGAAGAAGGGGCTCGTGCTGGCGTGCCACGTGCAGCCCGATGTGCCGCGGTTCGTGCGGGCGGATCCGGAGCGGCTGCGGCAGATCGCGGTCAATCTGCTCGGCAACGCGGTCAAGTTCACGGAGAAGGGCGGCGTCGTCGTGCACGTCACGCTGGACGCGCTCCACGCGGACGGGGCGACGGTTCGGTTCAGCGTGTCGGACACGGGCGTGGGCGTTCCTCCCGATCGGATCGATCGGTTGTTCCGGGCGTTCTCCCAGGCCGATGCGTCGACGACGCGTCAGTTCGGCGGCACGGGCCTGGGCCTCGCCATCTCGAAGCAGCTCGCGGGCCTCATGGGGGGCGAGATCGGCGTGTCGAGCGAGCCGGGGCGCGGCTCGACATTCTGGTTCTCGGCGCGGGTGCGGCAGGCGCAGGCGGCGCGGCGCACGGCTCCGACGAGGAGCGCCGGGCATGATCTTCGCGTGCTGGCGATCGACTCGCAGGAGCTGCATCGCGAGACGCTGCGGGCGCAGGTGGAGAGCTGGGGGCTCCCGGTGCAGACCGCGGCGAGCGCGCGGGAAGGGATCGACCGGCTCGAAGAAGCCCACGACGCGGGGCGACCGTTCCAGATCGCGATCGTTGATCGCGAGCTCCAGGATTCCGACGGATTCGAGTTCGCGATGATGGTGAGATCCCGGCGCGCGATCTCCGGCACGGTGCTGATGATCCTGCTGTCGATGGAGGACAACATCGACGCCCAGCGGCTCCGCGCCATGGGCTTCGCCGGGCACATGACCAAGCCGATCCGGCAGTCTCAGCTCTTCGACGCGATCATGAACGCCATCGCGTCCGGCGCCGGCGGCGCGCCATCGCCGGTGGAGGAAGCGGTCCAGGACAGCGGCTCGCGCCTGCAGACGGTGGAGCTCCCCCACTTCGGACGGCGCATCCTGCTGGCGGAGGACAACGAGGTCAATCAGATCGTGGCGAAGACGACGCTCACGAAGGCGGGCTACCGCTGCGACGTCGTCGCGAACGGGCGCGAGGCGGTCGACGCGATCGCGCGTGAGGCGTACGACCTGATCGTCATGGACTGTCAGATGCCCATCATGGATGGATTCGAGGCGTCGCTCGCCATTCGGGCGGAGGAGTCCACGCGTCCGGACGGGCGGCGCATCCCGATCGTCGCGCTGACGGCCAACGCGATGAAGGGCGACCGGGAGCGCTGCATCGAGGCGGGGATGGATGACTATTGCAGCAAGCCGGTGGACTCCCGCGCGCTGCTCGAGGTCGTTCGCCGCTTGCTCTCGGACTTGAGCGAACCGGTCCCGTTCGCCGGTGGTCCAGCGAAGGCAAGGGGGTCAGACGACGCGGGTTGAATGGCGGACGACGTCCGTTCGTTTCAAACCGCCCGATCGAGCTGCGGGGGATTCAGTTCGGAGCGGACCTGCTGAATCGCTCGAAGCACGCGGTCCGAATGAGCGCCCAGCCGCCGCAACTCGGCGTCGGCGGCGCCGGCCCGGCCTTGCAGGAGCAGTTGTTCGAGCTGCGCGGCGCTGTTCGCCAGATCCTGGGCGCCCACCTGTGCCGCGGAGCCTCGCACGCGATGCGCCAGCGGCGCCGCCTCGGCGAAGTGCGCGCTGGTGCATGCGTCGGTCAGCGAGCGGACCTCGCCGGGAAGGGCGCGCTCGAGTTGATCCAGGACCTGCCTGGCCACGTCGGGTTCGCCGAGGCAGCGCTCGAGCAGGATGGTCGCGTCGAGCACGGTGGATGTGGAACGCAGCATCGGGTGGCTCCCGTGGTGACGGCCGATAAGCGGAATCGCTGACCGGCGCTCTCTGATTCGGCGCCGGAACGGGGTGCGGTTCGGCTCGGCCGTCGGTAGTAACCCGTAATGGGTCGGCAAGAACTGCCGGTGACGGCTGTGCCGCGGAGAGACCGAGAGCTTCTGGTTCCCTCGAAGGGTCTGGTCTGAGAACACGCGGATCACGACGGACGCTCTGGACGACGCGCGTGTGACTGTCGCCATTCCGAGTGACCCCGGGGCGTCGACCACTCTTTGACTCCTCCGTGCGCCAAGGGAGACACAGCGGCCCTGAGCGTGGGTCGAACGTGAATACGGCTTCATCTCCGTAAGAGCTTGGCATTGCGGTCGTTCTGAACGCGATTGGGGATAAGTTCGTTCATTGCGAGTAAAGGGGATTTCATGATTCGAACATGCCTGTCGCGCAGTACGCTTTGCTCATCCGTTGTGTGTGGAGCGCCTCATGACGACAGACACGTTGTCGCAGGACCACGTTGACGCCGCGGCCCTGCTGCAATGCCTCGTTTCCCTGAAGAAGGGCGACTTCTCCGTTCGTTTGCCGGTGCACTGGACGGGCACGGCGGGGAAGATCGCGGACACGATCAACGAGGTCATGGAGCGCAACGCGAAGCTCGCGGCGGAGCTGGAGCGGATCAGTCTCGCGGTGGGCGTCGAGGGCAAGATCAGCCATCGCGTGTCGCTGGGCGCAGTGACGGGCTCGTGGGCGACGCTCGAGCAATCGGTGAATGCGCTGATCGACGACCTGGTGCGTCCGACGATGGAGATGTCGCGCGTCATCGGGGCGGTGGCGAACGGCGACCTGACGCAGTCGGTGTCGCTGGATGTCGACGGGCGGCCGCTGCAGGGACAGTTCCTGCGGGCGGCGCGGACCGTGGACAGCATGGTGGACCAGCTCCGTTCGTTCGCGTCGGAGGTCATCCGCGTCGCGCGCGAGGTGGGCACCGAGGGCAAGCTGGGCGGGCAGGCGGACATCCCGGGCGTGGCGGGCACATGGAAGGATCTGACCGACAACGTGAACCTGATGGCCGGCAATCTGACGGCGCAGGTGCGGAACATCGCTGAAGTGACCACCGCCGTCGCGAAGGGTGATCTTTCCAAGAAGATCACGGTGGATGTGCGCGGCGAGATTCTCGAGCGTAACGAGCCTCACAGCCTCACCTATACCTTCCATGTCGAAGGCCCCGGCCCGCGCCACGACGAAGGTCCCACGCTCGTGACCTATGAGCTGCAGCAAAGTGGCGACTCGACCATGCTCAAGGTCACGCATACCAACTTCAAGTCCGG
>JBGTSD010000162.1:0-3447 GCA_041940385.1 Phycisphaerales bacterium | reverse complement strand
CCGGTTAGTCAGCGCACTCTCGTCCGTCTCACGACGGATAGCCGCGCGGCGACGCGCAGCGAAGGCCCCAACTGTTCTTTGATACACCCGACAGGGCCGTACGGATTCTCCGTGCGGCCCTGTCGCATTTTTGGCCGCGCCATCCCCCTGAAACTCCGCAATTCCGCCCGCGCCCCCGTTGGCGCAACCCCCGTCACGCCCCACAATCACCGTCGGGACTTTCCCCCACACGCCACGCCCCCGAGGAACACGTCCATGCCCCGACCGCTCACCCCCGTCGCGCTCGCCGCGGCCCTCGTCGCCCCCGCCGCCTTCGCCCAGTGGCCCGACGACCCGAGCGCCAACCTCTTCATCGCGAACGCCCCCGCGGACGAGATCCTCCCCAAGATCGGCGCCTCTCCCGACGGCTCCTGCTGGATCGGCTGGTTCGAATCCGTCGGCGGCGCCTTCGTCGTCAAGGTCCAGCGCCTCGACGCCGACGGCAATCCCACCCTCGGCGCCGAGGGCCTTCTCGTCAGCAACCACCCCCAGCAGTCCTTCCTCACGGACTGGGACCTCATCGCCGACTCCCAGGGCGGCTGCGCGCTCGTCTTCTCCGATATCCGCGACGGCGGCGACCTCGACGTCCAGGCCTACCGCATCCTCGCCGACGGTTCGTTCGCCTGGGGCGACAACGGGCTGCAGCTCTCGAGCAACACCGACTTCGAGGCCTCGCCGCGCATCTGCGAGACCAGCGACGGCCAGTTCGTCGCCGTCTGGGGGCGCAGCCCCTCGGGCTCCGTCCCCGGCGACATCCGCATGCAGCGGCTCACCGCCGAAGGCGTGACGCTCCTCGGCCCCGGCGGCATGGCCGTTGTCGGCCCGACCGGCGTCGAGAAGCCCGGCTTCTGCGACGTCGTCCCCTCGCTCGGCGGCTCGGTCATCGTCTCCTGGCTGCGCGACACCGCCACGTTCCCGAGCCCGCGTCACCTGCGCGCCATGCGATATGACGTCGCCGGCTCCAACATGTGGACCAATCCCACCAGCGTCTTTGACCAGGGCTCGCTGCCCATCGGCTACTACCCGCGCATCATCGAGGACGGCAGCGGCGGCGCCGTCCTCGCCTGGCACGCCTCGGTCGGCAACCAGTTCAACGCCTACGCCCAGCGCCTCGACCCCTCGGGCGTCGAGCAGTTCGCGCACAACGGCGTCGAAGTCGTCGCCGTCCCCGGCGAGTACGAGATGAGCCCGGCCGTCGCGTTCGACGCGTCATCGAACGAGATCTGGATGGTCTACCACCGGCGCAACACCACGCAGAATCAGTGGGGCACGTCGGCGCAGATCATCGACGCCTCCGGCGCGCGCAAGCTCGGCCCCAGCGGCAAGGTCCTCGCGCCCCTCGACGCTTTCGAGGACCGCTCGCCCCAGGTCACCTACGCGCAGGGCTCCAACGAGATCGTCGCCGTCTGGATGGACTTCCCGACCGGAAGCATCATCGAGGGTCGCGTCATCGCCACGCGCATGGCCGCCGATGGCTCGTTCGTCTACGGCACGCCCCCGTCCATGGCCGGCATGCCCGGCTTCGTCGCCGTCTCCACGCCCCTCGCCAGCCGCGACGACATCGAAGTCGCCCTCGACAACTGCGGCCGCACGCTCGCCGTCTGGCAGGACAACCGCAACGGCAACGCCGACGCCGTCGCGCAGAACATCAACCGCAACGGCACGCTCGGCGACGACTGCCGCGAAGACGTCAACGGCGACGGCGTCGTCGGCTTCCCCGATCTCAACACCCTGCTCGGCGTCTACGGCGAGTTCGCCGCCCCCGGCGCACTCCCCGGCGACATCGACTGCAACGGCACGGTCGGCTTCCCCGACCTGAACCTGCTGCTCGGCATGTACGGGATGGGGTGCTGAAAGCGGTTCCCATCTCAGAGCCGCCGGCTTCCAGCCGGCGCGCTGCACGCGCCACCAGTTCACTCGATCGCGAACCGACAATCAGGCGCGTCCGGGTATCCGAGCCGCCGGTTTCCCGCCGGCGTGCTGGCATTCTCATACCGCTCGCAACGCAAGCCATAGCAAGTCTGAGTTAGCATTTCGCCCATGTCGCTCGGATCGCCCGACCAATATCGAGGCGGGACGTATCTCTTGACGTGGACCACCTACGCGTCGTGGCTCCCCGGTGACGCTCGTGGATTCGTCAGCCGAGTCCCTTCGGTAGACGGATACGTCATTCACAATCGCGTCGGCACGCCGCAGGACGCCGACATGCCCTGCGTCCGAAACGCGGCGCTCGACCGACTCCGCGGAGAGAAGATCGTCCTCTCTCGCTCGCACGCTCGTTGCTGTCAGGACGCCTTCGAGGAAGTCGCGGCTGGCCGAGCTCACGTCATTCACGCGTGCGCGATTATGGCTACGCACGTTCACGTCGTCGTGCGGAGCGAGACCGACGTCGGCGAGGAGTTGTTGCGACGCTTCAAGGGCGTATCGTCTCGCCGTCTCAGCCAGGCGTTCGGGAAGCCCAATGCGCCGTCTTGGTGGACTCGCCACGGATCAAGGCGATTGCTGACGACGCCTCAGTCACGCGAAGGCGCCGTGCAATACACGCTGACACAGGAGCGGCCCCTCGTGCTCTTCGGGACACTGGTGCGCGAAAGGGAGCGATGACGCGGGCAGCGCGCCGGCTAGAAGCCGGCGGCTCTGAGTCGGTGGCAAATGGGCTCTTTGCCCTCACTCGACCGTCACGCTCTTTGCCAGATTCCTGGGCTTGTCCACGTCGTGGCCGCGCAGGACCGCCGCGTGGTACGCGAGGAGCTGGAGCGGGACGACCGCGACCATGGGGCTGAGGCACTCGGGCACATCGGGGATGTAGAAGACATCCTCCGCGTACTTGCGGATCTCCTCGTCGCCCTCGGTCGCGACGGCGATGACGTGTCCGCCGCGGGCGCGGACCTCCTGGATGTTCGACATCACCTTGTCGTACTGGCTGCCGCGGTTCGCGATGAAGACGCACGGCATGCCCTCGTTGATGAGGGCGATGGGCCCGTGCTTCATCTCCGCCGCGGGCATGCCCTCGGCGTGGATGTACGAGATTTCCTTGAGCTTGAGCGCGCCCTCGAGCGCCGTCGGATAGTTGTACCCGCGTCCGAGGAAGAGCCAGTTCTCGCGCTCGATGTGGCGCGACGCGACCTTGCGGATGTGGTCGGATTCGTCGGTCACCCGCGCGATCGCGTCGGGGATCTTTTCGAGTTGATCGATCAGCGTCGCCGCCTGCTCGACGGACATGAACCGCCGGCGCCCGATGAACATCGCCAGCATCGTCATCACCGCGACCTGGCCGACGAACGCCTTCGTGGACGCCACGCCGATCTCCGGGCCGACGCGCAGGTACACGCCCGCGTCCGTCTCCCGCGCGATCGTCGAGCCCACGACGTTCACGACGCCGAGCGCCAGGGCGCCGCGGTCCTTCGC
>JBGTSD010000161.1:0-3509 GCA_041940385.1 Phycisphaerales bacterium | reverse complement strand
TTTTATTTGAAATATATTCACCCATGTATGTTGGTATACTGCCTGTAGCAGAAGAAATTTCTATATGAGTGTTTTTGTTTAAAATATATTCACCTGGAACAATTTTATCGCGACTACGAACGTATTGAAGTAGCCCTAGGTGGTGAGATAAATCTTTATTACTAATAACCCCACCAATTCTTAATTCTAAACGAGCCTTTTTATAATTATCGGGACTACCGATACCATAAATGCAGGAGACAGAAGCAATAACTAGAGAGTCTTTTCTAGTAAATAGATTTTGAATAGTAGCGTGACGTAGTTTATCGATCTCTGAATTGATACGGGCGTCTTTTTGAATATAAGTTTTATCTACTGGTAAGTAGGCCTCAGGTTGGTAGTAGTCGTAATAGGAGACGAAGTAGGCGACGGCGTTGCCGGGGAAGAGCTCGCGCATCTCCTCGTAGAGCTGCGCGGCGAGGGTCTTGTTGTGGCTGATGATGAGCGTCGGGCGTTGCACGCGCTCGATGACGTTGGCCATCGTGAACGTCTTGCCGGTGCCGGTGGCGCCGAGGAGAACGGTGGCGGGGTCGCCGCGCTGGATGCGCTCGGAGAGGGCGGCGATCGCGCCCGGCTGGTCGCCGGTGGGCTTGAACTCGGAGACAAGGCGGAAGCGGCGGTCGGCGGCCATTCGGGGAATGGTAGGGCCCCCGCCCCCGGAAGCGAAAGGTCGGCGGTGCTCGCGTTTAGCCGCGGGTCGACGCCAAGAGCTCGCGCGGCCGCTGTCGAGCGAGGGCGAGGACCGCGGGGGCGGCGGCGGCGAGGGTGAGGGCGATCAGGATCGCGCAGCCCAGGAGGATGGGCCCGGCGGGCGGGCGGAGGTTGAGGCGGATCCCGGCCGCGAGTTCGTACATGCGGATGCCGGCGAAGGCGCCCTGGGTGCCGAGCGCGGCGCCGAGGATGCAGGCGGTGAGGGCGATGACGAGGACCTCCGCGAGGACGAAGCGCGAGAGGAGCGCGGCGTCGGCGCCGACGGCGCGGAGGACGCCGAACTCGAAGCGTCGCGCATCGATGCCGGCGACGACGACGTTGCCGACGCCGACGCAGCCGATGAGCATCGCGGCGACGGCGATGAGGGAGGCGATGCGCATGCTGCCGCGCCCGATGGTGGAGATGGTCTCCTTGATCTCGCGTCCGGAGCCGACGATGAGCGCGCGGTTGCCGAGGGCTTCGCGGATGCGCCGGGTGGCGTCCTCGTCGGAGATCTCGCCCTTGAGGCCGATCTGGATGAGCTGGATGGAGTCGTTGCCGAAGACGCGCTGGAGGTCGGCGCGCGAGCCGAAGACCGAGCCGATGGCCTGGTCCATGTACTCGCTGCCGATGTCGAAGTAGGCGCTGACGACGTCGAGGCCGGGGGAAGATACGGCGCCGACGATCTCGAACTCGTGGGTCTCGCCCTTGTGCTCGACGTAGAAGGTGTCGCCGACGCCGAAGTCATCGCGCTGGACGAGGAACTCCCGCGCGACGAGGACGGCGCCGCCCCCATGGAGGCGGCGCTGCGCGTACTCGGGATCGCCCGCGACCCAGTGGAGGTTGGTCATGGCAAAGAACGGCCCGGGCTCGAAGGCGACGAAGTGATTGGGCGGGTTGCGCAGGCCGGTGATGCCGAAGGCGGAGGAATCGATCTTGAGGAGCGTGACGGCGCAGGTGTCGGAGACAAAGTCGAGCGATTCGATCGTGGCCTGATCGCCGGGCGTGAGGCCGAACCAGCCGTTGACGAAGGCGTCGGGGAACTCGAGGGCGTCGAACCAGTCGCGCAGGAGGGCGGAGCCGTTGGTCCAGATGACGGTCATCATCGCCAGCCCGAGCATCAGCGCGCCGGCGGTGAAGCCGTTGCGGAAGGGCGTGGCGCCGACGGAGCGGACCAGAAGCGTGCGCGGCACGCGGAGCGCGCCGGCGACGAGCGGGCCGAGCAGTCGCGCCACGAGCGCGGCGACGGGGACGCTCAGCAGGAAGTACCCGAGGAAGAGGCCCGGCAGCCCGATGAAGAGGTAACGCTGGAAGAACGTGGCGGAGTCGTGCGCGGTGAGCACCACGGCGAGCTGCGCACCGGCGCCGAGCGCGCCGATCAGGCCGACGAGGATCACGGCGCCGAAGCGCGGCTTGGCGGCACGGGCGGCGAGCGCGGCGACGGGCGTGACGCGCGACGCGGCGACGGCGGACCACAGCGCACCGAATGCGCCGGCAATGACGGCGCCGAGAAAGGCATAGAGCACGCCTCGGAAGGGGATGTAGAGGCCGGCGGGCAGGCGATCGGGGAAGACGAGGGTGAGGATCCAGGCGAGGAAGACGCCAAGCGGCGCGCCGGCGAGGCCGCCGAGCGCGCCGATGCCCACGCCCACGAGCGTCTGTGAGGCGCCGAGCGTCAGGCGCGTGGCGCCGACGCAGCGCATGATCGCGAGTTCGCGCTGGCGCTCGAGGACGCCGGTGGTCAGGCCGGTGAGCACGATGAAGCCCGCGGCGAGGTAGGCGAGCGCGGAGGAGAGCGTGAAGAGGAGGTCGTTGGCCTGCATCGCGCTGCCGATGCCGGAGGTGACCTTCTGCGTGGGCTCGACGAGGATGCTGCGCGGCAGGATGGAGGCGAGGTCGGACGCCGCGGCGTTGGCGTCGGCGCCGTCGCGCAGAACGATCTGCACCTCGCTGAGCTGCCCGGTGTAGCCGGAGGCGCGCTCGATGGTGTCGAGCGTGGCGACGGCCTCGGGGCGGGCCAGCATGCGCCCGGCGAGCGCCTCGGTGACGCCGACGACGGTGAGCGACATCGGCGGGCCGAATCGCTGCACGGCGAGGACGTCGCCGACGCCGGCGCCGAGTTCGTCCGCGTGCGCGGGGTCGAGGACGATCTCGTCGGGCCCGGTGGCGTCGCGCCCTTCCTTGATCGCGGGCGCGACGATCTGCGATTCGAGTTCGGGCACGCCGCCGCGCGTGATGACGACGTATTCGTCGCCGGTGCGGTCGTTGCGGAGGGCGAGGGGCGCCTTGAGGCGCGGGGCGAGGGCCGCGACATCGGAGCGATTGCGCAGGCGTTCGAGGACGGGCTCGCCGTCGAAGCGGTCGCCGGCGACCTCGCGCACGCGGATGTCGGCGCGCCCGAGCGTGGTGGCGACGCGCCATTCCATGCCGGCGTTGAGCGAGGCGAGGGAGCAGGCGACGGCGGCGACGAGGGCCGTGGAGAACGCGACGGCCGCGGCGAGGAGCGCCGTGCGCCGCTTACGCCCGAGCAAGCTGTTGAGCGCGATTCGCCAGGCGGGCGGCATCGAGGCCTTCCGTATCGATGTGGCCCGCGATGCGTCCGTCGGCGAGGACGAAGACGCGCCGGCAGTGGGTCGCGGCGGCGGGCTCGTGGGTGACCATGACGATGGTGGTGTCGTGCTGCTTCGACACGTCGGCGAGGAGCTGCCAGAGCGCCTCGGCGTTGCGGGAGTCGAGCGCGCCGGTGGGCTCGTCGGCGAGGATCACGGTGGGCGAGAAGA
>JBGTSD010000160.1:0-3591 GCA_041940385.1 Phycisphaerales bacterium | reverse complement strand
CCGGCGCCGGCGTTGACCGACTATCTCGGCGGCGCCGTGTTCGCGCTCGGGATTGTCGGCGAATCGGTCGCGGACCGGCAGCTGCATCGGTTCAAGCGGAATCCGGCGAACAAGGGGAAGGTCTGCAACGTGGGGCTGTGGCGCTATTCGCGCCACCCGAATTACTTCTTTGAATGGTTGATCTGGTGCGCCTTCGCACTGGTCGCATGGTCAGGAGAAATGGGATGGATCGCAATCTCGGCGCCGCTGCTGATGCTGTTCTTCATTCTGAAGGTCACGGGCATTCCACCGACGGAGGCGCGGGCGCTCAAGAGCCGCGGCGAGGCGTATCGGGAGTACCAGCGACGGACGAGCGCGTTCTTCCCGTGGTTCCCGAAGGACGCGTAGCGTGGTACGAAGGCATTCTCGATCGCGGGCTCATTCCCGACGGCATGATGCGCGCCGGGATCCGGCGCCGGCTCGCGAAACGCCTCACGCAGGAGCGTGAGGGCGGCGTCGCGGCGCAGGACGAGCGGATGCGCGCTCTGGTGCTGGCGCTGCGTTCGAGCCCGGTGGCGATCGAGACGGAGAAGGCCAACGAGCAGCATTATGAGCTGCCGCCGGAGTTCTTCGCGCTCTGCCTTGGAGCGCGGCTGAAGTACAGTTGCGCGTGGTGGGACGAGCGCGTGCGCACGCTGGACGAGGCCGAGGAGGCGATGCTGGCGCTGTACGCCCAGCGCGCCCAACTGAAGGACGGGCAGGATGTGCTCGAGCTGGGCTGCGGCTGGGGCTCGCTGACGCTGTGGATGGCGGAGCGGTTCCCGAACTCGCGGATCCTCGCGATCTCGAATTCGGCGGGGCAGCGGGAGTTCATCATGGGGTGCGCGGCGGCGCGTGGCCTCCGGAACGTCGAGGTGATGACGCGCGACGCCAACGTCTTCGACACCGAGCGCCGATTCGATCGCGTCGTGTCGATCGAGATGTTCGAGCACATGCGCAACTACGAGACGCTGATGGGGCGCATCGCGACGTGGCTGTTGCCCGAGGGCAAGCTGTTCGTCCACATCTTCACGCACCGGACGCTGGCGTATCCCTTCGAGGCGTCGAACGACTGGATCGGGCGCTACTTCTTCACCGGCGGCATCATGCCCTCGGACGATCTGCTGATGCGCTTCCAGCGGGACCTGAAGCTCGCGGACCACTGGCTCGTGGATGGCCGGCACTACGAGAAGACGGCGAACGCGTGGATGGAGCGGCTCGATGCCCGGCGCGACGAGGCGCTGCGCGTCTTGGCGCGGGCGTACGGCGCCGGGGCGGCCAAGCCGTGGCTGCGCCGGTGGCGGGTGTTCTTCATGGCGTGCGCCGAGCTGTGGGGATACGCCGCGGGAAGCGAGTGGATGGTCTCGCACTACCTGTTCGAACGCCGGCGGGCGGCTCAGGCGTAGTGGATCGGGACTTCACGTTCGGTGAAGCTGTCGATCGACTGGTCCATGCGGGCATGGGGCCAGAGGTACGCCGCGGCACGGCGCGCGGGGTCGTAGTGCGCCGTGTAGAGCGTGCCCCAGCCGTGGTGGAACGCCGACGAGTAGATCGGATGGTGCAGGAACCGTGAGACGAGGTCGTCGAGCGATGTGGCGCCGCCGGCGAGGCAGGCGTCGATCGCGGCTTCACGTTCTTCGCTGCGGGTGATCGCGGCGTGCTCGGGCCATTCGATCGGCCCCTGGTGGTTGGTCGCGGCGCGCCGATCGGTGACGAGCGGTTCGCGGTCGGGCGCGAGCTGGACGGTGGCGTGCTTGCCGCGCTCGTCCACGACGGTGACGTTGTAGGCCATGTGCACCGGCACGCGGGTGAGCACGCGCACGGCGTCGCGGGTGGTGTCGCAGAACTCGAGGATGTAGCGGAGGACGAGGGGGATGCCGAAGCCGTCGCCGACGACCTTGCGGCCGCCGAACGCGAGCGCGACGCAGAGGCCCGAGTCGTTGACGCCGTCGAGCGCGCCCCAGAGGCAATCGCTCATGGCGATGACAGGCCGGCCGTGCCACTGGGTGCGCATGAGCGCGCCCTCGCAGAGGCGCGGGCTGTAGTCGTAGTTGCGAAGGAGAGCGGGGGGATCAAGCCAGACGGCCTGCGAGCAGCCGGTCAGGTAGGGCGAGGGGCGGTAGAGACTGAGGAGCCGGGCCGCGATGTCGCCGCCGCCGAGGAGTTCGACGAGCCGCTCGTAGGTGTCGAGCAGCTCGGGCATGTGTGACTTCAGGGCGCGTCGGCAGTGGAGGTAGGACGGGCGCGCGGCGTCGCCCTCGCGGAGAAACCAGTCGAGGTACGCGGGCCACATCCACTCGGCAAGCGACTGCCAGCGCGCGCCGGGCTCGTCCTCGCGCACGGCGCGGAAGGTGAGTGTGTGCTGTGTCGGCGTCGCCCTTCGCATGGGGGCGAAGTGTAGGGACTAATAGATTTTGAAGCCGCCGATCTCTGCGGGCTCGAAGGCGGGCTTGGCCTCGACGACGCCGTTGGTCGTGCCGGCGTATTCGGCGCGGATGGCGCGGATCCAGGCCTTGGCGCGATCGTTGAGCGTGTGGTGCTCGTCCATGAAGCGGCCGCGCGAAACCAGGATGCCGAGGTCCGATCCCTTGGCGCGCCAGTCACCAGGACCGGTGATGCGGAAGAAGAAGGCCCGGTTCTCGTCGTGGACGGTGCGCCGGTGGGTCTGGCTGCGGACGAACTGCGCCGAGCCGTCGGGCATGAGCTCCCAGATGCCGGACTTGGGGGCCCTGACGACCTGGTCCACGGTGTCCTCGGTGTGCTTGATGACGAGCTGGCTCCAGGTGTCGATGTTGTCGGGGTCGGCCCATCGCGCGTTGAGCGCTTCGACGTCGAGGGTGTAGTCCACGTCCATCCACTCGAGGAGGTGGAAGAGGAAGAGCGGCGCGTCGGCGTGGCCGAAGACGGCGAGGTTGGTCATCGACGAGGCGCCGGTGAGGCGCGGGTTAACCTCGCCGAGATAGATCTTGCCGGAGTCCATGTCGGTGAGGAAGTCGATCTCGAAGTAGCCGCGGTAGCGCTGCTTGTGCAGGGCCTCACCGATCTCGAAGGCCGACTTGCGCGCGAAGTTGCGGATCCTCTGCGGGAAGGCCTCGTTCGCGGGGTAAGAGGGACGAGCTGACGATCGAAGCGCCCTGGGCCCCGAGTTTGGCAGCGGAGATGTGCCCGTCCAGCAGCTGGGCAGTCCTCGGAGGGGTCACGACGGGACAGGCCGGAAGGGAGCTCGACCGTTGGGCGATTCGAGATCGAGGTGCACGCGAAGCTCGAGCGCCTCGCGAGGTGTGGGTTCGCGTCGTCTCCTGGAGTCGGGTCCTCAAATCGGCTCGTCATTGCGTCGCATCAACTCGGCCGAGGTGTAGCGCTCGTGTGGTGAGCGAGCGGGCGGGGACTCGAGGGTGGCGGCGGTGTCTTCGCCGTGTTCGACTTGCGCAACGGTCCGTCCGACGCGGTGTGGGCGATCGGTTCCGGCGCTCTGGGGTGGGAGGACGCGGTGAAGGTGGAAAAACCCAAGGCGGAAGAGCGGCTCGCCGCGCTAGCCGAAGAGCTCGACCGAGATCGCAAAAGTTTCGCCAG
>JBGTSD010000159.1:0-3612 GCA_041940385.1 Phycisphaerales bacterium | reverse complement strand
GTGGTGAACCTGCACTGGGATGCGTCGACGATGCGGTTCAAGAACCGCTCGTCGGGCTACCGCTCGGCGCCGCCGCCGGACATCGCGGCCCGCGAGGAGCGCGGCTGGTCGCCTGTCGTGCAGACCCCCGGAAGCGGAAGTGGGAGCGGGAATGGCGGGTACATCGTGCCGAAGCGCCCGGGGCCGCAGCTCCAGGCGCGGGACGATGGGCCGGGCCTGGCGCCGTTCGATGAGGATGATGGGATTCCGGTGTGAAGACGTCGGAGTGAACGCGAAGGACGCGAAGGAACGCGAAGGGGAACCGAGGAAGCGCGATCCCTGAACCGAGCCCCGAGCGCGAGCGAGTGGGCTAAAGACGTTCGAACGTGCAAGGACCCCGCGCAGGCGCTTGGGGCTCGGAAGAGCGCGAGCGCTGCGAGTGTTCCACGTGGAACTCACCTGTTTGGTGGGGTTCGGATGACCACGTTTGTGCGCAGAATCGTTGTCATGCGCCGCGGAAGGACCTGTCTGTGCGCAGAGTTGATGACATGCGCGCGGTTTGGAGGCGCGTGGCGCCGGGGTTGCTTGGGCGGAGAGAGCACGCTTCCTGACGGGCGCGTCTCGCGCTGCAACTCAATCGAGCCGAACATCAGCCGGGTTGTTCGGGTCCACGCTCCCCGCGTTGTGGAACTGGAGTGATTCGCCGGTGGCTTTGAGGCCGGTGAAGATGCTGCCGCCGGGGTACCAGGGGGCGGCGTTGGTCTTGGATTCGGTTTCGTCCATGGCGCCGGCGTGGCCGTCGAAGTAGAGCGCCATGATGCGCCCGCGGTGCCGGTAGGAGAGCCGGGTGTTGTGCGGATACGGGCTGCCGGGGGAGTGGTTCTCCGCGGCGAACTCCACGCTGGTCGTCGCGCGCCCGTAGGCGCGGGACGCGATGTAGATCGGGCCCGACGTGGTGAACGATCCGAAGTACTGCGGGTTGGGGTGGATGTCGAAGTCGAGGTGATTGGCCGCGGCGAGGTAGCGCGTGCCGTCGGCGACGAAGACCTTGGCGGAGAGCTGCGCGCCGACCTTGTAGAGGCGCGGCTGATAGTTGCCGGGCGTGACGGCGGGTCCGCTCCAGAGGAACTTGCGCCCGGGCGCGGTCCACTGGCCGTTGTTCTCCGGCTTGCCGATGAGGTGGAACGAGGCGGGGGAGAGGTAGGACGTCTGTCGGATGCCCTCGGCGGCGAGGAGCGTCTCGAAGTCGGCGCGATCGGCGAGCGCGCCGAACTGGCCCCAGAGCGCCTTGTTGGGCGTGTTGGCCTCGGGGCAGCCGAGGTCCTCGAAGATCTGCTTGGTGCGGCGCGCGCGGTTGGCGGAGAGCTTCGCCTCGTGGCCCATGACGGGGCTGATCCAGTCGAAGGTCGAGGTCGGGTTCGTGCGGTGCGTCGTGCCGAGGAGCGCCTGCGCGGCGACGGGGTTCTGGAGATAGCGCATGCCGGTGACGTTGATGCCGGGGAAGGCCTCGTCGGTCTCCGCGGCGAAGGTCATGGCGCCGGTGTGGAGCCGGCGCTGCTGCGCCATGCACGCGGCTTCGCGCGCGCTGGCGCGCGTCGCGCTCAGCGCCGGGACGAGCGCGCCGATGAGCAGCGCGATGATCGCGCTCGCGACGAGCGCCTCGACGAGGGTGAACGCGCGGAGGGATCGCCCGGAGAGGTTGTGTCGCGGCATGGGCGGGGAAGCTAGAGACGGGCGTGAACCCGCTCGAAATCACCGATCTGTCAGCAGAATGTTCGCACCCGGCGCGGCGGGTGCGTGGAGATTTTGTGGATGAGCGCGGCGAGCGCAACGCGGCCTGCAGAGCGGTGTTTTGGCGTCAGAGCGAGAACTCTCGCGTGATGTTCACGAGATTGTGAACAAGGAAGTTGTTGGAGCATGAGGAAGTCGGGGGTAGGTTGGTGTTGCACTCGGAGTGGAGTCTGCGGGGCGTGGGCGTGCCTCGTCGCCGCGGACTCGGGCACAGGGTTGGCGTGGGGTTCCGGGTCGCGCCGACGGAGGAGTTTGAGCCATGCGCGGGAGTTTGCGCGTTGCGGCGTTCTTGTCGGCGGCGTTGGCGTCGACGGCGGGCGCGTTCATCATCACGCCGGGCGGTCAGAACAACGGCACGGGCTGGCTGCACTACCAGAACATTCCCGGTTCGATCACCGATCCGGTGTCGGGCGTGGTGTACACCGTGACGGACGCGGCGGGGCCGAACCAGATGGAGCGATTGCTGTGGTTCCATCGGATGGGCGGTCCGATCGGCGATCAGCCGCGTGAGGTGGGGTACGGGAACGGCGCATCGCCGACGGGGGTCTCGTCGAGCGGGTTCTTCGTGGGCGATCTGACGGGCAACTCGCACTCGGGCGGGATGGACTTCTTCACGTTCGACGGCGTGACGGGCGCGCAGACGGGCTCGCAGCAGCGGTACATGATGCGTCGTCCGGCGAACCTGATCGCGGGCGTGGAGGCCTGCAACATCATCACGAACAACGGCCAGGACCTGCTGGAGGCGGAGATCTTCGCGGTCGTGGACATGAGTCTGAGCTCGTCGCCCGGCGACGACTCGGTGTCGCTCGGGCGCGAGTTCGAGCTGTTCCAGCACGACGGCGCGGGCGGCACGCCGCCGGCGAAGGTGATCGCGTACACCGGGCTGCGCGGCGAGACGAACTTCCTGGCGCCGATCGCGATGCAGGCGGACCTCGACGGTTCGATCTTCGCGTCGCTGACGGACGACGGGATCACCATGCTCGACAACACGGTCGCGGAGGGCATGGGGAACGTGTCGATCGCCTTCCAGTGGTCGTTCACGCTGAACCCGGGCGAGAGCGCGGCGCTGGGGTTCGAGTTCGGATTCGTGCCGGAGCCGGGGCCGGTGGCGCTGCTCGCGTGCGGCGCGATCGCGGCGCTGCGTCGGCGGCGGTAGCGCGACAGGTGGAGAGGACGGAGAGAGATGGAGTGGGATGGAACGACAACGCCCCGGCCACGATGGCCGGGGCGTTGGTTTTTGCTGCGGGGTAGCGGGGATCAGGTCGACCCGGCTTCGACGGTTTTCTCGGCGGGCTTGTCGCCGAGTCCCTCGAAGGAGAGGTGATCCTGCTCGTCCTTGCGGGTGACGCGGACGAGGCCCTTGTTCTTGAACTCACCGGAGAGGAGCGACTCGGAGAGCGGGTCCTCGACGTATTGGCCGATGGCGCGGCGGAGCGGCCGCGCGCCGAAGTCGGGGTTGTAGCCCTTGTCGATGAGGAAGTCCTTGGCCTTCTGATCGATCTCGAGGGTGACGCCCTGCTCGGCGAGGCGCTTGGTGAGCTTGATGGTTTCGTAGTCGACGATGGAGTTGAGGTCCTCCTTGGTGAGCGGGCGGAAGACGATGACGTCGTCGAGTCGGTTGATGAACTCGGGGCGGAAGTAGCGCTCGATTTCCTTGAGGAGGACGGACTTGATGTTCTCGAAGGAGGCCGCCTGGTCGCGCTTGGTGAAGCCGAACCCGCCGCCGCCCTTGATCAGGTCGGCGCCGATGTTCGAGGTCATGATGAGGATGGCGTTGCGGAAGTCGACGTGGCGGCCGAAGGAGTCGGTGAGGCGTCCTTCTTCCATGATCTGGAGGAGCAT
>JBGTSD010000158.1:0-3690 GCA_041940385.1 Phycisphaerales bacterium | reverse complement strand
CTGTCTTTGGACTCTTGGTCTTCTTCATGGACCCTCCTGGGCATCTTCTGCCCTTCGTGGTGTCCACGAAAGCGGGTCAAGCTCACCCGTCATCCGCTTCCAATGCAACGCTGGGTTTCGTTCACGCCCGTTGACCCGGTCATCGCGTCCGAGTGCGACGCTTCGTTTCGCTCGGCGGCGGTGACCGCACGCGCTCGTTGCCGTGCTCGGCCCTCGTGAACCGGCACTTAACGTCCACGTCCACGTCCACGTACGTCCACGTTCTCGTCCGGCCCCGTGCCCGATTCTCACGGGCCCCTGTATCATCGCCCCATGCGCGCGCTCGCCCTCCTCGCCCTCCTCGCCGCGCTTCTGACACCGCTCACGGCCAGCGCCGCCGAGATCGTCTCCATCGGCACGCTCGCTCCCAAGCAGAGCGTCTGGGGCCGCACCTTCGGCGTTTGGGAAGAGGCGGTGAAGAAGAAGAGCGCCGGCAAGCTCGAGCTTCGGATCTTCTACAACGGCCAGCAAGGCGACGACGGCACGATGGTAGGCAAGATCCGATCGGGGCAGCTCGACGCCGCGGCGGTGAGCGCATCGGCCTGGGGCAGGTCCACAAGCCGATCCTCGCGCTGCAGCTGCCGGGCTTGTTCCGCGACTGGGAGGCGCTCGACCGCGCGCGCGACGCGCTGAAGGACGAATTCGAGAAGGGCGCCGAAAAAGAAGGCTTTCGCATCGGCTGGGGCGACCTCGGGAAGCTGCGTGCGATGAGCAAGGGCTTCGGCGTGAAGCGTCCGGGCGATCTCTCGGGTCGCAAGGTGCTCTCGTGGCGCAACGACGTCATCGGGCCCACGGTCTACCAGCTGATTCCGAACGTCACCGTCGTGCCGCTGAGCGTGCCCGAGGTCCTACCGACGCTGCGGACCGGCGGCGTCGATCTGGTGAACGCACCGTCGCTCGCCGCAGAGCAGCTGCAGTGGACGCCGCACCTGACGCACATCGGCAACGAATCGACGGTGATGGCCATCGGCGGCATGGTCTGGTCGAAGAAGCGCATCGACGCGCTCCCCGGCGACCTCCGGACGATCCTCGTCGATACGGGCAAGGTCGCTCAAGACGCGCTCAGAAAGAAGATCCGCACCGAGGACGACGCCGCATTCGAGCGGCTCAAGGCCAAGATGACGCTCGTGGAGCTCGACGACAAAGATCGCGAGGCCTGGCGTCCGGTGCTGACCAAGGCGGTCGAGCGGCTCAAGCAAGGGACCTTCGATCCCAAGCTCGTGGACAGGCTCATCGAGCTCGCCAAGAAGTAGTACGCTTCGATCGACAATGCGTCCTTCTTCCTTTCGGCTCGGGGCAGCCCTCGTCGCGCTCGCGTGCGCGTGCGGCGACGACGGCGACGGGCAAGGCGGAGGCGGCAGCGATCCGAGCGGCCCGACGACCGTGACGACCGGCGCGTCGACCACCGCGGCCGTGACGACTGCGGCTTCGACGACGTCGTCCGGCGGCGGCGGTCCAGGCGGCGGACCGCTCGGCGGCGGCGGCGCCGGCGGTGAAGATCCGTGGGCGGGTCCGCTCGTTCACTTGGCAGAGCTCGATCTCGGCCCGCTGGAGATGGGCGATCTCGTCCCCTTCCCAATTCCCGATCGCACCCTGGGGCTGACGACGTTCTCGGTCATCTCGGACCCGGGCGTCGTCGGGGTCGCCTTGCTCCGGCCGCCGAACTCGAACGCCATCGTCGACGACTTCGAAATCCCCGGCGCGGGGCTGCCCGCCTTCATCAACGAGTCCGCCGTTGCCGCCGCCGATCCGCAATCGGATCTGCCGCAGGCGTGGCCGGTGCTCGAAGGCGACTGGCGCATCCGGCTCGCATCCGACGGCGCGATGACGGCCGAGACGTCGGTCTTCGTTCGGCGCACCTCCGACGGTGCGTTCCACGGGGGCGTCGTCGACATCAACGTCCTCATCGCACCGGGATCCGGCGTCGATTCCGGCTACATGAACCCCGTCCTCGACGCGGTCTTCTCCGACTACTGGGGCCCCGGGCTCGGCCTGTCGAAGGGCAACGTGACGTTCATGTCACTCTCGTCCTCGTTCGACGTCATCTCGTCGGCCAACGAGCTCGCGCAGATGTTCACGACGTCCGCGGGCATCGGTCCGGCGCCCGCGCTCAACCTCTTCGTGGTCGGCGACTTCAGCTACGCGTCGGCGCTCGGCATCGCCGGCGGGATCCCGGGCAGCCCGATGGTGCACGGAACCGCGAGGAGCGGCGTCGCCTACACCCCGAGCGGCAACCAAAACTACGACGCGAGCGTCGTGGCCCACGAGATGGGGCACTTGGCGGGGCTCTTCCACACGACCGAGATGGAGGTCGTTGCGTTCGATCCGCTCGGCGACACCGTGACCTGTCCGAACATCAACTCGATGAACCCCGCCAACTGCCCAGATGTCGGAAACGTCATGTTCCCGATCGCCTACGGCGGCGGCACGTTCTCTCCGCTCCAAGCGCGTGTCGTCCAAGGGAGCGCGATGTACCGAGGGATCATCGAAGCCGGCGGCTTGCCGGGCGCTCCGCTTCCGTCGCTGTCGCCGATCTCGCTCGCGCTGCCGCCCGTCCCGCTCGCGTTTCACCTGCCCCTCGATGCGGGCCGCGCGCCCGCCACCCCGCTCGAGCGCGCCCTCGACGCGCCGGCGTGCGATCGCTTCTCGGACGCCGACGCGTTCATCACCACGGCGCTCGCGCCCTCCATGGATGCGCTCGCTGCGATCGCCCGCGACGAGAGCCTCTCGGATCGTGCGCGGGGCCGGGCGCTCCGCCTGCTTTGGCGCGCGAGCGCGCCGGACGCGATCGACATGGCCGCAGAGCTCTTCGCGACGGGCGCCGGCCGCCGCATCGACATGGCCGCAGTGACGATCCTGGACGCCGATGCCCCGGACCTCCTCGCCGAGGTCTCCGATCTTCGCGCCCCGATCGCCGATCCCGCCGTCGTCGCACGGCTCGATCGCCTCGGCTTCTCGGCGCGCTGACGGAAGCGTCAGTTGGGCGTGAGGCGCGCCAGGAACGCGTTGACTTGGTTTGCATCGGCCGGCACGCCTCGGCTCACGCCGGCGATGGCGGGCCGGCCGCAGCGATAGCTACCGCCGAGCACGGCCGATTCGTCGACGAGCAAGCCGCGTTCGGCAACGGCAGCGCTGTTCGAACAACCCGCGCCGCTCATGTCGTTGGCGACGACAGCGGATGGCGGCGGCTGCGGGTTGGGATCGGGCATGGCGGGGTCCTGCACACGAACCCAGAAAGCGTAGGGCGCACACTGCGGCAGACCGCAGCCGAAGATCTCGGCGTTGTCCGCTCCCATCTTCGGGTCCGCGTGCGTGATGCCCGCCAGGATCTGACCTTCGTCTTCGACAGCGGCCTCCGCCGAGCGCACTCCGGTAGGTAGCGTCGGGTCGCCCGTGCCTTCGATCTTCAGCGGCGCCAGCGGCGTCGCCGCGAGCACGCCTTCGCTCCACCCCACTCTCCGAGCATCCATGACGTTCTGCTGCCCGGAGTACGCGATGCCGATGGGAGAGGGCGCCACGAAGCCGAACTGCTGGTTTACCACCGTGGCGAAGGGCGTGAACACCGTGCCCGGCTCGAGCGTCGCAGCGTTCACGTCGGTTTCCATCGTGAACATGTAGTAGGCCTTGGGCGGAGTCAGACCGTCCGAGCAA
>JBGTSD010000157.1:0-3692 GCA_041940385.1 Phycisphaerales bacterium | reverse complement strand
TGGACGGCCTGCCCGTCACCATCCGCCGCCTCGATCCGCCGCTGCACGAGTTCCTCCCCCACGACGAGGAGAACCAGGCGACGCTCGCCCACGCGATGGGCGTGCCCGTCGAGACGATCCGGCGGCGCGTCGCCGATCTTCATGAGGCCAACCCCATGCTCGGGCACCGCGGCTGCCGGCTCGCCGTCACCTACCCCGAGATCCTCGTCATGCAGACCACCGCCATCGTCGAGGCGATGATCGACTGCCTGAAGCGCGGCGTGAAGGCCCGGCCCGAGATCGAGATCCCTCTCGCCGCAACGCGCGAAGAGCTCGCGTACCTGCGCGGGCACGTCGAGCGCACCATCGCCGAGGTTCGTGAGCGCACCGGCTACTCCGGCAAGCTGCCCATCCCCATCGGCACCATGGTGGAGACGCCGCGCGCCGCGCTCACCGCCGACGAGATCGCGCTGGCCGCGGACTTCCTCTCCTTCGGCACGAACGACCTCACGCAGATGACGTTCGGCTTCAGCCGCGACGATGTGAACAACTTCCTGCCCGACTATCTCGAGCGCGACATCCTCCACAAGGACCCGTTCCAGACGCTCGATCAGTCGGGCGTCGGCCAGCTCGTCACGATGACGGTGGAGAAGGGACGCGCAGCGCGCAAGGGCGTCGAGATCGGGGTCTGCGGCGAGCACGGCGGCGACCCGGCCAGCGTGGGCTTCTTCCACCGCGCCGGTCTGGATTACGTCTCCTGCTCGCCCTTCCGTGTCCCGATCGCCCGCCTCGCCGCTGCGCAGGCGGCCCTCGCCGATCGACGCTGAAACTCCGCCCGACCAAGCCCGTAGAACTCACGTTGAGCCCGAGGGATGCAGAGGAGATGGTGGCCATGCGAACGCTCGTCCTGATCGCCGCGCTGCTGGGCGCGGCCGTTCCCGCCTCGCTCGCCCGCGATCCCGGCGCGTCCGAGACGTTGTCCGGCGTTGTCGCCGCCGAGCGGCTTCTGGCCTCGACCGACGGGGTCTCCCTCGCCCTGCCGAAGGAGGAACTCGACACGCTCGGCAGCGCCATCGAGCGCGACCTCCGCACCAATCCCAACGATGCGCGCCTGCAGCTCGCCATGGCGATCATCGAGCAGACCCGCGACAACCACAAGGCCGCGCGCGACCACGCCGAGAAGGCGACGACGCTCGAGCCGAAGAACGCCGAGGCGCACTACTGGCTCGGCAACGTCGTCTTCGGCGGCATCAACGACGCCGGCATGCTCGACAAGATGTCGCTGGCCTCCAAGGGGCGCAAGGCGTACGAGACGGCCGTCGAGCTCGATCCCAACCACGTCGGCGCGCGCTACGGCCTGGCGCAGTTCTACCTCGGCGCACCGGGCATCGCCGGCGGCAGCGAGAAGAAAGCCAAGGAGAACGCCGACGCGCTCCTCACCATCGAGGGCGGCGCCTTCTTCGGGAACATGCTGCAGGCGCAGATCGCGTCGTCGGATAAGAAGTGGGACGACGTTGTGAAGTTCTACGCCGCCGCGGAGAACGCCGCGGCCGACGACGGCGAGCGTTCCTGGGCGCTGCGCTCCTGGTCGTGGACGCTGATCGACCAGAAGGGCGATCCGCAGGCCGCCATGCCGCTGGTGGACCGCTGGCAGACCATCGCCGAGGCCGACGATCCGACGCCGCCGTTCGTGCGCGGACGCGCCCTGCTGGATCTCGGCAAGCCCGCCGAGGCCGCGGCGGAATATCGCAAGGTGCTGGCGATCCGCCCCGACTCCGCGAACGCAAGCTTCGCGCTCGCCGATTGCCTCGAGAAGGCGGGGCAGCAGGAAGATGCGCTCGCGCAGTACGAGGCATTCCTCGCGAAGCACGGCGACGACAAGCGCGTCGGCGACGCGAAGAAGGCGATCAAACGCCTCAAGAAGGCGCTCGGCCGCAAGTAGCCCGCGTCATTCCTTCCGCTTGTTCACCCGCAGGTCCAGCTCGGCGAGCAGATCCTTCATCGCCGGCTCATCGCCCAGCGGCCCGACGAAGATCTCGACGCGCGAGATGCGCTCGCCCGCCGTGTACGTCTCCACGCGCACAACGTTGTCCTGCGCCGTCCGCGCCTCGATGTACCCCTCGCGCAGATCGACCGCCTCGCGCACCAGCCGATACCCGAAGTGCTCGCGCACCACGTAGACCGCCTCCTCGTGCACCGAGCGCACATCGCCCGGCAGGTAGGCCTCGATCTCCCGGTCCGGCTTGAGCGTGTACGGCGCGCCGGTGCGCGTCGAGCCCGAGCACGACGCCAGCGCGAGCGCGGCCGCCAATGCCAATCCACATGTCAAAGCGCGCCCAAGGGCGTTCATCACGGCTGCTCCTTTCCTGCTGAACGGACAATATACCCCTGTCGCCGAGCTACGACCCGTACTGATACGGCGCCAGGAGCCGGCGCAGCGCCTCGCCCGGCTCGGGCTCGCGCATCAGCGACTCGCCCACCAGCACGATCTGCACCCCGTGGTCCCGCAGCCGCGCGAGGTCCTCGGGAGAGCGGATCCCCGACTCCGACACCAGCACCGAGCGGTCCTCGACGAGGTCCGCGAGGCGAAGCGTGTGGTTCACGTCCGTCGTCATCGTCGTCAGGTCACGGTTGTTCACGCCCAGGAGCATGTACGACCGCGCGGGAAACCCGACATGCGGCCTCACCCGCAGCAGGTTCTCGACGTCGTGCACCTCGACCAGCGTCGTCAACTGGAGCTGCTGCGCCAGGATCATCAGGTCGATCAGCTCGCCCTCGCGCAGGCACTCGGCGATCAGCAGGATCGCGTCCGCCCCCGCGGCGCGAGACTCCCAGATCTGCCAGGGATCGATGATGAAGTCCTTGCGCAGCACCGGCAGCGGGACCGCGTCGCGCACGCGGTGAATGAACGACAGATGCCCGCCGAAGAACGGCTCATCCGTCAGGCACGAGATCGCCGCCGCGCCCGCCGCGTGATACTGTTTCGCGATGCGCACCGGGTCGAATCCCTCGCCCTCGTACTCCGGCCGGATCAGTCCCGCCGAGGGGCTGCGCCGCTTGATCTCCGCGATCACGGACGTGTGCCCGCGATGGGGATGGCGTGTCACCGCCCCGAAGAAGTTGCGCGGCCGGCCCAGTTCCTCGATGCGCTCCTGGAACTGCTCCACCGCGCCGGTGCGCTTCGCCGCCTCCACCTCCTGGCGTTTGCGGGCGACGATCTGCTCGAGAGTGGCGGGCGCGGGCTTGGTCATGATGGCGGCGCTGGGCGCCGGATCGTCGGCGAATGGGGCGGCTGAGGGGGTTCTCTCCAGCGAAACGATCGGATCGACCGTTCCGCGGACCGCATTTCTAGGCCAGCAACCCGCCGACGACCCGTCCCTGACCGCTCCCGCCGCCCCGTCCGCCGTTTCCGGCATCGCGCTCCTGGGCTTCATGGCCGTCGGTGCGCTCACGGGCCTCGTCATCATGCGCCGACGCGGCGACCTGCGCCGCGAGAAGCTCATCGCACGCTCCGCCAAGGCCGACGGCCTCGGTCCCGTCGGCTGGCTCGCCGGCGGCATGGTCCTCTGGCTCGCGTGGCAGCTCGCCGGCGCCGCGGCCCACGGCGCGCTCGGCGCCCCCCCGCCCGGCGAGGCCGACGATTCCCTCGAACGCAACGCCCGCGCGCTCTGGCCCGCCTACTGCGTGGCGTTCGGCGGCGCCGGCATCATCTT
>JBGTSD010000156.1:0-3807 GCA_041940385.1 Phycisphaerales bacterium | reverse complement strand
CGGAGTGACCTGATGCCGATCGATCTGTCCCGGGCCGCGCGCGTGGTCGCGGCCGGGTTGTTCCTCTGGATGGCCGGTCCCGCCGCCGCGCAGCAACCCGATCCGGCCGCCCTTCAGAAACTGGCGCAGGAGGGCGAGCGCGCCCTGAACGCGGGGCGCTACGCCGAGGCCGAGAAGGCGTACGAAGAGCTGCGGCGCCTCAGCCCCTCGACCGAGGAAGTCCACGGGCGCCTCGGGTTGATCTACTTCCAGCAGGGCAAGTTCGCGGAGGCCGTTCCCCGGCTCCGCGAAGCCATCAAGCTCAAGCCCGGCCTCCCGAACATCGACACGCTGCTGGCCATGTCGCTCTCCGAGCTGGGCCAGTACGGGGAGGCGCGGCCGGCGCTCGAGAAGGCCTTCGCCCAGTCCGCCGACCCCGCGCTCCGGCGCATGGCCGGCCTGCACCTGCAGCGCACCTATCCCGGCCTGGGCCGCGATCGCGACGCCGTCGAGGTCGCGCTGCGGCTCTCCGCGCTCCATCCCGACGATCCCGAGGTGCTCTATCACTCGGGACGCCTGTTCGCGAACTTCGCCTACCTGCAGACGATCCGCCTCTCGAAGGTGGCGCCCGACTCGGTCTGGCTGCACCAGGCCGCAGGGGAGGCCAACGAGAGCCAGGGGCTGTACGACGCCGCCCTCCTCGAATACCGCAGGATCCTGGAGCTGGCGCCGCGGCGCCCGGGCATCCACTTCCGCATCGGCCGGACGCTGCTCGCGCAATCGAAGGACGAACGCTCGAGCGCCGGTGCGGCCGAGGCCCGCAAGGCGTTCGAGGAGGAGCTGCGCATCGATCCCACGAACGCCAACGCAGCGTACGAGCTCGCCGAGCTGCATCGCAAGGCCGGCGAGTTCGAGCGGGCGCGCGAGTATTTCGAGCGGGCCCTCGCGCACTATCCCGAGTTCGAGGACGCCCTGGTGGGGCTCGGCCGGACGCTGGTCGCGTTGAACCGGCCCGCCGACGCCCTGCCGCGGCTGCTCGAGGCGACGAAGCGGCACCCGCAGAACCAGGTGGCCTTCTACCAGCTCGCGCAGGCATACCGGGCGCTGGGCCGGATGGAGGAACAGCGGCAGGCGCTCGCGGCGTTCACGCGCCTGCGCGACGCCGCGCCGGGCGCCGCGGCCCCCCTGCCCGAGACGAAGCGCGAGGTAACGCGGCAGGAGCTCGACGAGAAGCCGCCGGAGTGAGGTCGGGCGACAGGCGACAGGCGACAGGCGACGGGCAAGGGGGCACGGCTGCCTCGTCAATGCCGGGCGCGACGGAGTATTGTGACCGGAGCAGACGGACGCAGGCGGTAGGGCCATCGGAGCGCAGGGTCATGAGCAACCACGCGAAGCAGGTTCCCGGACTGAACTACGTGAAGCACCTCTGGCGCGACGAGGAAGCGGCGGCGCTGCGCGGCGTCGACCGGCTCGTCTACCGGTCCAACAAGCTCGGCGAGGACCTCACGCTCACCAACACCGGCGGCGGCAACACCTCCTCGAAGCTGATCGAAACCGATCCGCTGACGGGCGAGGAGGTCGAGGTGCTCTGGGTGAAGGGATCCGGCGGCGACCTGCGCACCACGAAGCGCGACGGCTTCGCGTCGCTCTACACCGCGAAGATCCACGCGATGAAGCCGCGCTACCTCGCCGATCCGGGGCGCGGCCCGAAGACGCCCATCGAGGACGCGATGTACGACATGTACAGCCACTGCGTCTTCAACCTGAACCCGCGCGCCTGCTCGATCGACACGCCGCTCCACACCTTCGTGCCCTACAAGCACGTGGACCACCTGCACCCGAACGCCGTCATCGCGATCGCCGCGTCGGTGAACCAGGAGCGGCTCTGCCGGGAGATCTACGGCGACGAGGTCATCTACGTCCCCTGGCAGCGTCCCGGGTTCGACATCGGCCTGATGATCGAGTCGCTGATCGGCAAGCAGCCGAAGGCGAAGGGCGTCCTGCTCGGCCATCACGGCATGAGCTCCTGGAGCAACGACGACAGGGCCTGCTACGAGACGGCGCTCGAGATCGTCGATCGCGCCGCCACCTACATCGAGCAGCACGATCGGGGGGCGCAGACCTTCGGCGGGCAGAAGCACGCGCCGCTGCCGGAGGCCGAGCGGCGGCGCATCCTCGTCGCCATCCTCCCCTTCATCCGCGGGCGGGTCTCCCAGGCCCGCCGGTTCGTGGGCACGGTCCAGGACGACGCGAAGATGCTGCGGTTCGTCAACAGCCACGACGGGCCGCGGCTGGCGGCGCTGGGAACGTCGTGCCCCGACCACTTCCTCCGCACGAAGATCAAGCCGCTGTTCGTCGACTGGGACCCGGCCAAGGCCAGCCTGGACGCCCTGGCCGCCTCGATCGACGAAGGCCTCGAGCAGTATCGCAAGGACTACGCCGCCTACTACGAGCGGTGCCGGCGGTCCGGCTCGCCCGCGATGCGCGACCCCAATCCGACCGTCGTCCTGATCCCGGGGCTGGGGATGATCGCGTGGGGCAAGAACAAGAGCGAATCGCGCGTCACCGCCGAGTTCTACAACTGCGCGATCGAGGTGATGCGCGGCGCGGAGGCCATCGATCGGTACGAGGCGATGGACCAGCAGGAGGCCTTCGACATCGAGTACTGGTCGCTCGAGGAGGCCAAGCTCCGGCGGCTGCCGCCGGAGAAGGAGCTCGACCGGCGCGTCGCGGTCGTCATCGGGAGCGGCGCCGGGATCGGCAAGGCGACGGCGCACCGCCTCGTCCGGGAAGGCGCGCACGTCGTGTCGGTCGATCTCGACGAAGGCGCCGCGCGATCGACCGCCGGCGAGATCGTCGCGAAGTACGGCGAGGGGATCGGCGTCGCGGGCACCGGCGTCAGCAACTGCGGGCCGGCGATCGGGCTCGCCTGCGACATCACGCGGCGCGAGAGCGTGGCGCGCATGTTCGAGGAGGCGCTGCTGGCCTACGGGGGCGTGGACGACGTCATCGTCACGGCGGGCATCTTCGTGCCGCCGGACAAGACCGGCCGGGTCGAGGATCGCCAGTGGACGCGTACCTTCGACATCAACGTCACGGGCGCCTACATCGTCGCCGACGAGGCGCAGAACATCCTCCGGCGGCAGAACCTGCCGGGGAACATCGTGCTGACGACGAGCGCCAACGCGATCGTGGCGAAGCGGGGCAGCCTGGCGTACGACGCGAGCAAGGCCGCCGCGAACCATCTCGTGCGCGAGCTCGCCGTGGAGCTGGCGCCGCTGGTGCGCGTCAACGCCGTCGCGCCCGCCACCGTCGTCAAGGGCAGCACCATGTTCCCGCGCGATCGCGTGATTGCCTCGCTGACGAAGTACGCCATCCCGTTCGGCGAGGACGAATCGACCGAGGACCTGCGGGAGAAGCTCGCCGCCTTCTACGCGAAGCGATCGCTCA
Organism: Phycisphaerales bacterium; assembly: GCA_041940385.1. Taxonomy (GTDB): domain Bacteria; phylum Planctomycetota; class Phycisphaerae; order Phycisphaerales; family UBA1924; genus JACVCK01. The sequence goes on along the minus strand of JBGTSD010000156.1, from coordinate 378 downwards.
CGCAGCTGCCCATCGAGCCCGAGGATCAGGCCGAGGCGATCTTCCTGCTGCTCTCGCCACGGCTGGCGAAGACGACCGGGCACGTCATCCCGGTGGACGGCGGGCTGCAGGACGGCTTTCTACGGTAAAGAGGGGTCGGGAGTCGTTTTTCCTGGCGGGTTGGGGAGTCCGGGCGGCCCGGAAGACGCGACTCCCGACCCCTTCCGCAGGGGAGAACAGCCATGCACGACACCCAGCGACCCGTCCACGCGACGGTCGCCGTCGCGGCGGCGCTGCTGCTGACCGGTCCCTCGAGTGCGGGGAGGCCCGACGCCGCGCAGGCGCCCGCCGCGCCCGCGGCGGCCGGCGCCGCGCTGGAGCGCGGATTCGGCGATCCGC
>JBGTSD010000155.1:0-3846 GCA_041940385.1 Phycisphaerales bacterium | reverse complement strand
GCACCAGCTGCGCGGGCGTGTCGGTCGCGGCAGCCGGCGCTCGCTGTGCGTGCTGATCGGCGAGCCCGCGACCGAGGACGCCGCGGCACGGCTGGAGGCGCTCGCCGCGACCGGCGACGGGTTCGTGCTCGCCGAGAAGGATCTGGAGCTGCGCGGGCCGGGCGAACTCTTCGGAGCGCGTCAGTCCGGGCTGGCGCCGTTCAAAGTGGTCGAGCTGCCGCGCGACATGGACCTCCTGCTGATGGCCCGGCGCGACGCGGCGGGCTGGATCGAGCGCTCTCCGACGCTCGACGAGCCGGGTGAAAAGCTGCTCCGGGCCCGGCTCCTGCGGGCGCACGGGCAGGCGCTCGGGTTAGGGGACGTGGCGTAGCGCCGGGGGACTTGCCGAGTCGGTTACGATGATGGCGTGTCGGACTCTCCGCTCCATGATCGCCTGCGCCAGGTGGCCGAGGGCCACACCTATCGCGCGCTCGGCGAGATGACCGGCGTGCACGCCGAGAACGTGCGCCGGTACATGACGGGGCAGACGCCGAGCATCGAGTTTCTGGGCGGTCTGTGCGCGTCGCTCGAGATCAACGCGGACTGGCTGCTTACCGGGCGCGGCCCGATGCGGGTGTCGGAGCTGCCGCGGCAGGCGCTCCACCGCGCCGATGCGGGCGAGATCGTGCGCGCGGTGGCCGAAGCGATGGAGAAGCTGCACGAGCGCGTGGACCGGCTCGAGGTCTACGTGCAGACGCTCGAAGCGCGGCTGCGAGCCGGAAAGGAATCGACGAAGCATGACGCCGGCCAGACCCCTCGTTCCCTCTCCGGCCGAGCCCGACGGGTCGCCGACGCCGTCCCCGAACGATCAGACGAAGATGCTGATTGAGCTATTGCGCCCCACGGGGACGGCGCTCGCCCGGCGCTGGCTGGCGGCGCTGCTCCTGGCGCCGGAGGCGGATCGCGAGGCGATCGTCGAGTCTGTCGAGCAGCGCATGGCGACGCTGTACGCGGATCGGCAGCCGTCGCTCGGCGCCCGCGCCACCGGCAAGCGAGCCGGGCGGCGCGCCGGATAGACTGCGGCGACATGAGCGCCAACTCGGCCATCGCGGGCATTCTCGAAGAGATCGCGGCGCTGCTCGAACTGACGGGCGCCGATTCGTTCCGCGCCTCGGCGAACTCGCGCGCGGCGCGGGCGATCGAGGATTACGCGGGCGACGTCGCCGACATCGCGGACGACCGAGCGGCGCTCGAAGCGATCCCGGGCGTCGGCAAGAAGATCGCGGAGAAGGTGCAGGAGTTCGTCAAGACCGGCAAGGTCAAGGAGCACGAGGAGCTGCGGGCGCAGGTGCCGGCGGGGCTCCTCGACGTGCTCGACGTGCCGGGCCTGGGCCCGAAGACCGTGCGGGCCATGTGGCAGGAGGTCGGCGTCGAGAGCGTGGACGACCTGCGCAAGGCGATCGACGACGGATCGATCCTGAAGGTCCCGCGCATGGGCGCCAAGACGGTCGAGAACATCAAGGCGGCGCTCGCGTTCCGGGCGCAGGCCGGTGATCGCATGCCCCTGGGCGTCGCGATGCCCATCGCCGAGGCGATCGTCGGGCATCTCCGGTCCATCGACGCCAAGGCGAAGATCGCGTTCGCAGGCTCGCTGCGCCGGGCAAGGGAGACGATCGGCGACATCGACATCCTCGCCGCGACAAAGGACGGCGCAGCGCTCGCCGAGGCATTCCGGGCGATGGACGGCGTGGAGCAGGTGCTGGCCGCGGGAGAATCCAAGTCGTCGGTGCGGTTCCGCGCTTCGGACAAGCGTGTGGTGCAGGTGGACCTGCGGATCGTCCCGACGGAGTCCTTCGGCGCCGCGCTGCTGTACTTCACCGGCAGCAAGGAGCACAACGTCCGCCTGCGCGAGCGCGCCCTGAAGCGCGGCATGACGCTCAACGAGTACGGGCTGTACCCGGAGGACGAGGAGAAGACCCCGCCGCAGTCGCGCGGCGTCGAGGCGGTCGCGTCGAAAACCGAGGAGTCCATCTACGAGGCGCTCGAGCTGCCGCTGATCCCGCCCGAGCTGCGCGAGGACATTGGCGAGATCGACTCAAAGCCCGGTCACGACTTTGGTCTGATCGATCTGGCCGACATCCGCGCCGAGCTGCACGCCCACACCACCGCCTCCGACGGCGCGATGAGCATCGTCGAGCTGGCGGAGCAGGCAAAGAAGCGCGGCTTCCACACCATCGCCGTCACCGACCACTCCAAGAGCAGCCCGATCGCCGGCGGCCTGACGCCCGAGCGATTGCTCGAGCACATCGAGGCGGTGCACGAGGCGCGGAAGAAGGTCAAGGGCATCACGATCCTCGCCGGCAGCGAGGTGGACATTCTCGCCGACGGGTCGCTCGACTACGACGACGCGCTGCTCGCGAAGCTGGACATCGTCGTCGCCTCGCCGCATGCGTCGCTCAAGCAGAGCGAGAAGGACGCGACGAAGCGCCTTCTTCGCGCGGTGCAGCACCCCGCGGTGCGCATCCTGGGTCATCCGTCGGGGCGGCTGATCAACCGGCGCGAGGGGCTGACGATCGATATCCGCGCCATCGCCGAGGCCGCGGCGGCCAACGACGTCGCCCTCGAGATCAGCGCCAACTGGCTGCGCCTCGACCTACGCGACGTGCACGTTCGCGCGGCGCTCGCGGCGGGCGCGCTGATCGCCATCGACTGCGACGTTCACAATCCGGCGGACTTCGATCAGCTCCGCTTCGGCGTGCTGACGGGGCGTCGGGGCGGGCTGACGCCGGATCGGTGCGTCAACACTTGGGCGGCCGATCGTCTGCACACTTGGCTGCGCCGTGAGGGCGGATCGGCGTCGTCTCGGAAGCCGGCTCCGAGAAAGTCCGGCCACTCCCGCTAGACTTGTCCTCGCATGAGCGACGCCCGGTCCGGCCATCTCAACGACTTTCAGCCGCGCATCTCGATCGCCGAGCCGCTGTGCGCCGTCTTTCGGCGGGAACTGAAGAAGCAGGGCCAGAAGTACACGCCGGAGCGGGCGCAGATCCTCGAATCGATCATCCGGCTCGACGACATCTTCCAAGCCGAGCAGCTTCAGGACGAACTCAAGCGCGCCGGGTTCCGCGTCAGCAAGGCGACGATCTACCGCACGATCAAGCTGCTCCAGGAGGCGGGCATCATCCAGCAGGTGCTGGTGGACTCCGAGCATGCGCACTACCAGCTCGCCTACGGCCGCCGTCCGCGCGACCTGCTCGTGCGTGTCGACACCAACGAGATCATCCCGATCGAGATCCCGGAGCTGATCGCGATCCGCGATCGCATCTGCCGCGAGCGAGGGCTGAACCCGCACGGGCACCGGCTCCAGATCTACGCATCGGCGGATTGATCAGGGCGAGGGGGACTTCGAGAGCGTGACATCGTCCACGCCGGAACGCCGGCACAGGTCGTACACGCGGATCACGTCCTGATAGGGGATGTCGCGCGCCGGTTCGACGACCAGACGCATCCCCGCGGCGGCGTTCGCGGCGGTGTACTCGGCGAGACGCGCTTCGAGGTCCGAGATCGCCGCGCCCTCGAGACCGAGCCCGGTGACCGCCGTCGTGTTCTGCGCGGAGCGGGCGAGGCGGACCACCATGCGCGGCGCCGGGAGCTCCATGGTGGGCGGGGGCGAGTCCTCGGTCTCGATCACGCGCGTCGAGCGCGCCATGCCCACCTCGAGAAACCACTCCGGCCCGATGAACGCCGAGCCGGCCATGAAGAAGATCAGGATGACCATCACGATGTCCACCATCGGGGTCATGTTGGGCCCGAAGTGACGGGCGGCGACGACTGCCGCGTTGCGCCGGCGGAACGCGCTCATGGCGCCGC
>JBGTSD010000154.1:0-3901 GCA_041940385.1 Phycisphaerales bacterium | reverse complement strand
TGTAGCGGTAGCGGGTTTGGCTCTCGCGGCCTTTGGTCAGGCGCTGCGGCCCGGTTTGGCCGGCGGGGTCGTATTTCCAGATATCGAAACGGTCGTAGAGTAGCAGGGCGGCATCACCAGTCAGGAGCAGCTTCGTGAGCTGCTCATCGCCGAAGGCGTCGACGCCACCCAGGCCACCCTCAGCCGCGACCTGCGCGACCTGGGTGTCGTGAAGGGCCCCGACGGCTACGTTCTGGCGGAAGACCTTGCCTCCACCGCCGGGGGCGCAGAAGGCGCCGAGAAGGAGTTCGAGGATGCCATCCAGAGCCATCTTCTCGAAGCCGAGCCGGCGACACATCTGGTCGTCCTTCGCACCGCGCCCGGCCACGCACAGGCCCTCGCCGTGGCGATCGACAACGCCGCGAACCCCGCGATAACGGGTACGATCGCCGGCGACGACGCCATCTTCGTCGCCATGCGCTCCGAGCGAGCCGCACGCTCGTTCCTCCACGCCGTGCGATCCGTCGCCGGCCTCGAGTAAAGCGGCCCACCCACTCCAACCCAATCGCAATTCTCTCCGGGCTATCCGACTCCATTGACCAACCCCACCCACCATTCCGCTTCCATCGTCGGCGCCGGCGGCTACTCCGGGCGCGAGCTGCTTCACATCCTGCTCCGCCACCCCGGCATCTCGATCGCCTCCCTCCACGGCTCCGATCGCACCAGCGGCGCCGACCTCTCCGCCCTCTTCCCCGAGTTCCGCTCCCTCATCAACCTCCCGGTTCAGGCCGCCTCGGTGGACGCCATCGCCGCGGCCAAGCCCTCCGTCGTCTTCCTCTGCACCCCCGTCGAGGTCAGTCTCCACCTGGCGCCCGCGCTCCTCGCGCTCTCCGCCGCCCCCATCGTCGTGGACCTCTCCGCCGCCTTCCGCCTGCGCGACCCCGACGCCTTCAAGGCCCACTACAAGCTCGACCACCCGGCGCCCGGACTCCTCGAGACCGCCGTCTACGGCCTGCCCGAGATCCATCGCAAGCCCCTCGCGACCGCCAGCCTCATCGCGTCCCCCGGCTGCTACCCGACCTCCGCCGTCCTCCCCCTCGCCCCCCTCGTCCGCGCCGGCGCCGTCGCGAAGAACTCCCGCCCCATCATCGACTCCACCTCCGGCGTCAGCGGCGCCGGCCGCACCCCATCGCTCAAGAACGCCTACTGCGAACTCTCCCACCAGCCCTACGCCGTCCTCTCCCACCGTCACCAGCCCGAGATCGACCTCTACGCCGCCATCGACACCCTCTTCACTCCCCACCTCGGCCCCTTCGACCGCGGCATCGTCAGCACCATCCACGTGGACCTCGCGTCCGGCTTCACCGAGGCCGATGCGCGCCGGCTCCTCGAAGACGCCTACGCCAACGAGCCCTTCGTCCGCGTGCTCCCGAGCGGGCAATGGCCCTCCGTCGCCTCCGTGGCGCGCACCAACTTCTGCGACATCGCGCTCGCCGGCGATGACTTCCGCGGGCAGCAGCACCTCGTGATCGTCTCTGCGATCGACAACCTCCTGAAGGGCGCCGCCGGTCAGGCGGTGCAGGCCGCGAACATCCGGCTCGGTCTCCCCGAAACCGCCGGCCTCCTTCCCGAACACGCATGATCTCTTTCCACATGAACGACAACACGACCCATCGCGCCGCTCCGCTCGTGGTGAAGCTCGGCGGCGCCGCGCTCGAAGACGGCGCCACCTGCCCCGACCTCTGGGCCGCGCTCGCCGAGCTCCATCGCTCCGAGCCCGGCGGCCTCGTGGTCATCCACGGCGGCGGCAAGATCGTGGACAAGCGCCTCGCCGCGCTCGGCATCGTGTCCGAGCGCATCGAGGGCATCCGCATCACCACGCCCGAGCAGGTGATCGAAGTCGTCGCGACGCTCGCCGGCCTCGTCAACACCCGCGTCGTCGGCTTCCTCCAGCAGGCCGGCGCGCCCGCCGTGGGCCTCACGCTCACCGACGGCGCCCTCGCCGACGTCGCGCGCTCCAAGCGGTACGACTTCGACCCCGGCTGCGTCGGTGAAGTCGCCGGCGGCCGCGCCGAACTCGCCGAGACCCTGCTCACCGCCGGCTTCCTCCCCGCGATCGCCACCGTCGGCGTCGGCGCCGAGGGCGAGATGCTCAACGTCAACGCCGACGAGGCCGCCGCCGGCGTCGCCGCCGTCCTCGGCGCCCGCGCGCTCATCCTCCTGACCGACGTGGACGGCGTGAAGGACGCGAGCGGCGCCATCCTCGAGCGCATCGACGCCGACGAGGCCGAATCGCTCATCGCCTCCGGCGCGATCTACAACGGCATGATCCCCAAGGTCCACGGCGCACTCGATGCGGCCAACGTCTCCGGCGCGCCGACCGCGATCGCCTCCTGGCACGACCCCGCCAACATCGCCGCGCTCGCCCGAGGCGAGGGCAAGGGCACCTGGGTCTACCCCGCGCCCGCCGCCGCTCGGCTCGCATCCTCCGCAGCAACGCTCTCCTGACCCGCTCCGCACGCCCCGCACACGGGAGCCACACCATGACTCTTGCGCTGGTTCATCCGACTCTCCCCGCCGCGCCCGCGGCCTTCAACTTCAAGCACGTCCTCTCCGTCGCCGAGTTCGACGCCGAGGCCCTGCACACCCTCTTCGACACCGCGCTGGCGTGGAAGAAGTCGCCCCGATCGTTCCGCGGCGCCCTCGACAACAAGACCGTCGTCATGCTCTTCGAGAAGCCCTCGCTGCGCACGCGCCTCTCCTTCGAGATCGGCGCCGCCAAGCTCGGGGCCGACGTCGTCTACATGGACATCAGCAAGCAGCGCATCGGCGAGCGCGAGTCCGCCGCCGACTACGCCTCCAACCTCGCCCTCTGGGCCGACGCCGTCGTCACCCGCACCTTCAGCCACTACACCGTCGCCGACATGGCGCGCCACTCTCCCGTCCCCGTCATCAACGGCCTCTCCGAGCACTACCACCCCTGCCAGGCGCTCGCCGACCTCCTCACCATGAAGGAGAAGTTCGGCGACATCCGCGGCCTCAAGGTCGCCTACGTCGGCGATGGCAACAACGTCTGCAACTCGCTCCTCATCGCCGGCGCCACCCTCGGCGCCGACCTCATGGTCATCTGCCCCCCCGGCTACGACCCCTCGCCCGAGGCGCTCCGCATCGCCTCCCAGCGCGCCCGCATCTCCGGCGCCGACATCATGATCACCGACGACCTCGAGGCCCTCCACAACCGCCAGGTCGTCTACACCGACACCTGGGTCTCCATGGGCCAGGACGACGAAGCCGCCGCGCGCCACGCGACCTTTGCTCCGTACCAGATCAACGCCAAGGCCATGCAGATGGCCGCGCCCGACGCGATCTTCATGCACTGCCTCCCCGCGCACCGCGGCTTCGAGGTCACCAACGACGTCATCGACTCCGAGCAGTCCGTCGTCCTCCAGCAGGCCGACAACCGCCTGCACGCACAGAACGCCCTCCTCGTCCACCTCCTCGCCGACGCGCACAACTGACCGAGAGAAGAGAGAAGCCACCCATGCCCATGAAGATCGTCCTCGCATACTCCGGCGGTCTCGACACCTCCGCAATCGTTCCCTGGCTCAAGGAGAACTACGACTGCGACATCGTCGCCTATGTCGGCGATGTCGGTCAGGGCGACGATGAGCTCGCCGGCATCGAGGACAAGGCGATGCGCTCCGGCGCGTCGGCCTGCTACGTTGTCGATCTGAAGCGCGAGTTCATCGAGGACTACGTCTACCCGACCATCCTCGCCGGCGCAAAGTACGAAGGCCGCTACCTCCTCGGCACCTCGATCGCCCGCCCCATCCTCGCCAAGGCGCAGGTCGAGATCGCGCGCAAGGTCGGCGCCGACGCCGTCGCCCACGGCTGCACCGGCAAGGGCAACGACCAGGTCCGC
>JBGTSD010000153.1:0-4010 GCA_041940385.1 Phycisphaerales bacterium | reverse complement strand
CAGCACCCGTCCCGAGGGCCGGACCGGCGTTGTCTCCGCGACGGCAGCAACGCTGGCCGACGGAACGTTCTCGAATTCGAAGGTCACCACGCTCACCCGCGCGGCAAAGCTCCGCAGCCGATCGAGATCGTCGAACGGCGCCGTGATCTCGACGTCCGCGACCTGGCCGGTCGGCGTATCGCTGTCGGGCGAGTATGCGTGGACGCGGTAGCCCATGCGCCGCGCGGCGATGGCGAACATGCGGCCCAGCTGCCCCGTACCGAGCACGCCGACGGTCGACCCCGGCAGGATCGGCAGCACCGGCGTCATTCGAGCGGCTCCTCGCGGACCGCGCGGGCGCGCTCCTCGCGGAACGCCTTCAGCAGCGCGCGCAGCTCCGGGCGTCGTGTGGCCAGAATCGCCACGGCCAGGAGCCCCGCGTTCGTGGCGCCCGGCACGCCGATTGCCATCGTCGCCACCGGCACGCCGCCCGGCATCTGGACGATGGAGAGCAGCGAGTCGAGGCCGTTGAGCGCCTGGCTCTGGACGGGGACGCCGATGACGGGCACCGTCGTGAACGCGGCGACCATCCCCGGCAGATGCGCCGCGCCGCCCGCGCCGGCGATGATGATCTCGAGGCCGCGCGTCTCCGCTGCCTTCGCGTACTCGGCCATCCAGTCGGGCGTCCGGTGTGCCGAGACGACGCGGCGTTCGTGCGGGACGTCGAAGCGTGCCAGCACGCCCGACGCGTGCTTCATGGTGTCCCAGTCCGACCGGCTGCCCATGATGATGCCGACGAGTGGAGGCACGGTGGTCATGGCGCCGTTCAGTTTACGCGACCCGCGCGGCCGGCTCCCGGCCGGCTCCGGGCCGGCCCGTGCGCCATGCGGGCGCCTCCAGCGGCGTCCCGGGAGGACGCGCAGGCACCGCCGGGCGCGCGACGGACCGGGCGCCCCGCAGACACGGCTCCACGACGGCTGATGCGGCAACGAACAGGCGAATTCGCACTACACTCTCGGCCCATGTCCAGCCACCTCGTGCGCCGCTTCGGTCTGCTGGAAGCCACCGCGCTCAACATGTCGAACATGATCGGCGTGGGACCGTTCATCACGATCCCGCTGCTGATGACGGCGCTGGGCGGGCCGCAGGCGTTGCTGGGCTGGCTCGTCGCTCTCGTCATCGTCATCGCCGATGGGCTGATCTGGAGCGAGCTGGGCGCGGCGATGCCCGGCTCCGGGGGGTCGTACCGCTACCTGCGGGAGGGCTTCGGGCGTGAGAAGTGGGGGCGCTTCGTCGCCTTCCTCTTCATCTGGCAGTTCATCCTGAGCGGGCCGCTGGAGATCGCGTCCGGCTACATCGGCTTCGCGCGCTATCTCCGGTACGTGTGGCCGGAAGTGGCGGGCGTGGGTGCCACGCTCGTGGCGATGAGCGTGGGCGTGCTGAACATCGCGCTCCTCTACAGGCGGATCGGCCAGATCGGCAAGCTCACCGTCAGCCTGTGGATCGGAACGATGATCACCACGCTGACGGTTATCGCCACGGGGGCGTTCAACTTCGACGCGGCGCTGGCCTTCGATTTCCCGCCGGGGGCGTTCGACTTCTCGCTCGGGTTCCTGATCGGCCTGGGCGCGGCGTCGCGCGTGGGCATCTACGACTATCTCGGGTATTACGACGTCTGTTACATAGGCGACGAGGTGAAGGATCCAGGGCGCGTCATTCCCCGCTCGATCCTCATCAGCGTCGTCGCGGTCGCGCTCATCTACATCGGGATCAACCTGTCGATCATCGGCGTGGTGCCATGGCGCGAGTTCGTCCCGGCCGAGGCGCATCCGGACTCCGACTTCATCGTCTCGACGTTCATGGAGCGGATCTACGGGTCGCAGGTGGCGACGATCTTCACGGGGCTCATTCTGTGGACGGCATTCGGGTCGGTCTTCGCGCTGCTGCTCGGCTACTCGCGGATCCCCTATGCGGCGGCGCTCGACGGCACGTTCTTCCGCGTCTTCGGGCGCGTCCATCCGTCCAAGCAGTTCCCGCACGTGTCGCTGCTCGTGATCGGCGCCATCGCCATCGCCTGCAGCACGTTCTCGCTCGGCCTGGTCATCGATGCGCTCATCACGACGCGCATCCTCGTGCAGTTCATGGGGCAGATCGTGGCGCTCACGCTGCTGCGCCGATCGCAGCCGGACCTGCCGCGGCCGTTCCGCGTGTGGTTCTATCCGATTCCGAACCTCGTCGCGCTGGCGGGCTGGATCTTCCTGTTTGCGACGTCGGACACGAAGGTCATCCTGTTCGGCCTCGGAACCCTGCTGATGGGCATGATCGTCTACGCCATCTGGGCGCGGGGTCATCGGCCGCTTGACGCTCCTGGCGGGCCGGTCGAGCATTGAAGGACGCCTGCGGTTCGTGAAGGAGGGAGAGACGTGCAGTGGCTCAGTAGGCTCAGGGGGTGCGGGCTCGTCGCGGCGATGGCGTGTGGCCTGATCGCGGGGGCGCCCGCGGACGCGCGCGCGCAGATGCTGCCGCCCGTCGGATCGATCGACGTCACGCCGTTTCTCGGGTTTGCCTTCGGCAGCGACCAGGGGGGCGCGACCCTGGCCCTCGGCGCCGCCGTGGCCTACAACTACACCGAGCAGATCGCGTTAGAGGGCGAGATCGGCATCCTGCCCGATCTCGAGGGTGATACGGACGCCCTGGACGTCGGCGTCGCCACCTTCAGTGCCAATGTCCTGTATCACTTCGACGCCGCACCGACGCTCGTGCCCTATGCCACCGCCGGTTTGGGGTTCGGACGGACGAGCTTCGATTTCGCCGAAGGGCCCCTGGACCGGTCGTCAACCGAGCTGGCGGTGAACATCGGCGGGGGTGTCAAGGCTGAGGTAGGCGACCGGGTGATCGTCAGGGGAGACCTGCGCTACTTCAACGTCAACGACGAAAACCCTAACTTCTGGCGGCTATACGGGGGCATCGTTTTCCGTCTACGCCGCTAGGGTGAACACCCCTAATTCGAGCCCTACCGCCAACCGCGGTTTCCCCGACCCGAGATCCGATCTCGATCCGATCTCGATCCGATCTCGATCCGATCTCGATCCGATCTCGATCCGATCTCCGGTCCGGGCTTCTCGGCCGGCAGGGCGGCCGGGGTTGCGGCGCCTCGGAGGCCCGGAGGCGGCTAATGATGAGTTAGCGAGGCCGCCGGACGGGACGTGCAGATGGCCCGGCACCGACTGCTCGAGCTGGCGGGAGCCTTGCATCTCCGACTGCTTCGGTCGTATATTCACTCGGATGGCCACCGTGTGACCATCGACGCCAACCTACGCTGACATCCCCGGTTGGCAACGGAATGGGGCCTGGACCCGTCGCGCCCGCGAGGGGCGAGAGGCCAATCCGTGCTAGGAGTTTCATGAGCACCGCGACCGACACCATCGAACAGCTCGCCACCAAGGACTACAAATACGGCTTCGAGACGACCATCGAGGCCGACACCCTGCCCCCCGGACTGAACGAGGACGTCGTCCGCCAGATCTCCGCCCGCAAGAACGAGCCGGACTGGATGCTGGAGTGGCGGCTCCGCGCCTATCGCGCCTGGACGGCCATGACGCCGCCCACCTGGCCGAACGTCACCTACCCGCCGGTCGACTTCCAGCGCATCAGCTACTACTCCGCGCCGAAGGCGAAGAAGAAGCTCGAGAGCCTCGACGACGTCGACCCCGAGATCCGGAAGACGTTCGAGAAGCTGGGGATCCCGCTCGATGAGCAGAAGCTCCTGACGGGCGTGGCGGTGGACGCGGTCTTCGACTCGGTCTCCGTCGCGACGACGTTCAAGACCAAGCTCGCCGAGCTCGGCATCATCTTCTGCTCGTTCTCGGAAGCCGTCGAGCACCACCCCGAGCTGGTGAAGAAGTACATCGGCTCGGTGGTGCCCTACACCGACAACTTCTACGCCTCGCTCAACTCGGCGGTCTTCTCCGACGGCTCGTTCTGCTACGTGCCCAAGGGCGTGCGCTGCCCGATGGAGCTCTCGACCTACT
>JBGTSD010000152.1:0-4047 GCA_041940385.1 Phycisphaerales bacterium | reverse complement strand
GGCGATGCAGCTCGCCATCGTCGCCGCGGGCTTCACCCCCGGCGAGGCCGACCGGCTCCGGCGCGCCATGGCGGCGTGGAAGCGCAAAGGCAACCTCATCTATCAGTTCGGCCAGCGCCTGATCGAGGGCATGCTCGCGCGCGGCTACCCGCAGGAGTTCGCCGAGCGATGCTTCGAGCAGATCAAGGGCTTCAGCGAGTACGGCTTCCCCGAGTCCCACGCCGGCAGCTTCGCCATCCTCGTGTACGTCTCGTCGTGGCTGAAGCATCACGAGCCCGCCGCCTTCGCCGCGGCCCTCATCAACAGCCAGCCCATGGGCTTCTACCAGCCCGCCCAGATCGTGCGCGACGTGACCGAGCACGGCGTGGACGTCCGCCCCGTGGACGTCAACCACAGCCACTGGGATTGCACGCTCGAACCCCCCGCCGGCGATCGCCGCCCCGCGCTGCGCCTCGGCCTGCGCCTGGTGAAGGGCTTGCGCGAGGACGTCGGCCGGCGCATCGCGCAGGCGGCGGAGGAACACGGACCGTTCTCGACGATCGAGGCGCTCTGGCGCAACGCCGGCGCGCCCTCCGCGGCCCTGCGCCGGCTCGCCCAGGCGGACGCCTTCGGTTCGATGGGGATGGACCGCCAGGGCGCGCTCTGGGCGGTGCGCACGCTGCGCGACCAGCCGATGCCCCTCTTCGACGAGCAGCCGGCGGACGAGGACCTCGAGACCGCCGGGCGCGACGGCCTGCCGGAGATCCCCGCGCCCGAGCGGACGATGCACGACTACGCGTCGGTCGGTTTGTCGCTCAAAGCGCACCCGATGTCGTTCCTGCGCGAGCAGATGGCGTCGCGGGGCGTCATCCCCGCCGCGGACCTGCGCAGCGAGCGCCTCAGCCCGCAGGGGCGGGACGTGACGGTGGCGGGCGTGGTGCTGGTGCGTCAGCGTCCGGACACGGCGTCGGGGGTGGTGTTCGTGACGCTGGAGGACGAGACTGGCGTGGCGAACCTGGTCGTCTGGCCGCGGGTGTACGAGCGGTTCCGGCGGGCGGTGCGCCTGAGCGGGGCGCTGCTGGTGCAGGGTTGGATCTCGCGCGAGGGGGAGGTGGTGCACGTCCACGCGAGGCGGTTCGAAAGCCTGGATTCGTGCCTGCCGAACCTGTGGACGCGATCGCGGGATTTCCACTAGTCGTCGCGGGTGTGAACACGCGCCGGTCCGGCCCTATTCCACATGCCGCGGAACCGCCAACCTCGGGCGCCGCGTATAAGCGGGTGCAGATCGGCGCCCATCTCTCCTGCCGCGCCAAGCCGGTCGCGGCTCTCTCCCCGAGGAGTCTCGGATGCCCAGCCGAGCGTGCCGTTCCGGACCCGCCATCATTGTCGCTACCGCCGCGCTCGCCACGGCCGCTTCCGCGTGCAATCCCCCCGCGCCCAAGGCCCCGCCGAATGCGCAGGACATGGTGCGCATCCACTACGACGGCGTGCTGCCGGGCGGAAAGCTGACCGGCGGCGTGGTCTGGCGTCAGCGGGCGCAGCTCGGCGATCCCGCGGCCGTGGTCCCGGCCGTCACCGTCGAGACGATCCACGACATGGCCCCGCGCGCCGGCACGCCGGACAACCGCATCGACCTGGTATTCGTCGGCGACGGTTACGCCGCGACGCGGCCGACGGTGAACAGCACCGTCATCATGCCGCCCGACAACGATCTGCCTCCGGACTCGACGGAGCTGCGCCAGTACGAGGGCCACGTGGACGCGGCCCTGCACCGCTTCTTCCAGTACGAGCCCTTCACGCGCTACAAGCCCATCTTCCGCGTCCACCGCGTGGACGTCATCTCCAACGACAGCGGCGTCACCAACGATCCCGTCATCGGCGTCATGCGCGACACCGCGATGAACATGCGCTTCTGGTGCGAGGGCATCGAGCAGCTCCTCTGCGTGAACACCAGCAAGGCGCAGCAGTTCGCCAACGCGGCGCCGGCGCTCGACATCATCATCGCCGTCGCGAACTCGACCAAGTACGGCGGCGCGGGCTACCAGAGCGAGAACATCCTCACCATCAGCGGCGGCAGCGCCGACGCCTTCGAGATCACCATCCACGAAATGGGCCACGTGCTCGGCTTGCTCGCCGACGAGTACGACACCGGCGGCCCCGTGCAGTGGCCCGGCGGCGAGCCCTTCGAGGCGAACCTCTCGACGTTCCAGGCCGCGCAGATGCTGAACCTGAACGCGAAGTGGGCCGCGTGGATCGGCCAGCAGATCCCCGGCTACGACGGCCCGATCCATACCTACCAGGGCGGCGGCTACAGCATGCTCGGCATCTACCGGCCGAGCCCCGATTCCGCGATGCGCACGCTCGGCAAGCCCTTTAACGCGCCGTCGATCGAGTCGCTCGTCGTGGGCATCTACCAGGTCGTCGACCCCATCGACAGCGCATCGCCCGCCGGCGTCTTCGCGCCGCCGACGGCGACGCTCGTCGTCGAACCGATCCCGGTCATCGGTGCGCCGCTTCAAGTGCAGTGGTTCCTCAACGGCCTGCCCGTCTCCGTGCCCGTCGCGAACGAGTTCGATCTCTCGACGATCACGCTCCCGCCGGGCGATCACTTCGTCACCGCGCGCGTCACCGACACCAACCCGTGGGTGATCTCCGGCACGAACGCCGAAGACTGGCTCACCGAGGATCGCAACTGGGTCGTCACCGTCCCCGCGGCGAGCCCGACGAACGCCGACGGCTCCATCGAGGGCGTCGCCGCGGTGCTGCGCGCCTTCGGCCAGTCCGGCGATCAACTCGACGCCGACCTCGACGGCGACGGGCGCGTCGGCCTGCCCGACCTGCTGCGGGCGCTGGGGGCCCGCGAGTAGGCAGCGCGACCGCTACCCTGTACCTGTTGGAATGCAACGGGCGGGTAGCTCAGTTGGCCAGAGCGCTCGCTTTACACGCGAGGGGTCGCGGGTTCGAGTCCCGCCCCGCCCACTTCATGGACCCACAGGGACTCTCCCTGCCTTGCTGAGCGTCGTCGCCGACGCCGCGTACCTCGTCGCCGCCGTTGTCGCGGCGCCGCTATGGCTGCGCAAGAAGCGGTCCGGTTGGTCGGAGCGCTTCGGGCGCATCGACCCGCTGCCTGCGCCCGCGCCCGGCCGGCGCCGCCTCATGATCCACGCCGTCTCGGTGGGGGAGGTCAACCTCGTCCGCGCGCTGGTCGAGCGCCTGGCGCCGGAGGTGGACCTGGTGATCGCGACGACGACCGACACCGGCACGGCCCGCGCCAAGGAGCTGTACACCGGCGCCGCGCACCTGGTGCGGTACCCGCTCGACGCCTCGTGGAGCGTCCGGCGATTCCTCGACGCCGCGCGCCCGGACGCGGTGGCGCTCGTCGAGCTCGAGTTGTGGCCGAACTTCTCGCGCGAGTGCGCCCGGCGCAGCGTGCCGATGGCGATCATCAACGGGCGCCTCAGTGATCGCAGCGCGGGTCGCTACCGCATGGCGAGGCCGCTGCTCGGCGGACACTTCGCGAAGCTGTCGTTCGTCGCGGCACAGGACGAGACCTACGCGCGCCGGTTCGTCGATGCGGGCGCGCAGGCCGATCGGGTGAAGGTCGTCGGCTCGATGAAGTGGGACTCGGCGCAGACGATCGAGCGTGTGACCGGGGCGGCGGAACTGGCGGGCGCGTTGGGCATCGATCGCTCGAAACCTCTGATCGTCGCCGGCAGCACCGCGCCGGAGGAGCACGCGCTCCTGCGCGACGCCACGCCGCCGGGTGTGCAACTGCTCTGCGCCCCGCGTCGCCCGGAGTGGTTCGACGACGCGGCCCGTGACCTCGACGGCTGCGTCCGCCGCTCGCAGCGCCCGGGGAATGAACCGGGAGCACTGTCGCCGACCGGGCGATATCTCCTCGACACCATCGGCGAACTCCGCAAGGCCTACGCGCTCGCCGATGTCGCGGTGGTGGGGCGGTCGTTCGGCGAGCTCTTCGGGTCCGATCCGATGGAGCCCGCGGCCCTCGGCAAGCCGGTCGTCATCGGCCCCAGCGTCGCCGACTTTCGCACCGTCGTCGAGACCATG
>JBGTSD010000151.1:0-4114 GCA_041940385.1 Phycisphaerales bacterium | reverse complement strand
GCGTGGACCGACATCGGCGAGGACCGTGTCGAGCTCGTGTGCTTCGTGCTCGATCCAGGCGGCGGCGCCATCGTCATGCCCGTGTCGAACCAGGTCGTCGAGGCCGAGTCGCACGTGCTCCACGTCCCCGACGAGGGCGACGATGCGCTCCAGCTCCTCCTCGAACTCGACCGCGAGCACGCGGCGGGCGAGGCGCTCGTCGATCGCTGGCGCATCCATCACGGCGACCCGCCGCGCCGGCTGCCCGGCGACTACAAGGGCGAGCCCGCCAAGGCCTGGTGGGCGCGCTGCCGCGTCGAGACCGCGCGACTCGGGCCGAGCGTGATCGACGGCGAATCGCTGCTGACGCCCAACCCCCTCGCGGCGATCGAGCCGCGTCTCTGCCGACGACTCAACACCGATCGCGATGCGCTCAAGCGCATCTGCGCCGCCGTCGCCGGCGCGTCCCCCAGCGCGCCGGTCTGCGTCGGCGTCGACGACGAAGGCGTGCACATCCGCGCCGATGGCGGTTTGCTGCGCCTCGACTTCGACAGCCCGCGCACCGCGCCCTCCAAGGTCGAGGCCACGATCGAGCAGTGGCTCGACAAGTCCGGAGCATCCGCGTGAGCGCGCCCTTCCGCGGCCTGCGCGACGCCCACCTCCACCTCGCCGAGCACGGCGAGGCGCTCTCCTGCGCCGATCTTTCGTCGTGCACGAGCCGCGAGGATGCGCTCGAGCGCGTCGCCGCCGCCGCGCAGCGCACGCCCGACGCCCAGTGGATCAAGGCCATCCGCGCCCGCGTCAACGGCTGGCGCGAGCCCACGTGGCCGAGCGCCCGCGAACTCCACGACGCGGCCGGCGGCCGGCCCTGCGTGATGCGCTCCTTCGATCACCACGCGCTCGTCGCGTCCAGCGCCGTCCTCGAGGCCGCGTCGATCAGTGCGCACACGCCCGATCCCGAGGGCGGCGTCATCGACCGGCGCGACGGCGCACCGACCGGCCTGCTCCTCGAGCGCGCCTGCAACCTCGTCTGGGCCGTCATGCCCGAGCCCTCGCTCGACGAGCGCCGCGAGCACCTGCGGCTCGCGCTCGCCGACCTCGCGCGGCACGGCTTCGTCGAAGCGCACGACATGCTGAGCCCCGCGTGGATGGGCCCGCTCCTGGCCGAGCTGGCCGCGACGGGTGACGCCGGCGCCAACGCCGTGCGCGTCTGGCTCTATCCGAAGCTCGAAGAGGCCGAAGCGATCCTCGAAGACGCCGAGGCCTGGTCGCGCGACACGGTGCGCCTCGCCGGCGCCAAGATCTTCCTCGATGGCACGCTCAACTCCCGCACCGCGTGGATGCTCGAGCCGTATCCGAACCCCGTCGCCGGCCACCCGCGCGGCGTGTCGCTCTACGACCCCGCCGCCCTCGACGCCGCGCTCAGCCGCTGCGACATCCTCGGCCTCCCCGCCGCGATCCACGCCATCGGCGACGGGGCCGTCCGCGCCGCGCTGGACTCGATCGAGCGCGTTTCGCCCACCGCGCTCGGCTTCCGCATCGAGCACTGCCAGTTCGTGGACGAGGCGGATATCCCGCGCTTCGCCGCGCTCGGCGTGGTCGCGAGTCTTCAGCCCTGCCACCTGCTCGCGGACATCGAGGCGCTGCGGACCATCACGCCGCACCGCGCCCATCGCGCGTTCCCCCTGCGCGACCTCATCGACAGCGTCCGCGCCGCCGGCTACACGCCCGAGGAGCTCGTGTGGCTCGGCTCCGACACGCCCGTGGTCTCGCCCGATCCGCTCGACAACCTCCAGGCCGCCGTCGAGCGACGGCGCACCGGGGCGCCGCGCGATCAGGCCGTCGCGCCCGAGCAGGCGATCACCCGCGACGAGGCGCTCGCCTGCATGGCGTCACCCGACGCCGCCGAGGTCCCCGAAGGAGTGTTCGAGTGAGCGCACCGGTCGTCGTCGTCACCCAGAAGTACCCCGGCGAGATGGACGTGCCCGGCGCGCGCATCGCCGTCGGCCCGGACCGCGGCTTCCAGACGGCCGAAGAGCTCCGCGCCTTCGTCGCCGAGCACAAGCCCTCCGCGCTGGTCTCGATGTACTTCAACAAGATCGACCGCGCCCTCCTCGACGCGGCGGGCCCGCAGCTCAAGGGCGTCGTCAACTTTGCCGTCGGCTTCGACAACATCGACCTCGACGCCTGCGCCGAGCGCAGCATCACCGTCTGCAACACGCCCGACGCCGTCACCGAGGGCACCGCGGACATCGCGTTCCTCCTCATGCTCGCCGCCGCGCGACGCCTCGCCAAGGCGGACCGCTACGCGCGATCGCCCGAGTACCCCGCGCGCGGCTTTCTCGGCATGAGCGAACTCCTCGGCGTTCACCTCAGCGGGCAGACGCTCCTCATCGTGGGCGCCGGGCGCATCGGCTACGCGACCGCGATGCGCGGCCTCGGCTGGGGCATGCGCACGCTCTACGTCGCGCGCTCGCGCCACCTCGACTTCGAGTTCGCCCCGCTGAACGCGCAGCGCGTCACCCTCGAGGACGGCCTCCGCCGCGCCGACTTCGTCAGCATCCACTGCCCGCTGACCCCCGAGACGCGCCACCTCATCAACCGCGAGCGCCTTGCGCTCATGAAGAAGTCCGCCGTGTTGGTCAACACCGCGCGCGGCCCGGTGGTCGAGGAGGCCGCGCTCGTCGAAGCGCTGCGCGAGGAGCGCATCTTCGCCGCGGGCCTCGACGTCTACGAATTCGAGCCCAAGCCCGGCGCCGCGCTCTGCGCCCTCGAGAACGTCGTCCTCACGCCCCACATCGGCAGCGGCACGTTCCACCACCGCGAGATGATGACCGGCATCGTCGCGTCCAACGTCCGGGCGATTCTCGCCGGCGAGCGACCGCCCAACCCCGTCGTCCCCCGCGGCCGCGGATGAAGTCGCTCGGCGCCCGCGTTCCACGGCCAAAACCCGCCCATCCCCCGCGAAGTTCTTGCCCCCCGACCGCTCCTAAGGTACCCCTAGTGCGGGGGTTGGAATCGGGCAGGCCTGAGCGCCGACCGGTCGGACGCGCCCCCGGTCGGAGCGCCATGCGGAGGAGATAAGCGTGCTGCGTACGAAGTTCACCGTCATGGTCGCGCTCGCGGCCTTGCTCGTTCCCGCGTCTCTCGCCCAGGCGGGCAAGTTCGAGCGCCTGTTCGTCCGCGCCGATGCGCCCCCCAACGGCGACGGCGCCTCGTGGGCCACCGCTTTCGACTCGCTCCAGGACGCGATCACCGCGATCGAGTTCGGCAAGTTCTCCAGCCCCGAAGTCTGGGTGGCCAGGGGAACGTACACGCCCACCGCTCTCGCCGTGCCCGGCGTGCCGCGCTCCGCGACCTTCCGCGTCCCCTTCAACACCACTCTCCTCGGCGGCTTCTGGGGCGACGAGAACGAGTTCGGCCCCGTCCCCCCGATCACCGAGCGCCGTTACGAGACCATCCTCACCGGCGATCTCCTCGGCGACGACAATCCGGGCCGCGGCGAGACGCCCTTCGACGACAACGCGTTCCACGTCGTCACGTTCAATGACTCCAACGGCGAGATCGACGGCTTCACCATCCGCGCCGGTCAGGCCACCAGCCCCTCGCCGCAGATGGTCGGCGCCGGCGTCTACATCATCGGGCCGGACGCCAACGTCGTCATCCGCAACTGCAGCATCATCGAGAACTTCGGCGTCAGCCACGGCGCCGGCGTGTACGCGAACTCCGGCCTGCTGCGCATCGAGTCCTGCTTCATCAAGGACAACTTCTCAACCACCGGCGACGGCGCAGGCGTCTTCTCCGGCGCCAACGGCCTGGTCGTCGTGAACTCCGCGTTCTACGCCAACATCACCGTCGGCGCCTCCGCGAGGGGCGGCGGCCTGTTCTGCGGCGGACCGTTCAACACCGTCACCAACTCCACCTTCGTGCGCAACTCCTCGAACAACGGCGGCGGCGGCATCCACGCCTTCTCACCCTCGCTCATCGTCCGCAACAGCATCCTCTGGCGCAACTTCGGCGGAGACACCACCACCGAACTCCAGCAGGTCGACGGCAACTTCGTCGCCGTCTCGACATCCTGCATCGAAGGCCTCGCCACCTTCTACGGCGGCAACGGCAACATCGGCTTGAATCC
>JBGTSD010000150.1:0-4196 GCA_041940385.1 Phycisphaerales bacterium | reverse complement strand
GAATCGAGGATCTGCCGGGCGAGGACGGACTCGATGGTGAAGGGCATGCGTGGACGCTCCGTGCGTGGACTTCGGGTGGGGGCGACGATGATATCGGCGAACCCGGTGCGGGCGCCCCGGATGAGCTACGCTTGCAGAGCGAAGGATCAGTCCGCCATGCCGACCACACGCGAGGGTTTCGACAAGCGCATCCAGCGGCTCAAGGCCGACCTTGGGGATCAGGGCCGGCGCGTGCAGGCGCTGCTCGAGCGCGCGGTGGAGGCGGCGTTCGACCGGGACGAAGCGCGGGCCCAGGCCGTGATCGCCGACGACGACGCGATCGACCGGGTGGACGTCCAGATCGAGAAGGCGGCGGTGGCGCTTCTCACGGACGCGACGCGCGACGGCGCGGCCCTGACCGAGGAGCAGCTCCGGACCGTCCTGACGATCGTGAAGGTCAACAACGAACTCGAGCGCATCGCGGACTCGGGCGTGAAGATCGCGGAGCAGTCGCACCTCTTCGCGCGCCTCGGCGCCACCCCGCCCCAGACCTTCCGGGTGATGGCCAACAGCGTGATCGGCATCCTCGAGAACACGAACCGGGCGTTCGCCACCATCGACAAGCAGGCGGCGCAGCAGGCGCTGGCGAGCGACGACTGCATCCTGGCGTTCAAGACGGCGCTGCTCCGGGACATCGAAGAGGGCGTCGCAAGCGGGACGAAGTCCGTGGACATCGGCTTCGCGCTCCAGCTCATGGCGGCGGAGCTGGACCGCGTGGCGGACCATTGCACGAACATCGCGGAGCAGGTCATCTACGTGCACTCGGGGGCGATCGTGCGGCACTCGGGCGGGAAGTGGACAGCCCCCGCGCCGCCGCAGTAGGTTTCGAGACGACCCGCCCCGTTCCGTTCCCGACCGAGGCCGATCCATGCCGACCATCGACGACGTCCGCGCACGCCTGAGGCGCATCGGACAGGAGCACGTGCTCCGATTCTCCGACGACCTGTCCGACGCGGAGCACCACGCGCTGCTCAAGCAGATCGAATCGCTCGATCTCGACGCCGTGCCGCGCTGGATCGACGAGTACGTCCGCACGCGCCCGGGCTCGGAGACGCCGAGCGATCTCGAACCGGTCCGCGCCTACCCGCGTGATCCGCGTTCGCCGGCGGACCCCTCGCGGAAATGGGACCGCGCGCACTACCGCTCGGTCGGCGAGCGATTGATCCGCGCGGGCACGGTGGCGGCGTTCACGGTCGCGGGTGGTCAGGGCAGCCGGCTCGGCTTCGACGGGCCCAAGGGCGTGTATCCCGCGGGCGGGGTCACCGAGAAGCCGCTCTTTACCTGCCTCGCGGAGTGGATCCTCGCCGCGCGCCGGCGCTACGACGCGCCGATCCCCTGGTGCGTGATGACCAGCCCGCTCAATCACGAGCAGACGATCGAGTTCTTCGAGGCCAACGACTACTGCGGCCTGCCGAAGGGCGACGTCATCTTCTTCCAGCAGGGTGTGATGCCGTCCTTCGAGGCGTCGAGTGGCCGGCTGCTGCTGTCCGGCAAGGGCGAGATCGCGACCAACCCCGACGGCCACGGCGGGTCGCTCCGGGCCCTGCACACCTCCGGCGCGCTGGCCGAACTCAAACGCCGCGGCGTGGAGCACATTTCGTACACGCAGATCGACAACCCGCTGGTGCGCGCCGTGGACCCGGTGTTCATCGGTCTGCACGCGTCGGCGCCGGATTCATCGGGCGAGATGTCGTCGAAGATGGTGCCGAAGACGCACGCGGGCGAGAAGGTCGGCGTCTTCTGCCGCAGCGGCGGGCGGACGATGGTGATCGAGTACTCCGATTTGCCCGAGCGTCTGGCGAAGGAGACGAACCCGGACGGATCGCTGCGCTTCAACGCGGGCTCGATCGCGGTGCACGTGATCGGCCGCGCATTCATCGAGAAGCTCAACGAGCGCGGCTTTGCGCTTCCCTTCCATCGCGCGGACAAGAAGGTTCCGTACGTGGACCTCGACACCGGCGCGCTCGTCCAGCCCGCGGCGCCGAACGCGGTGAAGCTGGAGGCGTTCGTGTTCGACGCGATCCCGCTCTGCCGCGAGTCCATCGTGCTCGAGACAGACCGGATCGAAGAGTTCGCGCCGGTGAAGAACGCGGAGGGCGCGGACAGCCCGCAGACGTGCCGCGAGATCCAGACCGAGCGCGCCGCGCGCTGGCTGGAGGCCGCCGGCGTCCGTGTGCCTCGGCGCGACGACGGCAAGCCGGACTGCGTGCTCGAGATCAGCCCGCTGACGGCGATGTGGGCGGAGGACCTCGAGGGCCGCAGCGACCTGCCCAAGAAGATCGAGCGGGGCCAGGAACTCGCGCTCTAGCGCGGCTGGACCACTTCCCAGGCCAGCGGCGAGACGCGCGCGCCAAGCAGGTGCAGGCGCAGCATGTTGAGCGCGGTGACGGCGCTGCGTTCGCGGACGTCGTCCCGCGAGCCGGCGAAACCGAATCGGCGGATCTCGGTGTCGACGCCGACGCCCTCGCGGCTGGCGCGGGCGATGTAGACCGTGCCGACCGGCTTGTCGTCGCTGCCGCCGGAGGGGCCCGCCACGCCGGTGATCGCGAGCGCGTGATCCGCGTCGCCCGCGATGAGCCCGCCCTCCACCATCGCCCGCGCCACGGGCTCGCTCACGGCGCCGTGACGCTCGAGAACATCGGGCGGGACCGCGACCTCGCGGCTCTTCATCGTGTTGCTGTACGTCACCCATCCGCCGAGCAGCGCCGCGGACGAGCCGGGCACGTCGCTGAGCATGGCGCTCACCATGCCGCCGGTGCAGGATTCGATCGTCACGACGGTCTGCTCGCGCTCGATGAGGAGCTGGAGCACACGCTCGGGCAGCGTGGTGTCGCCGCGCGCGAGGAGGAACGGGCCCAGGCGCTCGCGGATGACTTCCTCCGTCGCATCGAGCGCACCGACGGCGGTTCCGGGGACGCCGCGATGGCGCAGGCGGAGCGTGAGGATCGAGCGCGATGCGGTGATGCCGACGGTGGGCATGCGGTCGCGCGCGAGGACATCGCCGAGGCGATGCGCCGCTTCGGACTCGACGAGGCCGCAGACCTGGAGCAGTCGCGTCGTGATGCGCTCGCCCTCGGGCGCGCGGATGGCCGGGCCGACTTCGCGTTCGAACATCGGCTGCATCTCGTTGGGCGGTCCGGGGAGGCAGTAGACGTCGGCGCCGCCCACGATCGCGCGAAGGCCGGGGGCCGTGCCGGCGTCATTCAGGAGCGCCGTCGCGGACTTCGGCCGGAGCGCCTGCACGCGGTGCGACTCCTTCATCTCTCGCCCGCGCGCCGCGAGACGGACACGGATCGCCTCGACCACGGCGCCGTCCTCCTCCAGCTTCTCACCGAGCGCCGCGGCGAGGGCGTCGCGCGTGAGGTCGTCGGCCGTGGGCCCGAGCCCGCCGGTGCAGATGACCAGCGGCGCGTCGGCCGCAAGACGGCGCATCGCCTTCTCGATCAGGCGCACATCGTCCTCGACGGAGACGTGCTCGACGGTCATCACGCCCAGCGCGGCGAGCTGCTGGGCGAGCCAGACGGAGTTGGTGTTTGTTTTCTGACCGAGGACGATCTCGTCGCCGATGGCGAGGATCGAGGCGCGGTCGTGCTGGCGCGAGCCGGTCGTCACTCGTCGGCGCCCGTGAGCAACTCGCCCGCGCGCCGGATGGCGACGGTGTTCACCACGCCGCGCACGCCGAGCGGCTTGCCGGCCATGAGCACCATCCACTCGCCGGGGCTGACCCATTCGTGCTCGAGCGCGTAGCGGTCGGCCATCGCTGCGAACTCGGAGCGGTGCTCGGGAATCTTTGTCCACAGGATCGGCGCGACGCCGCGCAGCAGCGCCATGCGCCGAACGGCCGTCTCGTCCGACGAGAACGCGAGGATCGGCACGTGGAAGTCGTTCTGGGAGAGCTTGCGCGCCGCGCCGCCGCCCTCGGACCAGACCAGCACGAGCGAGGCGCCGATGTCTTCGACGATGTGCCACGCCCCGTGCGCGAGCGCCGCCGTGCGGTCCTTGGCCTCCTGGAGCTTCATCGGCGGCGAGTCCACGCGCGCATCGACGCGCATCTGCTCCTCGGTGGCGAGCGCGATGCGGCGCATCGTCTCGACGGCGAAGACGGGAAACTTCCCGACTGCGGTCTCGCCCGAGAGCATGACGGCGTCGGCGCCATC
>JBGTSD010000149.1:0-4339 GCA_041940385.1 Phycisphaerales bacterium | reverse complement strand
GGCCATGGCCTTGGCCATGAGCGTCTTGCCGCAGCCCGGCTCGCCGACGAGCAGGACGCCGCGGGGAACGCGGCCGCCCAGCCGCTGGAATTTCTTGGGGTTCTTGAGGAACTCGATGATCTCGCGCAGCTCTTCCTTGGCCTCGTCCACGCCGGCGACGTCGGAGAAGGTGACGCCGGTGGTTTCCTTGGCGAGGACGCGGTGTCGCGACTTGCCAAAGGAGCCGAGCATGCCGCCGCCGGAGCCGACGCTGCGCAGGCCGCGCATGATGAAGGTCCAGAAGAGGACGATCAGCAGGATGGTGAGCGTGAGGGGGCTGAAGAGGATGCGCATCCAGAGGGGCACGCCGCCGGAGTCTCGGAACTGACCCTCGGTGAGGGTGTTGAGCTCGTCGAGGTAGAACTCGGTGGCCTTGGGGCGGATGCGGAACTGGACCTTCTGGCGTGCGCCGCCGGGCGCGAGGCGCTCGGCGGTGATGGCGTCGTCGCTGACGACGATGGAATTCTCGACGATGTCGCCGTTCTGATAGAGCGTGACGAACTCGGACCACGAGCCGAGCGCCTGCACTTGGATGGCGCGCGCCTGGAGCCAGAAGAAGACCATGAGCAGAACGAGGGCGAATGAGACCCACCAGAACATGCCGCGGTTCATGCGTCCGGGCGACGGGGGCGTCGGCTGGCCGGGTCGACCCTGTTCGCCGCGCTGCGCGGGGCGTTCGGGCGTCTCGCGGTCTTTTCGCCGGCGATCATCGGGCATGTTGCGGCATCCTCGTGGCGGAGTCCCTGCGTTCCAGGTGTGATACGTCCGAGTGACCGTCTGGGATCGGCGCCCGGGAGGTCGGTGTTCGGTCGTGGGTGTGACGAATAGTAGGTTCGTTGTCGGGCGGGATCGGTTGCGAGGGGGCTACCACCCGGATCGAAGGGCGCCGACGATGGCCTTGGCGGCCTCTTCCACGGCGGCCCGCTCGCTGAGTTCGATGCGTTCGCCGACCCCGTGCGCGGGGACGAAGGCATCGGCGGCGCGCTGGCCGCGGCGGGAGACGAGGACGTCTCCGGTGCGTTGATCGCGCCAATCGAAGTCGAAGGTGACGGCGACGGCGAGCTGCTGCGACAGGCCGCTGACGGGCGCGGTGGCGAGCTTGCGGATGTCCACGGCGCT
The DNA here is from genome assembly GCA_041940385.1 of Phycisphaerales bacterium. Classification (GTDB taxonomy): domain Bacteria; phylum Planctomycetota; class Phycisphaerae; order Phycisphaerales; family UBA1924; genus JACVCK01. The sequence goes on along the minus strand of JBGTSD010000149.1, from coordinate 3,181 downwards.
GATGGCGCCGGAGAGGACGGTGTCGGCGCCCGGGCCGTTAACGACGCGCCAGGGCGTGGAGCGCTGGATCTCCTTGACGACGGCGTCGGTGAGATGGACCTCGAGCCCGTGGAAGTAGGAGACGTTGTCGAACATCTCGACGGCGATGGTGCGCTTGTCGGCGTCGAAGGGTTTGTCGAACGAGTAGCCCTGGCGCGGATCGGATGCGCAGGCGCCGAGCGCGCTCAGGAGCAGCAGGAGCAGGGCGCGTCGGCGGTTCACGGCGAGGGTTCCTCGGCGGGGGCTTCGGCCTCGGGCGATTCGGGCGGCGCGGTCTCGAGCCAGCCCTTCTTCTCGAGGATGGAGATCGCGGTCTGGGCGGCGATGGTCTCGGGGTGGCGATGCACGAGCCGCTGGAGCGTCAGGCGCTCGCCGGCGACGTCGTTGACCTTGTCGTACCACTTGGCGGCGGTGAGCATGTGCGCGGCGGAGGCCTCGTCGATGCGGTCGATGAGCGTCTGGTCGAGTTCTTTGTCGCGCGCTTCGGCGGGGTACTCGCGGGCGTAGGCGCGGGTCTGCTCGCGCGCGTCGAGGAGCGACGTCGCGTCGTAGCGGGGGCCGTTGAACTCGGCGACGGACGCGTAGATGCGTCGCTCCATCGCGTGGCGCCGGTTGGGGCCGTCGGGGAAGTTGATGAGGTAGAGGTCGTAGGCGTCGGAGGCGAACTTCATGTCGCGCTTGCGGAAGTAGTAGTCCGCGAGCTCGATCATGGCCTGCTCGGCGAGCACGCTGCCGGGGAGGCGCTCGTTGACGCGGATGAAGATCTCCTCGGCGATGTCGCCCGCGTCGTCCAGGCGGAAGATGCCCCACAGCTTGCGCTTCTTGCCATTGGCGTACTCGATCGCGATGTCGAGCTCGCGCTGGATGGCGATGGGGTATTGATCGCTCTGCGGGAAGGCCTTGCAGACCTGCTCGTAGTCGTAGAGCGCGCGGAACTCCTGGCCCAGCGCGACCTGCGCGTCGCCGCGCAGGCGGTAGGCCTCCGGGAGCTGGGGCTTGCTGGAGCGCTTGTTGAGATCGATCCAGGACTTGAGCGCGGTGAGGGCCTGCTGGGGCCGATCCTCGGCGAGGGCGCGCCGGGCGCGCTCGATGACGGCGTCGTCCTCGTTGCCGGAGGGCGAGGACTGCTGGCGCCAGGTGTCGTCGGGCGTGAGCCGGAGCGTCTCGTTCTGCGCGGGGGCGATCGCGGCGGCGCCGAGCGCGAGGGCCACGAGGCATCCCAGTGAGCGGAGGGTCATGGGGGGACAGGATACAGCGATGGACGCGGCGCGCCGGGCGTCAGTGGCGACGCGGGTTGCGCCCGGCCGGGCCGGGGCGGGCGCGGCGCGGCGCCGGGGGCTCGCGCGCGTCCACGGCGCTCGGGGGCGCGGGCTCCTGGAGATTGGCGTCGCCGGGATCGGGGCGCGGCGGCTCGTGCGCCGAATCGTCGTCGCCCATCGGGATCCGGGCGAAGAGCAATCGACCGGCGCTGGTCTGGAGGGAGCCGGTGACGGTGAGCGTGCGGAGTTCGCCGACGTGGGCGCCGCCGTTCTCGGCGACGACCATGGTGCCGTCGTCGAGGAAGCCGACGGCCTGTCCGGGCTGCTCGCCGGGGCGGACGAGCCGCACCGAGACCGTTTCGCCGGCGAGGAGACTGGGGCGCATGGCGGTGGCGAGGTCGTGGATGTTGATGACCGGGACGCGCTGAATATCGCAGACGCGCGCGAGCGCGAGATCGCCGGTCATGACGATGGCGTTGTCGCGCCGGGCCATCTCGACGAGCATCTGGTCGACGCTCTTGCCGGGAACGGTGGTCTCGTCGATGGAGACGTCCATGCGCGCGGCGCGCTGGAGGCGGGTGACGACGTCGAGGCCGCGCCGGCCCTTGTTGCGCTTCAGCCGGTCGTCGGAATCGGCAAGGGTCTGGAGTTCGCCGACGACGAAGCGAGGGATGACGACGGGGGCCTGGATGAGCCCGGTCTCGCCGATCTCGACGATGCGGGCGTCGATGACGACGGAGGTGTCGAGGAGGAGCGGCTTGGCGCCGCGGATCTGCTTGGCGAACTCGACGTAGGGGATGACGAGTCGGAAGTCGTCCTGTGTCTGGAGGACGATGGAGACGCCGAGATAGCAGAAGGCGACGCCGAAAAGGACCTTGATCGTGGAAATGATCGGGGAGTCCTCGATCGCGTAACCCTGGGCGAGGAGGTCGAGGAGGAAGCCGATGCCGATGGTGGCGGTGAGTCCGGCGATGAGTCCGAGGAAGACGCCGGAGAGGGTGGAGATTTTCTTGGTGGGGGTGAGGATGTCGATGGCGAGCACGGCCGCGGCGAGCGCGACGGCGAAGCCGAGCGCCCATCCCCATCCGGTGACGAGGCGTTCGCCACCCTCGCCGCGGGTGGCGTCGGGTCCGATGTTGAGGATGCCGAGCATCGTCACGGCGATGACGAGGACGAAGAGCGCGACGCGGAGGACGCGGATGGCGGCGCGTCGGGAGGACGCGGGGTCTTCGCCTTCGCGGCGTGTCTGCATGGGGTTGGCCATGGCTATGAGGAGTGTACGAGAGCGAGCGGCGGCGCGGTTGCGTCCGGGCGGCTAGGATGCGGTTCGTTCCGGCGCGAGGTTGGTGGCCGGGCCCGGTGCGCGGGTGGCCCGTGAACCTGGTCAGGGCTTGACCGCAGCAGCCATAAGCGGCCGTCATCCGGCGCCGCCGGTGTCCTGGCCGCCAACCCCGCGCCCGAGCGAGTTTCCTTTGGGAGGGCCGAGCGTGTCGTACACCGCACTGGCGCGACGGTATCGGAGCACGTCGTTCGACGAGGTCGTCGGGCAGGAGCCCATCGCGCGCACGCTCCGCAACGCGATCGACAAGGACCGGGTGGCGCACGCGTACCTCTTCTGCGGCACGCGTGGGGTGGGCAAGACGACGATGGCGCGTCTCTTCGCCAAGGCGCTCAACGCGCCGGGCGACAAGCCGGCGGACGTGGCGCAGGCGATCATGGAGGGGCGCGACGTCGACGTGATCGAGATCGACGCGGCGAGCAACACGAAGGTCGAGGACACGCGCGAGATGATCGCGAACTCGGTCTATCGGCCCTTGCGCAGCCCGTACAAGATCTACATCATCGACGAGGTCCACATGCTGAGCAACGCGTAGTTCAACGCG
>JBGTSD010000148.1:0-4348 GCA_041940385.1 Phycisphaerales bacterium | reverse complement strand
ATGAGGTCGTTGACGTTCATCGCGACCAGGTCGATGCCGATGGTGTCGAGCTTTCCCGTCTCGGTCGCGAGCTTGACCTTGGTGCCCACGCCGTCGGTGCAGGCGACGAGGACCGGCTCGCGGTAGTTGCGCTTGAAGAGCTTCTCGTTGAAGTCGAGCCGGAAGAGCCCCGCGAAGCCGCCCGGCCGGTCGAGCACGCGCGGGCCGTAGGTCCGGCGCACATCGCGCCGAATCATGTCCACGAAGCGGTCGCCCTCCTCGATGGAGACTCCGGACTTGGCGTACGTCAGCGGGGCGCGCGAAGGCGCCGCGTCCGACGGGGCGGGCTTGCGCTTCTTGCCGGTGGTGGACGAGGAGGAGGCGCGGGAGGCCATGGGACGCGGAGCATACCCGCTGTCCGGCGGCTATTTTGGGCGGATGCACTTCTGCCTTGTGGACAGCGTCGTCGAGCGAGCGCCGGGCCGCATCGTCACCGTCAAACAGGTGTCCGCGGCCGAGGAATACCTCCAGGACCACTTCCCCACATTTCCAGTCCTGCCCGGCGTGATGATGGTCGAGTCCATGGTGCAGGCGGCGCGGGAACTGGCCGCCGGAGAGGGCCTCGGCCGGCGCCTGGTGCTGGGCTCGGTGCGCGGCGTGAAGTATGGCGCGATGGTCCGTCCCGGCGAGCGCCTGCGCGTCGAGGTCACGCGGAACGGCGACGCGGGCGCGGACGGCAGCATCGAATTCAAGGGCACGGCGACCGTGGCCTCCCCCACTTCCGGCCCCGAGGGCGCGACCCCCACGGAGCGCACCGCCGTTTCGGGCCGATTCACGCTGCGCCCCGTGCGTCTGGGCCCGGGCTGAGACGTTTCGGCCCCGGGTGGTGACGCGGCACGGATTCGGCCATACTGTCCCCTTCACGGCCCGGCGGCCCGATCCGGGGCTCATGGAACGATGCGCGGGGCCGCGACTCTCTGTGGAGAAGGATCGACGAATGACGCGAGACGACGTTTTCGAGAAGGTCAAGCAGGTTCTGGTCGACGCGCTGAGCGTGGACGAGGACGAAGTCACGCCCGAAGCGCGGCTGACGACCGACCTGGGCGCCGAGTCGATCGACTTTCTCGACATCGTGTTCAAGCTGGAGCAGACCTTCGGCTTCAAGATCGCGCAGGGCGAGCTCTTCCCGGAGAACGTCGCGCAGGATCCGAAGTACGTGAAGGACGGGCGCGTGACGCCCGACGGCATCAAGGCCCTCAAGGACCGCATGCCGCACGCCGACTTCGGCGCCTGGGAGAAGAACCCCGAGGTCACCAAGGTCGGCGAGATCTTCACGGTGGACGCGGTGGTGAAGTTCGTCGAGCGCAAGCTGGAGAAGGCGCCGGCCTAGGCCGCGCACGCCGAAGCCAAAGCCATGCGATGGATGTGGATTGATCGCATCGTGGAGCTGGCGCCGGGCGAGCGGCTCGTCGCGGTCAAGAACGTCTCGCTCGCCGAAGAGCACCTGCACGATCACTTCCCGGCGGACGCCGCGGCGGACGAGTCCGCGCTGCCGGTCATGCCCGCGTCGCTGATCATCGAGGGCATGGCGCAGACGGCGGGCATCCTCGTCGGGCACACGGGCCAATTCAAAGAAAAGGTCATCCTCGCCAAGATCAACAAGGCGGAACTGTCGCGCGACGCCGGGCCGGGCATGACGCTCCGCTACACCGCCACGATGGAGCGCTTCGACACGCTCGGCGCATCGACGAAGGGCGCCGTCGAGATCCTCGACCACGCCCACCCGGACCGCGGCTTCCAGCCCGTCGGCCAGATCGACCTGATGTTCAGCCACATCGATCGCAACATGGCCGGCACGGAGTTCCCGGAGCACAACTTCGTCTTCTCGGAGTCGTTCCGGACGCTGCTGCGGACCAGCGGCCTTCAGGCGGATTTTTGAACGCGAAGAACGCGAAGATCACGAAGTGGAGAGGAGCACGACAGGAGACGCGACCTCGCCCGGTCTCTGACCCCGGTTCTTTGTCTTCCTTCGTGTTCCTTCGCGTTCACTCTGCATTCTGAAGCCGCTCGCGCACGAGCCGATCAAACAATCCGCCCGGCGCCGCCGCGCCCGTGAACAGCTTGAACTGCGCCTCCGCCTGACGCACGAACATCTCCGCGCCGTCCACGATCGTGAGGTTGTGATCGAGCGCCGCTTCGAGCAGCGGCGTGCGCAGCGGGTTGTAGACGGTGTCGAAGACGACCGTCCCGTGCGGGATGTTCTCCATCTCGGCGATGGGAATCGGGGACTTGTCCGGCGCCGGCCCGCCCGACATGCCGATCGGCGTGCAGTTGACGAACGCCTCGCAGCAGGCGCCGCAGAGCTTCTCGAACGGCGCCGCGACGATCTTCCCCTCGCCGGCCGCCTTGTGCTCGTTCACCGCCGCGGCGAGCGCCTCGGCCCTCTCCTTCGTCCGGTTGTAGACCGCGACCGTCGCCCCCGCGTCCACCAGCGCCGTCGCGACGGCCCGCGCCACGCCGCCGGCGCCGATGACCGCGACGCGCCGGCCCTTCAGCCAGCCCATCGCGCGTTCGAGACACTCCGCCGCGGCCGGCGCATCGGTGTTCGCCACGCGCCAGCCGTCGCCATCGCGCACCAGCGTGTTCGCCGCGCCGATGCGCTCCACCAAAGGATCGATCGCCCACCCCTCCTCGCGCGCCAGGCGCACCAGGTGCTCCTTGTGCGGGATCGTCACGCTCGCGCCGGAGAAGTCCAGACGGGCGTGATCGACGAGTGAAAGCACGGTCGCCTTGAAGTGCTCCCACTCCGGCGGAATCGGCAGCGGCAGGTACACCGCGTCCGCCTCCACGCCCGGCGCGTGGAAGCCCGCGTTGTGGACCAGTGGCGAGAGCGAATGCGCCACCGGCCAGCCGATCACGCCATAGACCCGCGTCGTCGCCGTGATCGTGCGCACGCGGTACAGCTCGACCAATTCATCGATCGTCGGCTGCCCCGGCGCCGTCACCTCGCTCGGGTGCAGCGAGGCGAACGTCAGGAACGCGCCGAACTTCGGCGCGAGGATGCGCGACATCAGACCGAACTCCCCCATCGCCAGCGCGATCAGCGGCCGATCACGCTCCACAACGAGATCAAACAGCTCCAGGTTGTCGCGCAGCGAGCGCGCGCGAAAAGCGATCTTCAAGACCGCCGCGGCGTCCTCGCCCTGCATCGCCCCCAAACGCCGGATCAGGTCCGGCGGGCGCCGGTCGAAATCGTGCAGCGAAAGGATCAGCGACGGCCGCTGCTCGCGGAGCTGCGCCGGGTGCTGCACGGCAAGCCGGATCTTCTGCCGCAGGTTGGCGGAGCGCTCCAGCGTGGACAATTCCACGTCCAGATACCGCGGCGGGCGGTCCGCCGTCCCCAGCGCCTCGATCAGCGCCACGCGCTCATCGTCGGGCCCGTCGTACTCCCCGCCCTCGCGCGACGTCCGGCACGTCACGATGCAGGGCAGCGGCGACTCGTCGGCCAGCCGCAGGCACGCCGCGCGCGACTCGTCCGAGCCGTCGAACAGCCGGTCCACGCGGTACTCGACCAGGTCCGCGCCCTTCCGCTGCGCATCTACGGCATGGCGCAGCGCGCTGTCGGCGTCTTCGGCGAGGATGGGAACGCAGAGGTACGTCACGCGGATGCAGTCTACTCAGAGCTGCACCGTCACCGCCTTCACCTCGGTGTACAGGTCGATCGCCTCGTGCCCCATCTCGCGCCCCCAGCCGGACTGCTTGTAGCCGCCGAAGGGCAGCGCCGCGTCAAAGATGTTGTAGCAGTTCACCCACACGTTCCCGGCGCGGATCTTCCGCGCGAGCCGGTGGGCCTTGCTGACGTCGCGCGTCCAGATCGCCGCGGCCAAGCCATAGATCGAATCGTTCGCCGCCTGCACCAGCTCCTCCGGCTCGTCGTATTCGACCGCCGCGACGACCGGGCCGAAGATCTCCTCGCGGATGACCTGCATGTCGGGCTTGGTGTCGATGAGGACGGTGGGCTCGACGAAGTAGCCCTCGCCCTCGCCGCGCTTCCCGCCGACGACGGCCTTGGCGCCCTCGCGCTTGCCGGAGTCGAGGAAGCCGCAGACCCGGTCCTGCTGGATCTTCGAGACCAGCGGGCCCATGCCCGTCTCGGGGTGCAGGCCGGGGCCGACCTTGATGCCCTTCGCGTGCTTCGCGACGCCGTCCACGACTTCCTTGAACTGGCTGCGATGCACGAAGAGCCGCGAGCCGGCGCAGCAGCACTGGCCGTGGTTGAAGAAGATCGCGTTCGCCGCGCCCGCGATCGCCGCCGGGATGTCCGCGTCCGGCAAGATGATGTTCGGGCTCTTGCCGCCGAGTTCGAGCG
>JBGTSD010000147.1:0-4402 GCA_041940385.1 Phycisphaerales bacterium | reverse complement strand
GGAGCAAGCCGAAGGGTTGGCTTCAAGCCCTCGCCCATCTCGCGATCATGTTTCCCGACCGACTGCCTGCGTAGGCAAGTAACACGGAAATTCTGACGCCCTCGCGAGTTGGGCCGGACGTTCGCGTTCGATGGCCCCGCTATCTTCGCCAAACGCGACCCCTGAGGACGTTCGCGTTCGATGGCCCCGCCATCTTCGCTCAGTGCGACCCTTGAGGACGCTCGCGTTCGATGGTCCCGCTATCTTCGCCAAACGCGACCCCTGAGGACGTTCGCGTTCGATGGCCCCGCTATCCTCGGTCAATGCGACCACCGGGGACGTCCGCGGTCGATGGCCGCGCCATCTTCGGTCAATGCGACCACCGGGGACGTCCGAGTTCGATGGCCGCGCCATCTTCGCCAAGCGCGCTCTTCGCGCGCTCGCCCGCGCTCTCGCGCACGCCCACGCGCCCTCCCGCGCCCGCGCTCTCGCGCCCTCCCGCGCCCGCGCTCTCGCCCGCGCTCTGGCGCACGCCCACGCGCCCGCGCCCGCGCTCTCGCCCACGCCCCCGGCGGGCTCACTGTCAGCCCTTCGAGAACGAGTCGTGCGGCGTGCCCGAGAGGCACGCCATGATCCACGGGTAGGCGTCGGTGACGTAGTAGCCGTATTGACCGTCGACGGTCATGCCGTTGCACTCGTCGAGATCGCCGGCGCCGGTGAACTCCCAATCGTCGACGTAGGTGCCGTCGTAGGTGCCGCCGGGATCGGTGCTCGAGCTCGGACGCGTGCCGGTCTTGAGCGTCCAGCCGGAGAGCGCCTTGCGGACCGTCGCTGTCGCAGCGTCGAAGAAGTAGCTGCCGTAGATTGGGAAGCCGTCGGCGGCGAAGCCGATCACCGGCGAGCCGTTCGCGCCGGGCTCGTCGTCGAACATGGCGTTCGGGTTGCCGTGATAGTGGTACGAGCCGTCGGGTTGGGTGTGCGCGTTGTGCATATCGGCGCCGAACTTGTGATCGGTGCCGAGGGGGTCGAGGCGCCATTGGCGATTGATGTCGCAGCCGATGGCGACGTTGCCGGACGCGTCGGCCATCGGGCTCGTCGGGTCGTAGCAGCCGGCCGACAGGATATCGATCGGGACCCCGTTGAGCATGACGCCGTTGTAGACGTTCTGCGCGAGCGCCGTGGGGGCCGCGGCGAGCGCCGGCGAGCGGACGATGACAAACGTGTGCTCGACCTCTTGAACCGGCGTGGCGAACTGCGCGCTCGCGTCGTCGAAGTCGTGGTTCGGGATGTTGTTGGAGACCAGCGTGCACTCGTCGTCGTCGGTCGTGACCTTCACGCTGCCGTCGAACGCGACGCCGAGCTTGATGTCCTCTACCGCGGATTCGTAGGTGCTCGCGTAGTCGGCACAGTCGGCGCTGCGGTTGACGAAGACGGCGTCGGTGATGTCGACGGCCCCTGGGTCCGCCCCGGTCGCGCTCGTCTCGTCACCACACCCCATCACCGCGAGCCCCGCGACCCCGATCCAAAGTGAAAAGCGCGCCATGATGATCAGAGTAGGTGAGCCATGTTGAGCGCGTGTGAAGGAATCCTTTTCGGGTGTGTGCGCGAGAAGCTTGGAGAAGCGGCCGTTGCTTATATAAGTGACTGATTTGGCTCATGAATTGCACGACGAGCGCGGCAGAGGCAATGCAATGAAACACCCCGCTCTTTCCCACGCTTTTTCGCCGCAACGTGACCTCCTTGCGATCCACGTGATGAAGCGATTGACCATCGCCCGGACCGAGGACCACCTACTCACGCTCCGCGATCTCGCGGACGAGCTCGGCGTTCGAAAGGCCGACGTGAGGGCGACGATCTCGCGCCTGCATGCGCAGGGCTATGTCGACGCGCTGCGCATGCGCCCGACGCTGGCGGGCTTTGCGATCGGCGCGGCGCTCGCGGACGTCGAGCTCGAGCCGCTCCGCCGGAAGGTGCCTGCTGCGCCGATCTCGCGAGCTGCGTGATCGTCGCGTCGTTCCCGGCAAGGCCGCGCGGCGGTCTGCTAACCTGACGTCGTCCGCACGACGCGACCATCAGCAGGGGGCGACGCATGTACGACGGACCTTCTCTTGTCCTTTGTAGTCGATGCAGGCAGCACGTGCGCGCTGCCGACGGGGCATGTCCCCACTGCGGCGACCTTCGTTTCGGGCCCAGAGCGCCGGGCGGCCGCGTTGTGAGAACCATCGCCGCCGCGGCCACCTTCGGGATGATCGGCACCGTCGCGTGCGCAGCGTATGGTGTCGCGAGCACGAACACCGGTTGCGATGATCCCAGCAGGACGTGCGCCAGCTGCCAGGAGTGCGCGACGGGGCCCGAGAACGCTGACGACGCCGGCGACGCCGGCAACTGCGCCGAAGAGTTCGAGCTCTGCTTCGGCGATGACCGCTACTGTTCGGACGCCGGCGAGTCGGATTGCTGCGCGTTCACCGCGTGCCGGGCTGCGTGCGACAACGCGCACGGGGCCAACTCGAGCGATTCATGGAAGTGCATCTGTGGCTCGAGCGGTCCCGAGACGTGCTTCGCCAACCCGCCCGATGGGACCTGCGCTGCCGAGCACCCCGAAGGCGCCCTTCGCACGCTGGGCGCGGAGGGTTGGCAGACGTGCGTCTCCGCGGTGTGTGAGCAGGCGTGCGCTGATTGACGGTTAGGGGCGCGCGCGTTGCGCGTCATGGTCTCCGCCCACGCCACTCCCGTCGCGCCCCCGGTGACCCATCCGCGATCTGAGACTTCTTGATGTTTCGCGCCGTCGGCGCGTGCGTCACGCCAAAAACAACTGTACGCTGATGCAACAGCGTGGCTTGCTGGGGCGCGCAGATACTCTGACCGGTGCCGTGCTGGCGCTGCTTCGCGCCAATTCAAAACCAATAGGAAGCCGGCTATGCGACTGCAGATTATACTAGCGTCCGTCAGCTTGCTCGTCTGCGGCGTCATTGCAACAGGTTGCGGCGATGAGAGCGACGATGGCGATTCCTCTAGCACGGGCACGCCCACCCCACGGGAGACGTGTGAGGCGAGCGGATTCAAAGGCTCGTGCGCAGGGACACTCTGCAACGATTATTATGGAGATGTGGATGTCACCGCGTTGCAGTCGAATTGCGGGGGCATTCACTGGACCTGGTCCACGCAACCATGTTCAGGGGGGCTCGACTCGGGGTTCTGTCTAATCGGACTCGAGTCCGGTTGTCAGGTTCAGTCGTACTACCGAGTCGGGGACGGCCCCCCACTCTGCGAGGCATACGGTGGAGAGTACACCCCGCCACCCGAATGACGGCTGGGGCGACTTACCACCTCGTCGCATCCAAGGGCGTTTGCGATCAGCGAGGGCACTCACCGCATCCATCTTGAGGATGGTGTGACTTGACCGGCTCCGGACGCGCTACCGGAAAGTATCGCCTCTGGCCAATGTACAGCGTTCAGCTGCGGGCGAGCGACCGAGCCGCGGAGCGGAGCGACGGGAGCGAGACCGGCTGGTGCAATGCGCGGATTGGGCGGATGCTCGAACTCGCTAACCGCGACACCACTCCGCCACCTGCGAGTCTAGTTTAGAGCCGCCGAGCGTCCACCTCTAGATTCAGCCGCGCGTGAGCCCGCGCCGCCCGCGCCGCCCGCACCGCGAGATCGAATCCGGTGGATAGCTCGCTATGGGCCGCAGTTGGATCGCGCGTACCGGAGGTGCGCTGCTCCCGGGCGATCTAAGTGGCGCCTGTCGTTTCTATGCGTGGGCGTTGGAACGCGCCGACTGCCGAGACAGCCGCGGGCGCGCCACCCAACCCGCGCGCCGACCGCTCCACACGATCGAAACCGGGTGGATAGCGCGCTATGGGCCGCAGTTGGATCGCGCCGACGCGGACCGCTGCACCGCGGACGCGATGGAAGTGCCGGGCATTGTTTCTATGGGTGGGTGTTGGATCGCGCCGACCGCCGGGACTGATGCGTGCGCACCGCCCAAAACGCGCGCGACCGCTCGGCGCGATCGAAACCCGGCAGCTACCGCGCGATGGGCGGCAGGTCGATCGCGTCGGTACCGACTGCAGCACGCGGACGCGATCGAAGTGGGGGGCATTGTTTCTATGGGTGGGTGTTGGATCGCGCCGCGCCCCGCCCGCTCTCTCTCCATCGCACGCGCACGCGCCCACGCCCTCGCGCGCTCACGCCCGCGCCCAGACCGCCCTCGCCCTCGGCCTCGCCCGCTCTCGCGCCCGCGCCCTAGCCCCCGTGCTTCTCGGCGATCCTCTCGAACAGCCCGTCGATCTTCTCTTCGACGAGCTTCTTGTGCTCGAGCGGAACGACGTGCGTGCCGTTCGTCATCACGAGCTCGCAATCGGGGATGGCTTTCGCCATCTCTTCTGCGAGCCGCGGCGGGGTGAAGCTGTCCTTGTCGCCG
>JBGTSD010000146.1:0-4519 GCA_041940385.1 Phycisphaerales bacterium | reverse complement strand
GTGGCCCGGCCAGATGGTGCGGGTCATCCAGGGACACCACCTGCGCTCCAACCAGTACCTGGTCGTGCGCGTCTACGACGAGGAGGCGGCCAAGGCCAACTGGGGCAACGCGGTGATCAAGCCGCAGACCCCCGGCGAGGACGCGCCGCCCGAAGTCCGCGACGTGCCCGAGCTGACCATGGGGAAGCTACTGGTCATCAAGGGCACCGACGTGTCCTTCTACATCCCGCCGACCGGCGTGGAGGTCGTCCCCGATCGAGGCGGCGGCTACGTGCGCGACGCGGTCACCCTCGAGCGACTGGAGTACTGCATCCTGCTCGACGAGAGCGGCAACAAGAGCTACCTGCAGGGGCCCGCGGTCGTGTTCCCCAGCCCCACGCAGACCTTCGTCCAACGGGGCGACTTCCGGAAGTTCCGAGCCATCGAGCTGTCCGAGAACAGCGGCATCTACCTCAAGGTCATCGCCCCCTGGCGCAAATGGAATCTCCGCTCCCGCGAGCAGCTCCTAGCCTACCTCAAGGAGCGCAACGTCGCCACGTCCGCGAGTCTCGAGAAGATCTACTCGCGCGATCGAAACCTCTTCCACATCTCCCACGAGGGCGGCGCCCTCGAGGACCCGTGGAACGCGCCCCCGGAAGACGTCTGGATGCTGACGCGCTCCGTCTTCGACGCGCCGAACGAGCCCGCCGAAGTCGCGCTCACCTTCAAGCACGGCCGCGCCGTCGCCCTCAACGGCGAAGCCCTCGCCGGCGACGCGCTCATCGCCAAGCTCAACACCATCGCCGGCCTCCATGGCGTCGGACGCATCGACATCGTCGAGAACCGCCTCGTCGGCATGAAGTCCCGCGGCTGCTACGAGACCCCCGGAGGCACAGTCGTCGTGGAGGCGCTCCGCGCGCTCGAAGAACTCGTCTACGACCGCGAGACGCTCCACCAGCGCGAGGAGATCGGCCTGAAGTTCGCCGAGCTCGTCTACGACGGCCGCTGGTTCACGCCCATCCGCGAGTCCCTCTCCGCCGCCATCGACTCCATGGCGACCAAGCTCGACGGCGAAGTCGTCGTGCGCCTCCACAAGGGCCACGCCGTCGCCGTCAAGCGCCGCTCGCCCAACTCGCTCTACTCCGAGTCCTTCGCGACCTTCGGCGAGGACGCCGTCTACGACCAGTCCCACGCCGAGGGCTTCATCCGCCTCTTCTCGCTGCCCCAGCGCATCAGCGCGCTGAAGCAGAAAGAAACCGTGAAGTGACCACCGGTCAGTCGATGTGGGGCGGACGCTTCGAGGGTCAGAGCGACCCGCTGTTCCGTGCGCTCAACGACTCCCTCCCGTTCGACCACGTCCTCGTCCAGCACGACATCGCCGGCTCCATCGCCTGGGCCCACGCCCTCGCCGGCGCCGGCGTCCTCTCCGCCCACGAGGCGGACACGATTTCCGTCGCGCTCCGCGAGATCGCGGCCATGACCGCCGCTGATCCCGGGGCGATTGCCTCCGCCTCCGATGAAGACGTCCACTCCTGGGTGGAAACGCGCCTCGTTGAAAGAGTCGGCGCCCTCGGCAAGAAGCTCCACACCGGGCGCAGCCGCAACGACCAGGTCGCCACCGACCTGCGCCTCTACACCCGCGAACAGTGCCGCGCCCGGATCGCCGAGATCCGCGCCGCGCAGTCCTCCCTCCTCGACGCCGCCGCCCGCTTCCCCGCGGCGCCCTTCCCCGGCTACACGCACCTCCAGCCCGCGCAGCCCGTCCTCTTCGCGCACTGGTGCCTCGCGCACTTCGAATCGCTCGACCGCGACGCCGACCGCTTTCACGCCGCGATTCAGCGCGCCAACCTCTGCCCCCTCGGCTCCGCCGCGCTCGCCGGCACGACCTTCCCCATCGACCGCGACGCGCTCGCGAAGTCCCTCGGCTTCGCCGGCCCCACGCGCAACAGCCTCGACGCCGTCTCCGATCGCGACTTCGTCGTCGACGCGCTCCACGCCTGCGCGCTCTGCTCGGTGCACCTTTCCCGCTTCGCCGAGGACCTCATCGTCTACTCCTCCGCCGAGTTTGGCCTCCTCACCCTCAGCGACGCCGTCACCAGCGGATCGTCGCTCATGCCGCAGAAGAAGAACCCCGACGCACTCGAACTCCTCCGCGGCAAGTCCGGGCGCATCACCGGCTCGCTGGTCGCGCTCCTCACCACGCTCAAGGGCCTGCCTCTCGCGTACAACAAGGATCTTCAGGAAGACAAGGAGCCACTCTTCGACGCGCTCCGTCATCTCTCGCTCTCACTGCGCGTCACGCCGATCGTTCTTGACGGATTGAAGCTCAACCTCGACGCCTGCGCCCGCGCCGCCGCCGCCGGGTATTCCAACGCCACCGAACTCGCCGACTACCTCGTCCGTAAGGATGTGCCGTTCCGCGAGGCGCACGAAATCGCGGGGCGCATCGTCCGAATCGCACTCGAGCAGGGCAAGCCGCTCGAAGCCCTCTCCATCGCCGAATTCCAGCGCGTCGCGCCGGCCATCCAGGCCGACGTCCACGACGCGCTCACCCTCGACGCCACGCTCGCCCGGCGCAACGTGCCCGGCGGCACGGCGCCCTCGCGCGTGAACGACGCGCTCCAGCTCGCACGCCGTCTCCTCGCCACGAACCGCGAGAAGGAGGCCAACCCATGACCGCTTCCACCCTCCACTCCCCCATCGCCCACTTCGACCTCGACACCACGCGAGCGACCTGTCCGCGAGGCTTCACCGCCTCCGGCGTGTCCTGCGGCCTGCGCAAGAGCGGCAAGCCCGACCTCGCCCTCTTCCTCGCGCCCGCCGGCTGCGCCGTCGCCGGCGTCTTCACGCAGAACGTCCTCTGCGCCGCGCCCGTCACGCTCAGCAAGCAGCACCTCGCCGCCTGCATCGGACAGGGCCGCGCTGTCCTCATCAACTCCGGCTGCGCCAACGCCGCCACCGGCGAGCTTGGTATGGCCAACGCCGTCGCGATGGCGACTCTCCTCGCCGATGCGCTCGCCTGCCCCCCCGAGGAAGTCCTCATTGCCTCCACCGGCGTCATCGGCCCGCACCTGGAGGTCGAGAAGATCGCGCACGCGATGCCCGCGCTGATCGAAAGTGCCAATCCCGACGCGCTCACCGCGGCGTCCGAAGCCATCCTCACGACCGACACCTGCACCAAGGCGGTCGATCTCCGCGTCACCGTCGACGGCCGCACGTTCCACGTCTCCGGTGTCGCCAAGGGCTCGGGCATGATCCATCCGAACATGGCCACCATGCTCGGCGTGGTCATGACCGACGCCGCCGTCGCGCCCGAGGCGCTCCAGCGCATGCTCTCGTCCGCCACCGTGCGCACATTCAACCGCGTCAGCGTGGACGGCGACACCTCGACCAACGACTGCGTCTACGCCATGGCCTCCGGCGAGGCCGGCGAGTTTCCCGAGGCCGTCGTCGGCGAGGCCATCGAGCGCATCTGCCGCGAACTCGCGCTCAAGATTGTCCGCGACGGCGAGGGCGCGAAAAAGGTCATTCACGTGGCCGTCGCCGACGCCCTCACCGAGGACGAGGCCGACGCCGTCGCGCGCACCGTCGGCTCGTCGCTGCTCGTCCGCACCGCCATCGCCGGCGGCGACCCCAACTGGGGACGCATCGCCGCCGCCGTCGGCCGCGCGCCGAATGTGCCGGGACTCGACATGAACCAGGTCGTCATCCGCGTCGGCGGCCTCACCATCTTCGAGGACGGCGCGCCCACCAACCTCCCGCGCGAACGCCTCGCCCCCGCCTTCGCCGGCCCCGATGTCCACATCGACATTTCCCTCGGCCGCGGCCAGGCCGATGCCACCTACCTCACCTGCGACCTCACCGAGGGCTACATCAAAATCAACGCGTACTACACGACGTAACCCAGCGAATACCATCCGCCCCCGGCCGGGTCGAACTCTCTCCTCCAGACCCGGCTGGGGCGATGGTCATGTCGGCGCCCAACCCCCACGATCTCCGACAACGTCTCGGCGACTGCCTCGCCGCCGATCGCGCTGCGCTCAGCAAGCGCCTCGCCGGCGCCGAACGCGCCGCCCAGCGCGGCGCCGACGTCGCCCACGCCCTCGCCCAGATCGCCGAAGCCATCGACCGCTCCGCCCAGCGCCGGCGCGAACGCGACGCCACGCGCCCGGTCCCCACCTTCCCCGAAGATCTCCCCATCGCGCAGAAGCGCGAAGAGATCGCCGAGGCCATCCGCAAACACCAGGTTGTCGTCGTCTGCGGCGACACCGGCTCCGGCAAGAGCACCCAGCTCCCCAAGATCTGTCTCTCCATCGGTCGTGGCGCCGACGGCCTCATCGGCCACACCCAGCCGCGCCGCATTGCCGCACGCGCCGTCGCCACGCGCGTCGCCGAAGAACTCGGCCAGCCCCTCGGCCGCTCCGTCGGCTTCAAGGTCCGCTTCACCGATCACACCAGCCCGCGCACGCTCGTCAAGGTCATGACCGACGGCGTCCTCCTCGCCGAGACCCAGCACGACCGCCTGCTCCGCCAGTACGAC
>JBGTSD010000145.1:0-4650 GCA_041940385.1 Phycisphaerales bacterium | reverse complement strand
TTGCGGCCTGGTCATCGTGACCGGCCGCGGCGATCCCATCGACAAGGTGGTCGGCCTCGAGGTGGGGGCGGACGACTATGTGACCAAGCCCTTTGACCTGCGCGAGCTGCTGGCGCGGGTCAAGGCCGTGCTGCGCCGCCTCGCCCCTCCGGCCGGCGACACCTACCGGTTCGGCGACGTCGAGGTGGATTTCGCCCGGGTGCAGGTCCTCCGCGCCGGTGAGACCGTCGACATGACGCCAATCGAGTTCAAGCTCCTGGCCACCTTCATCAGGCGCCGGGGACGCGTGCTGAGCCGCAACCAATTGCTCGACGCGGCGTGGGAGCACGGCGTGCACGTCACGGATCGGGCGGTCGACGCCCACATCGTGAACCTGCGCCGCAAGATCGAGCCCGAGCCGGCCGCCCCCCGGTTCCTCGTGAGCGTTCGTGGCATGGGCTACCGGTTCGACGGCTGAAATCTGACGCAATCCTCACAGAGCGGTCGATGTCTCCTCACAACGGCGCGTCAACATCGGCAATCGGGAGGCGCGCAGGACCATGAACAGAAACGCGCAGAACGGGAAGCGAAGGGCACGCGCCGGACGCCGGGTGCTCGTGACGGTGATCGCGTCGCTGGCATCGCTGACGATCGCGATCGCGCAGAACCTCGAAGTCGATCTGCAGCGGGCGATTCAGAACGAGACGGTGACCGGCGACCTCGAGGCGGCCATCGAGGCCTACTCGGCGATCGTGGCGCGCGCCGGCCGGAACCGCGCCGTCGCCGCGCAGGCGCTGCTCCGGATGGCCCGGGCCCGCCAGAAGCTGGGTGACGCCGAATCGCGGAAGATCTACGAGCGGATCGTCAAGGAGTTTTCCGATCAGGCGACCGCCGTCGCGGAAGCGCGGGCGAGCCTCGCCGCGCTCGGCGCGACGCCTGGTCCGCGATCCGGGCGCGCCGCACGGCAGCTCTGGGCCGACGAACTGGTCGATGGACAGGGATCCATATCGGCGGATGGCCGCTATCTGAGCTTCACGGACTGGTCGACCGGCGACCTGGCCATCCGCGACCTCGCGACGGGTACCAATCGGCGCCTCACCAACACCGGCGGCTGGATCAAGTCCGGCGACTTCGCGGAATTCTCCGTCATCTCTCCCGACGGACGGGCAATCGCCTTCTCGTGGTTCACGGACGAAGACGCCGCATACTTTTACGACCTGCGCCTGATGCCCCTGAACGGGGCCGGCGGCTCGGGCATGCGGGTGATCCATCGCCGCGGCGACATGACCTGGATCAGGCCGTTCGCGTGGACGCCCGACGGCAGGCAGCTCGTGGTGATCCGTGCGCTGAAGGACGACACGGCCGAGATCGCGCTGATCGCCGTCGCCGACGGAAGCCTTCGGCCGCTCAAGACGGTGACGCCCGGCGAGATGACCAGGGGGAGCCTGTCCCCGGATGGGCGCTATCTGGCGTACGACCGGTTGCCCAGCGCGCGCGCGAACGCGCGCGACATTCATCTCCTGCCGCTCGATGGCGGCGCGGAAGCGGTCATTACCCATCCCGCCGAAGACATGCACCCGTTCTGGACGAATGACGGCACGCGGCTGCTGTTTCTCAGCGACCGTTCCGGGACTGACGCCCTGTGGATGATCGACGTGGCGGACGGCAAACCGATGGGCCGTGCACGGCTGGTCGCGACGGAGGTGAGCGATTACCCGATCGGCACGTCCCGAAACGGCAACCTCTACTACATCAGGGGCGGAGGCGGCACGAACGTGTATGTCGCGGATGTCGAACCGGACCTGACCGTGAAACAGCCGGCCGTCCTGCTGACCGAGCGGCATCTCAACAACAACAGCAGCCCGGCGTGGTCGCCGGATGGCACGAGGGTCGCGTATTACTCGAGACGGCAACGCCCCGCCGTGGGGGCCGTGGCGCTCGTCATCCGGTCGGCGTCAGGCGACGAACGCGAGATCACCATCAATCTCAGGGTGCCGAACATTCACCAGGCGAGCGTCCGCTGGTTTCCCGACGGCCAATCTCTGCTCGTGGTCGGCCGGGAGCCCGAGCGAAAAGGGCTCTCCTATTATCGAATCGACGCGAGCACAGGGACGCTCGACCGACTGAAAACGACGCTCGGTCAGGGGATCGTCGCCAGCCAGCCGCAGCTCGGCCCGGATGGACGCACCCTCGTCTACGCCGACGGGCAGAACCGGCTCGCGCGGCTCGATCTCGCCACGGGTCGCGAAACCGAGCTCGTCAAGGGCTGGTTCGGCTCGATCGCGCTCTCACCCGATGGGACGCAGCTGGCCTTCCTCGGCAACGAATCGACGGCCAGCCATCCCGTCAATCAGATTGCCGTGATGCCGAGCGAGGGTGGCGCGCGGCGGGTTCTCTTCGAAGCCTCGAACTGGTCCGACGGTTCGCGGTTCAACTCGATCGGGTGGAGCCACGATCAGAAGCACGTGCTGTTTGCCAAGGACGACACGGGCAACGGCGGCAACTTCCTCTGGCGCGTTCCAGTCGGCGGCGGCGCACCCGAGCGGCTTGGCGTAACCTCCAATCCCGCGCAGGTCCGCTTCGCCGGCCGCATCAAATCGCCCTCGATGCGTCCTGACGGCCGGCAGCTCGCGTTCTCAGTGGTCAACGACGTGCCGCCGGAGCTCTGGGTCCTCGAAAACATTCTGCCGCCCGCGGCGTCGCGCGACTGACGCACCCGCATCAGCGCCAGGACCATCTGGGAACGCGCCGAAACGTGCGTCACCGTCCTGCCGGAGCGGACCGTGACGGCAGGGACCGCGCGCAGATTTCCGGAACCCGCAGTAGACTGCTCTGCGTCCGGAGCGGTCATGCTGAAGTCGAAATCAGCGAGACCCGGATCGTCGCGATGCCGAAGGCCGCTCGCGCCTTGCCAGCCGGGCGCCGCGCTCCGAGATCCACTACCGAAATGACCGATACAGTCCACTAGCAGGATCGACTCGATGAAGCATCCCCTGTCGCTATGTATGACCCTGGCTGCCGTCACGTCGCTGCCGGTGCACATCGGCCATGCGCAGACGAGTGTGCCGGAAGCGTGCGCCGTCATCTCTCCGGTCGAGGTGACGACAATCCTCGGGCGCAAGGATTTCGGCAAACCGCGTTCTGAGAAAGGACCTGGGCCGGGTGAATCGAGTTGCCGATTTCCTGGGCGAGTCCAAAGCGGCGTCACCATCGCATTGAGCCCCACGGCGAGAGCCGACTTCGACGAGTTCAAGAAAGTGCTCGTCGAGCAAGGTGAGAAGCCCGAGTCCGTGAGCGGCGTCGGCGATGCCGCATATTTCTGGCACCCGGGCCGGGTTTACGTGCTGACCGGACGGACGATGATTACGGTCTCGTTCTCGAATGAGACGGGCGTGAACGAGAAGATGAAACAGGATTTGCTCGCCTTGGCTCGCGCAGTCGTGGCGAAACTCAAAGGCTGACGACAGTCGGCGCGCATGCGGTAGTGGTTCGGGCCTGCCGTCGCGCGCTGAGTCGGCCGGAGGGTTCACTCGCCGAGGTTCATGCGCTGCAGCACGGTCGCCCAGCGGGGATCGCGATGCAGCGCATCGAAGGTCGGGTCGCTCTTGATGAAGAGCAGCCAGGAATCGCGCTGGTCGAGGGACCGCAACAGCGACGCGAAGGCGGCATCGTTCTCGCCCAGGGCCGCGAACACCGCGGCCCGCTGCGGGATCTGCCGCGGCACCTCCGCCAGGAGCTTCCGGGCTTCGTTCGTACGCCCGGCCTGCGCGAGGATGCGCGCCCGTGCCTCCGCGAATCGCCAGGGGGGAGAGTCCGACACGGCGCGCATCCTGTCCAGCGCCTCGAGCGCCTGCTCGTAGCGTCCAAGCTGCCCGTGCACGTCGGCGAGCCGTCCGTAAGCGCCGGCGTTCCGCGGCTCCAGTTCGAGGGCCCGCTCGAGGCGCGCGCGGGCCTCGTCGAATCGCCGCGCACGATACAGAATGCGGCCGTAGGTCGACTGAACCTGCGCCGACAGGGGATCCAGTCGCGCGGCCTGATCGATCGCCGACAATGCGTCGTCGAGCCGGCCCATCGCCATGAGCAGCAGCGCGTGCACGTACCGTGCGTCGACGCTGTTGGGCTCGATCGCCACGGCGCGCTGAATGGTCGCCTCGGCGCGGGGCCAGTCCCAATCGAACATGCCCTGGACGTATGCCAGCGCAGCATGCGCCTCCGCGTTGCGCTCGTCGCGGGCCAGCGCCGCCAGGGCGGCCTCCCGGGCCGGCGCGGCAACGTCCTTGAGATCGAGCGGGCCGAGGACCCCTCGCATCCACCAGGCGTGGGCGAGCGCCGCGTACGGGGCCGCGTACTGCGGGTCGGCGGCAATCGCCCGATTGAAGTGCTCGATCGCCCGTACCCGATCCGCCTCGATGAACTTCCACAACAAGTGGCGTCCGAGCAGGTACTCCTCGTGGGCCACCGGACTGGCGGATGGCGTCGCGGTCAGGCGGGCCCGCTCGTCCGGCGTCGTATCGAGGCGCATCTCGTCGACCAGGGCCTGGGCGACTTCGATCTGTATCGGCCACGTGGCCGCCATCTCGTGGGTGAAGTCCCGGGCCCAGAGGTGGGTGTCGGTCGGGGCATGAATCGGTTGGACGGTGCTGCGAACGCGCCCGGTTTCGCGCCTGACGC
>JBGTSD010000144.1:0-4935 GCA_041940385.1 Phycisphaerales bacterium | reverse complement strand
ACGCCGAAGCTGATGTTGCTCAGCCCCAATAGCGTGTGAACGCCGGGGCATTTCTGCTTGATCGCCTCGAAGGCCTCCAGCGTCTCCAGCCCCAGCCGGCGATCATCTTCATTGCCGGCGGGTAGACCCCGGCCAGCAGCATCCCCGTCAGGAAGCGCGACGCGACGGCGACTTCGAAGCCCGGGGCAGCGCCACCGTGGTCGGCCCCTACATGGCCCTGACCTGCGGCCACTGCGTCTATGCCCGCAAGAAGGGACATTGGAACCAAGCGCACATCTACATCGCACCGGCAATGAGCAAGGACTCGTCCTCCGGCGCGACGGTCTATCCCTACGGCTTGCGCCGCGCCAAGGTCAAGCGCACCAACACCAAGTGGACGGATCAGGAATACGAACCGAAGCGTGGGGTCGACTACGGCTCCCTCGGTTACGTCTGTGAGTTCGAAGAGCTCCGCACCTACATGCCCTTGGTCTTCGACTACGATCCCTCCTACGTCAACATGTCGGGCTATCCGACCGAGGATCTGCCGGACACGAAGTGGATCGGCGAGGACGGCTGGGATGGCCTGAGCACCCCCGCGCGTGCCGCGATCGAGGCCGCCGATAGCGTGATGGGCGCGCCGCGTCACCTGTCGCTGCTCCCCAAGACGGGCCGAGCCGAGCGACTCGTCTGGCCGGTGCCCTTTGCCGACGGGGTGCCGATGATGATCGAACGGCGGGGGGAGCGGGTGGTGATGCTCGCCTCGGGCGATCCCTTCTGGTTTGGGGCGGGGTCGGTGGTGACCCGTCATCTGGCGCCGGGGGAGTGGGTGGCCTATCCTGCGCCCTCTACCCTGTCGCTGGCGGCGGCGCGGCTGGGCTGGCCGGTCGAGACGATCCACAGCGTCGGGCTTCATGCGCGACCGCTGGAGACGTTGCGCCCGCATCTGGCACCCGGCCGCCGGATACTGGCGTTGATGCGCGACGGCGCTTCTGTGACGGGTCTGGCCGCATGGTTGTCCGAGCGGGGTTTCGGCGACAGTGCGCTGACCGTGCTGGAGGCTTTGGGCGGACCGCGCGAGCGTGTGCGACACGGCACGGCGGCGGCGCTCGAATGGACCGATATCGCGCATCCCGTCGCGGTGGCGATCGAGCCTGCCGGGGAGGGTCGTGTCCTGCCGAGCGTGAGCGGGCTGGACGATGACTGGTTCGCGCATGATGGACAGATCACCAAGCGCCCCGTCCGCGCATTGGCGCTGTCGGCACTGGCCCCGCGACCAGGCGAACTGCTCTGGGACATCGGCACCGGATCGGGCTCGGTCGCGATCGAATGGCTGCTCAGTGATCCAACGACCCACGCCATCGGTTTTGAGCGTGACTCCGACCGTCTGGCGCGCGCCGCCGACAATGCCGCGCGGCTGGGCGTGGCGCGGCTGGAACTGGTCGAGGGCGATGCGGTGCTGGTGTCGCCGGGCGAGTCGTACGGCGCGGTGGAGGCGGGCGGGCTCGAGATCGCGGGCGTGGGCATCGATCTTGACGCGTGGCGGATCGCGGGCCAGGCGCCGGAGGGCGCGATGCTCGTCGGCATGGTGCTGCGCCCGGCGGACGGCGGCGAGCTGGCGCCGATGAAGATCATGCTCGGCGAGATGCTGAACCCCGGCGATCTCATGGACCGGCTGCCCGACGGCGGCAGCGCGGGCCGGAACAACCTCGTCTATCGCGGCGGCGCGCGGGATCAATCGGGACGGCTCGACGACGATCGGCCGGACCCGGTCGAGATTCCCTCGCCGAGCGGGGCTCTGGTGATCGCGGCGTTCTGCTGCGGCGCCGGGCTACGACGTCGACGAGCCGACGCCGTCGTCGACGGGCGCGATGGCTGAGCGCGGGAGCGTGATCTCGCAGATCAGTTCGCCGTTGCGCACGTTCCACGTGACGGCGCCGCCGAGTTCATAGGGCACGCTGCCTTCGATGACCTGGGCGCCGAAGCCCCGCGAGGGCGGGAAGGTCGCGAGGCGCGGCCCGCCACGTTCGTGCCAATGGATGTGCACCTCGCCCTGGTCGTCCTGCGTCCATTGCAGACGCACGGAGCCGTTGGGCCGGGCGAGGGCGCCGTGCTTGGCGGCGTTGACGGCGAGCTCGTTGACGACGTGATTGAGCACCTCGGCGGCGCGCGCGGTGACGACCACGTCGTCGTCCCCATCGAGCGTCACGGCGTCGTCGATGTCGAGGTACGCCTCGAGGGTGCGCTCGAAGAGCGGTCGGAGTCCGATAGCGCTCTCGCCGATGCGGCGCATGAGCTCGTTCATCCGCGACATGGCCTGGACGCGCTGGAGCAACTTGTCGCGAAACTCCTGCACGGTCTGCGAATGGCGCGCGGTCTGATCGGCGACAGACTGCACGGCGGCGAGGTTGTTCTTGACGCGGTGCTGAAGTTCGCGGTTGAGAAGGCGGAGGCGGTCCTCCTGGCGGAGTCGCTCGGAGACGTCGCGGATGATGACCTGGGCCGCAGGCCTGCCCTCGTGCGTGCAGGGCGCGCCCTGCACTTCGGCGTGAAAGATCTGATCGTCGAGACGAATCAGGCGCTCCTGGAGCGGAGGGCTGGAGCCCTCGGCGCTGTAGAGGCGCGCGATGCGGGCGCCGACGGTCGGGCGCAGGTCCGGGTGCACGAGATTCATGACGGGCGTCCCGACGAGGGCGTCGGCGCTCGGCGCGCCAAAGAGCGCGGCGCAGCGCTCGTTGGCGTAGACGACCTTCATGTCCTGGTGCACGAGGATGCCGTCGGGGCTGCTGTCGACGAGCGCGCGGTAGCGGCTCTCGCTGGCGACCAGCTCGTCCTGGGCCTGCTTGAGCGCGGTGACGTCGATGAGGACGCCGTCGAGCGCGACATCGCCGCCGGAAAGACGCGTTGCGCACGCCGAGCGCCGGATCCAGCGCACGCGGCCCGAGGTGTCGGTGAAGCGGATCTCGGTGTCCTCGACCGGTCCGCCCTCGAGCGCGCGCCGGAGCGCCGCTTCGAAGCGAGGCCGGTCTTCGGGGACGATGCGGCTCATCGCGGCCTCGGCGTCACGCACGACGTCCTTCGCGGAGAGGCCGAGCATGCCCTCGATGCCCTCGCTCATGTAGGCGTAGCGCAGCGGCTTCTTCGGCGAGAGGACGGCGCGGTACACGGCCGCGGGGAGATTGGACGTGACCTCTTCGAGTCGCCGGCGCGTCTGCTGCGTGCGGCGCTCGGCGAGGGCGAGGGCGACGAAGCTGCCGCCGACGCCGACCGTGAGCGCGGCGATCAGCAGCGACAGCGCCTGGCCCTGTCGCCAGACGCCGGCTTGTTCCTCGAGCAGTGCGAGGATCTCGCGGTCCTGGCCCTCGCTCCGCTCCTGCAGGTCGCGCAGCGCGTCGACGGCAAGTTCCTCGACCTCGGAAGGAATCGAGACCACGGCCGGATCGAGCGCGCCGAACCGTGACAGCGACTCCGGGACGGGCGCGATGGCGTAGGGCTCCCAACGCTCGATCAGCTCGCCGGTGTACGACACGGCGGCGGCGAGGGCGGCGCGGTCGTCCTCGATCCCGCCGTCGTGCTCGGCGGCGAGGAGGCGGATGATGGACATCTCGACGCGCTCCATGCGGCGCAGTCGGAGCGCGCGTTGCTGGGCTTCACGCCATCCGGATTCGTAGCGGACGAGGTCGACGGCCCCCCAGGCGCCGAGTGCGGCGGCGGCGAGCAGCGAGGCGCCGGCGATGAGAGTTTGCGTCCGCTGTCGTGACATCGGGGTTCGCCGGCCGGGGGCGCCGCGCGACCGAAGCGCGTCAGCCCTTCCGCCATGCAGCGCCGCCGTAGATCGCGCTGTCGCCAAGTTCTTCGGCGATGCGCAGCAGTTGATTGTACTTCGCGTTGCGGTCGCTGCGGGCGGGTGCGCCGGTTTTGATCTGTCCGCAGTTGGTGGCGACGGCGATGTCGGCGATGGTGGCGTCCTCGGTCTCCCCGGAACGGTGGGAGAGGACGGCGCTGTAGCCGTGGCGCTGCGCGAGATTCACGGCGTCAAGGGTTTCACTGAGCGTGCCGATCTGATTGACCTTCACGAGGATCGCGTTGGCGCAGCCCTCGCGCAGGCCGCGCGCGAGGAACTCGGGATTGGTGACGAAGAGGTCGTCTCCCACGAGTTGGGTGGACGCGCCGATGCGTTCGGTGAGGCGCTTCCAGCCGGCCCAATCGTTCTCGGCGAGGCCGTCCTCGATGGAGCGGATGGGATAGTTCTCGCGCCACTTCGCCCAGAACGCGACGACTTCGTCGCTGGTCATGACGCGATCGGCGTTCGACTTGAAGAGGCAGTAGCCCTCGCGCTTGCGCTTCTGCGCCTCGTTCCACAGCTCGCTCATGGCGGGATCGAGCGCGACGAACACCTGCTCGCCCCACTTGTAGCCGGCCTTTTTCACGGCCTCTTCGAGCAGGCGGAGCGCGTCCTCGTTGTCCTTGAGATTCGGCGCGAAGCCGCCCTCGTCCCCCACCGCCGTCGAGAGGCCCTTGTCGTGGAGCACCTTGCCGAGCGCGTGGTAGATCTCGACGCCGGCGCGGAGCGCTTCCTCGAAGTCGTCGAAGCCCCACGGCTGGATCATGAACTCCTGGAAGTCCACGGTGTTGTCGGCGTGCTTGCCGCCGTTGAGGACGTTGAGCATCGGCGCGGGCATCGTGCAGGCGCCGGCGCCGCCGATGTAGCGGTAGAGCGACAGGCCGCTCATCTCCGCGGCGGCCTTGGCGGTGGCGAGCGAGACGCCGAGCACGGCGTTGGCGCCGAGGTTGGCCTTGTTCTTCGAGCCGTCGAGGTCGATCATCGCGGCGTCGATGGCGCGCTGGTCGCGCGCGTCCATGCCGAGGATCTCGGGGGCGATGCGTTCGCGGACGTTGAGAACGGCGCGGGAGACGGCCTTGCCCATCCAGCGGGACTTGTCGCCGTCGCGCAGC
>JBGTSD010000143.1:0-4996 GCA_041940385.1 Phycisphaerales bacterium | reverse complement strand
CGCAGAGGCGCGTGGTCACGCCGCCGATGAGGAGCGCGGTGGTCTGCGCATCGAGCGTGCTGCAGAGGTGAAACGCGGATGAGATGAGGTAGTCGCCGAGGATGACGGCGACCTCGTTGCCGCGCAGGTTGTTGACCGTCTGAGCACGCCGGCGTGTCTCGGCCTCGTCGAGGACGTCGTCGTGGACGAGCGTCGCGACGTGGATCATCTCGACCACGGCGCCGACAACGACGTGCGCGTCGGTGAGGTCGTCGGCCGTGGCGCCGGGGCCCTTCTGGGCGAGGCCGGTGAGCAGCACGATGACAGGGCGGAGCATCTTGCCGCGGTAGCGCTCGACGTGCTCGATGAGGTCGCGCACCGGCGGCAGGTCGGAGCGGAGCTGCGATTCGAAGCGCTGCTCGACGCGCGCGAGGCCCTCCGCGAGCAGGCCCACGACGGGCTCGTGCTCCCGGCCGACCACGGCCTCCAGACCCGAAATGACGCGGGAAACGCTCATGTCCACCGGCTCCGGCGGCCCCGCCGCGGGGCCCGACCCATCGTACGCCGAAGCCCTACTTCTCCGCGACGATGTACGCGATCCAGGCGAGGTCCGCCTCGCCCTCCTCGGCCGGCTGGAAGTCGCCATCGCCCTCGCCGGTGTCCTCCTCCGTCCCCTCGAGGTACACGGTGACCTTGCGGAAGCCCGCCTCGAGCAGCAGCTCGCGGATCTCCGGCATCGTCCACAGCCGCCAGTCGTAGGAGAACGCCTTGTTCATCTTCGACTTGTCGGGGAACGCGAAGTGGATGTAGCACCGCATGTGCCCGCTGAGGGGCTCGAGCTCCGCCTGGTGCCAGATGTAGGTGAACTTCAGCCCGCCCGGTCCCTTGATCGGGCGCTTCTCGCGCATCTCCTTCATCGTGTCCGAGCCGCCGTAGAAGTCGAGGAAGTAGATCCCGTCCGACTTCAGGTGCTTGTAGGCGGACTTGAAGTAGCTGCGCATGTCCTGGCGCGTCTTGAAGATCCAGTACGAGAAGTTCATCGCGAGCACGACGTCCGCCGGCGGCGTCTTCGCGGTCAGCACGTTGCCGTTGACCAGGTGCACGCGCTTGCGCCGGTCCGGCTTGAGCCGGCCCACGCGGTTCTTCTCGCCCCAGCCGAGCACCTCTTCATCGAGGTCCACGCCGTAGGCGATGTTGTCCTTCCGGCGCTTCACCCACTCACAGGAGGAGTTGCCCGTGCCGCAGAAGTCCTCGCGAAGCACCTTGGCCTTGCGCTTGCGCAGCTTCTTGAACGTCTCGTCCACGAAGTCGATCTCCGCCTCGACGCACTGCACCGCCAGCTCGTAGAGCCGGTGCCGGTCGGCGGTGTCCGCCATCCGCTGCTTCTTCTTGCCGCGGCCCTTCTTCTTCTGCTTGCTGCTCGATCCTGCCAACGAAGCGCCTCCTGTCGTGCGGTTGGGGGGCGGAGTGTACGGGAACAGGACGCGCCGCGGGTAGACTGCTCGAATGCCCGGACCCGCCGCCGAATCCAGCGTCCGCAGCGCCGAGGCGTGGCTCGATCTCCGGCCCGGTGTGCGCCTCGCCCGCGGCGACTGGCTCGATCTGGCGGCGCGACTCGAGCCCCACTCCATCGACCTCCTCTACGCCGATCCGCCGTTCAACACGGGTCGCAAGCAGGAATCATCCCGCGGCGCCTTCGACGATCGCTGGACCGACACCGGCGCCTTCATCGACTGGCTGCGCGAACGCCTCGTCGCCACGCTCCCGGCGCTCCGCCCCACCGCTTCCGTCCTTTTGCACGTGGACTGGCGCACCAGCCACCGCGTGCGCGTGCTGCTCGACGAGCTGCTCGGCGAGGATCGGTTCGTGAACCACCTGATCTGGTCGTATGGCCTCGGCGGCTCTTCGCCGCGCCGCTTCGCGCGCAAGCACGACGACATCCTCTTCTATTGCCTGGACCCCGAGCGCTACTGGTTCGATCCGCCGCGCGTGCCCGCCACGAGCCGGCGCATGGCCGGGCAGACCAAGAAGGCCACGGACGTGCTCGAGATTCCCGCGATCAACAACATGGCGCACGAGCGCGTCGGCTGGCCCACGCAGAAACCGCTCGAACTGCTGGAGACGCTCGTCGGCGCCTGCTGCCCGCCGGATGGGACCGTGCTCGATCCGGTCTGCGGCTCGGGCACGTCGCTTGTCGCCGCGGCGAAACTCGATCGCCGCGCGATCGGCTTCGACCTCAGCGCCGAGGCGATCGAGCTGGCCTCGACGCGCCTGCGCGCGCTCTAGGCCTTCCACTCCCCCGCGTACTCCGTTGAAGCGCCGTCGCGCTGCGCGAGCTGGAAGAGCCGCTTGGCGATCTGGCGCAGGTGCAGCGCATCGTGCGCCGCCCAGGAGGACAGCAGGTCCGCCGCGCTGATCGTCCCGATCTTCGGGTGCCTGTACGCCCGCGACCAGTCCGGCGAGCCGGCGATGACGCCGCCCAGCCAGCGCAGGTTCTCCGCGCGCTTCGACTCGAGGAGCGACAGCGCCTCGGCGAGGTCCCGGTCGATGTAGCCGCGCTTGTGCGCGACGTCGTCGAGATCGAGCGGAGGCCACGGCGCGGCCGGGTCGCGCAGCGTGGACTCCAGGCGCGGCCGGAAGTCCTCCGCCTCCTCGTCCGCGAGATGACAGACGATCTCGAGGATCGACCACGAGTTCGGGTCGGGCCGCCAGCGAAGATCATCGCGCGAGACGCCGTCGAGGAGCGCGCGCAGCGACGGCGCCATGGTGCGCATCCGCGAGGCGATGGACGCCGCCTGCATCGGGAAACTCCCGTTCGTTCTAGTGCCCGCCGCGGCGCATCTCGTCGAGCGACGGCGGGAAGGGATAGCTGCAGAACACGCCGACGTTGCCGTGCGACCAGGCCTGCGGCGCCGGGTACACGTCGCCGCGATACCCCGCGTCGTACATCGTGCGCAGCACCGTCTCGAACGACGGCTCCTTGCCGGTCGCGGGATCGACCAGCCTGTTCGATCGCGCGCCCAGGAACGACACCGACGCCACCGGCAGCCGCTCGCGCCGGTTCTCCAGCATCCGCGCCACCTGGCGGAAGCCGCGCGTCATGTCCGACAGCGTGAAGTGGTCCCGCGCGTGCGGCCTCAGCAGCGCCAGCACCTCGACCGTCTCGAGGTCGAACTTCACCACGTACGGCTCCATCTCCGCGCCGCCGTGGCGGACGATCGAGTCCATGAACATCTTGGCGTGCGCGGTGATCGTCGCGGCGGACCACTGGCTGACGGGCAGCATCTCCGCGAGCTGGGCGATGATGCCGTGAGAGTTGTCCTGCGCGTTCACGCCGCAGACCACCGTGCGGTAGCGGCCGGCAAGAATGTCGCCGAGCATCGGCTGGCCCCAGAGGATGCGGATGCGATCGGTCCGGCGCGCCGCCTCCGGCGCATCGGGCAGGAGGGTGAGGTGGTCCGAGGGGACGTTGGTCATGAGGGCCTCGCCCTCGTCGTCGTACAAGCTGACGACCCGGGCGCCGGCGTGCTCGCTGGATTGGGCCATGGCTGGGGCTCCTTTCGCGCTGCCTCGTTCGGAGGATAGCAGGCGCCGGCGAGCCCCTGCCGGACGACGCGGCCCATCGGGGAAATCATGGTTGGCGCATCGCCCGCGATTGCTAGCGTAGAGCCGAGCGCCGCCGACCGGCCGGCGCGGGGCAGAGCGACCGATGATGCAGATTCGTCCACGCCACCGATTCGCGGCCTTCGGCGCGCTCGCCGCGGCGCCGGTGTGCCACGCGCAGTTCTTCACCGTCACCGGCGTGCCGCCGGCGCTCTGGAGCGCGCCGGACGCGCTGATCGGCGTCGAGGCGGACTCGGTCATCGAGGACTTCGAAGACACGGCGCTAATCCCGGGTCTGCAGATCGCCGTGACCACGCCGACGGCGGGCGCCTACGGCCCGACGAGCACGCTGCCGGCGACGTTCGATCCCGTCGCGCAGGACTCCTTCGGCAACGTCTTCGACCTGGGGCCGTGGGACGGCTTGCGCGTGCTCGTGAACACCGCGACCAATCAGAGCGCGTCGTACGTCGGCCCCGGGAACTGGGGCGATGTGCAGTTGGTCTTCGACACCCCGGTGCGGAGCTTGGGTTTCAGCGTGCAGCAGATGGACCTGCACGCGACGCTGTCGATCAACGGATTCCCGATGGGGCCGCTGCTGCCGCTGGCGGGGCTGAGCGCGGGCGGGGGGCGGAACGGGTACGTGCGCATCCAGGCGAACAATCCGTCGACGGCGGCGATCCGGTTCGTCGAGATCAACAACGCCGCGGGGGACGGGTTCGTGATCGACCACGTCGCGGTCCGCTTCGTGTTCTGCCCGGGCGATGCGAACGGGGATGGCTGGGTGGACTTCGGGGACCTGAACCGCGTGGTGAGCGCGTTCAACACGAAGGCGGGCGAGCCGGGGTACGACGACGGGGCGGACTTCGACGACGACGGCGTGGTGGACTTCGAGGATCTGAACGTGGTGCTGGGGTCGTTCAACGATCCGTGCGCGGGCGGGGGCGCGTCCGCCGGGTGAGTCGGGCGCAGTCAAAAATGAAAAAGGGCCCGACCAGGTTTTTCCTGATCGAGCCCGTAAAGTCGGCGATGACCTACTTTCCCGCAGGGCAGTATCATCGGCGGCCAGGGCTTAACTGCTGTGTTCGGGATGGGAACAGGTGTGACCCCTGACCTGTATTCACCGACAAGCCAGGCGCTCGCTGGTGGGCGGGCGCCGGGTGAATTGGTCCGGATGGAATGAAGTCGCGTCGCGACCGGCTGTTGAGGGCCGGTCGGGCAGACCGAGATGATTGAGCACGAGCGTAAGAAGCTCGTGGAGGATGGTTGGGCGCGACCCGAGTGATCGGGGGCGCCCGGTTGGCATGATCAAGCCTTCGACCGTTAGGACCGCTCCGCTGAAGGCCTCTCAGCCCTTACACGCGCGGCCTATCAACCTGGTGGTCTTCCAGGGGTCTTTCGTCTCGCGACAACCAGG
>JBGTSD010000142.1:0-5054 GCA_041940385.1 Phycisphaerales bacterium | reverse complement strand
CAGGCGTTTCGCGGCGGGGCGCGAGGCCTGGATCTCCTGCACGATCGACGTGAGCGGCTTGAGCGAGCCCGCGGCGAAGGCGAGCGCGAAGAGCGCCGTGAGGAACTGCGAGGGCTTGATGCCCTCGTCGATGATCTGCTTGGCGAAGTAGAGGAACCACGCGCCGAGCACGAAGATGCAGATGGTCTCGAGGAGCGGGCTGGCGAGCGCCTTGGCGGCGCGGGCGCGCAGGATCTGGCGCATGTACTCGCGGTTGTGGCGCGAGAAGCGGCCGAGCTCGAGGCGCTCGGCGGTGTTGGCCTTGACGACGCGCAGGCCCTGGAGGGCCTCGGTGGTGGAGGCGAGGAGGGCGGACTGGGCCTCCATGGCGCCGCGCGAGGCGCGCCGGACGCGCTTGCCGAGCTTGCGGATGATCCAGCCGAGGAGGAGCGCGACGGGGATCGCGGCGAGGGAGCGCTGCTCGACGACGACGGCGACCACGAGGGCGATGAATCCCTTGGTGACCTGCGCCGGGCCCTTGTCGACGAGCGCGAGCAGGCCGCCGTTGAGGCGCTGGGCGTCGTTGACGATGCGGGCGACGATGTCCGCCGGGCCGCCGGCGATGACCGTGCGCAGCGGCATGTGCACGACGCGCCGGAAGGCGTCGCGCCGAACGCCGGCGACCACGCGCTCGGCCAGCGTCTGCGCGAGGTAGGAATGCACGAAGTTCGCCGTGGCGCCGACGACGGTCAGCGCGGCGAGCGCGACGATGATGAGCAGGACGGCTTGAAAGCGATCCGTCGGGAGCAGCGCGAACCAGGACTCCGGGATCGTGACGCCGATGCTGGAGAGCGGCGCGGCCGCCTGTCGCGCGGACTCGGGCAGCGACTGCGCGTCCGGATCGAGGACGTTTTCGAGGGCGGGCGCCAGGGCGAGCAGGCCGGCGCCGAGGCCTCCGGCGGAGACGAGCGCGGCCACGCCCGCGAGCAGGAGGAGCCCGCGATCGCGCAGCAGGCGTCGTGCAAATCGCCAGAACGGCTCCATCGTCGGGGCAGTATCGGGGCGGGGCATCGGGGGGACAACCCTAGGGGCGTGCCCGGGCGCCGGGGGCCGCGGGGAGGGACGCGGGGTCGGCGTACAGCGCTGCCCAGTCGCCCCAGAATCCCGGGTAGGTCTTCGCGACGCACCCGGGATCGCGGATGAACACGTTGTGACGCACGAGGCCGACCACCGCGAGACTCATCGCCATGCGGTGATCGTTGTAGGTGTCGAAATGCACCGTCGGCGCCTCGGGGTCTTCGAGCACGCGGGGCGCGGGCGGCGTGATGTGCAGCGTGTCGCCGTCGATGCGGACCCCGGCGCCGATCTTCGTCAATTCGGTCTGGAGCGCGGCGAGGCGGTCGGTCTCCTTGACGCGCAGCGTGCGCAGGCCCCGGATGATCGAGGGGCTGCGCGCGAGGCACGCGATCGCGGCGAGGGTGAGCGCGGCGTCGGGCATGTCCGACAGGTCCGCGTCCACGCCGAAGAGCGGGCCCGTGCCCGCGACGCCGGTCTGGAAGCGCCGCTCGTCCAGCTTCGCGTGCATGTCGCCGAGCAGGTGCGCGAAGCGAACGTCGCCCTGCAGCGAATCAGCCGCGAGATCGGGGACGACGACCTCGGCGCCGCGGATCGCCGCGCCCGCGGCCCAGAAGTAGGTCGCGCCGCTGGCGTCGGGCTCGATGTCGAGGTGGAACCCGGAGAGCGGGCCGGCGCCGATGCGAAGGAGGCGCGCATCGCCGGCGACCTCGACCTCCTGGGCGCCTAGACGATCGAGCAGGCGCGCGGTCATGAGGATGTAGGGCGGACTGGTGGGCTCTCCGTCGATGCGCACAGTCACGCCGCGCGGCAGGAACGGCCCGAGCATCAGGAGCGCCGATATGAACTGGCCCGACGCGACGGTCGGGAGCGTGACCTCGGCGCGGAAGGGAAGCGAGGCAGGCGGCGTGATGCGTAGCGGCGGGCAGCCGGTCTCGCCGAGGAACTCGACCGTGGCGCCGAGCGCCCGGAGCGCGTCGGCCAGCTCCCCGATCGGGCGCTGGCGCATCCGCGCCGAGCCGTCGATGGTCACCGGGCCGTCGGCGAGGAGCGCGCTCGCGGCGAGGAATCGCGTCGCGGTGCCGGCGTTGTCGAGCGCGAGGGTGACGCCCTGCGCGCCGACGCGCCAGCGCCCGCCCACGCCGCGCACCCGGAGCTGCTGGCCATCGTGCTCGACCTTGAAGCCGGCGCCGAGGGCGCGGAGGGCGTCGAGCATGACGCGCGTGTCGTCGGCGGCGGTAAGGGCGCCGCGGAGTGTGGACTCGCCGTCGGCGAGCGCTGCAAGGAGCAGCGCTCGGTTGGTGATGCTCTTGGAGCCCGGCGGTCGGACGCGCACGCGGAAGCGATGGCCGTCGGGGATGGGACGCAGCGGCAGCGGATCGGGCAGGCGTCCGAGCGGGCGGGTGAGCAGTCGTGCGAAGTCGTCGAGCGCCATGGCGAGCCGGCGAAAGGTCAGTCGGCGTCGGGATCGCGTCGGAAGACCGCGACGACGTCCTCGATGGGGATCACGAAGAGGCGGTTGTCGCCCTCGAAGTCCACGGGCACACCGTGCTTGGGGTTGAAGAGGACGCGGTCGTATTGCTTGATCGGATAGTTCTCGTCGCCCGCGACCTTGGCGGAGATGGCGACGACGCGCCCCGTGAGCGTGGGGATCTCGATCTTGTCGGGCAGGTGAATGCCGGCCTTGGTCTGCTTCTTGTCCTCGTCCTTGCGGATGAGGACGCGCTCGCCGAGGGGCTCGACGATCTCCAGGCGGGACGCGGGCTTGTTGTTGGCTTTGGCCATGGCTATGCGGGGAGTTTAGGTGCGGTCGGCGCGGTGCGCTGCGGGGGCCGTATCATCGGCGCTCCCGCGCGCCGCGGGCCGATTTGCGAGGTGACGCCGTGGAGCAACTGCTGACGCTGATCCGGGACGTGCCGAACTTCCCCAAGCCCGGCATCGTGTTCAAGGACATCACGCCGCTGCTGGCGAATCCATCGGGCCTGGCGCTGGCGGTGGAGCTGATGGCCAACCCCTACCGCGGGCAGAAGGTGGACATCGTGCTGGGGGCGGAGTCCCGCGGGTTCATCTTCGGCATCGCCGTGGCGCAGGCGCTCGCGGCCGGATTCATCCCGGTGCGCAAGCCCGGCAAGCTGCCGCGCCCCACGCGCTCGTTCGAGTACGCGCTCGAGTACGGCGTGGACCGGCTCGAGATCCACGAGGACGCGATCCGCCCCGGCCAGCGCGTGCTCGTCGTGGACGACCTCATCGCCACGGGCGGCACGCTCGGCGCGTGCCTCGACATGGTCGGGCAGCTCGGCGGCACGCTGGTGGGCGCGACCGTGCTGATCGAGCTCACGGCGCTCAAGGGGCGCGCGGCATTGAAGCAGCCGGAGCTGCTGCACGCCGTGCTGCGGCTCTAAGTCTCGCGTCTCAGTTGCCTTGGTTGTATGAGCCCAGGACGATGTTGAGGTCGGCGAAGTCCACATCGCCGTCGTCGTCCACGTCGCCGATCAAGCCCTGACCGGTCTGGTTGAACGTGGAGAGGACGTTGTTGAGATCCTCGAAGTCCACGACGCCGTCGCCGTTGGTGTCGCCGGCGATGACCGCGGTTTCGCAGCCGCGGAACGAGAGCTGGACATCGTCCACGCCCGCCTCGACGACCGAGCCCGAGCCCAGGTCGCGCGCGACGAAGCGCAGGCGGATGGTGGAGGTGGGCTCGACGAAGTCCGCGATGCGGAACTCCCTGTAGACCCAGACATTCAGGTTCTCGTTGACATCCTCGAGCTCGACCCAGTTGACGCCGTCGCTGGAGATCAGAATCGGCATGGAGTCGGAGCCCGGCGCGGAGCCCTGGTCGTTGGAGTACCAGCGCCAGTAGGAGATGTACGCGTCGCCGTCGGTCTCGGCGATGGCGTCGAAGACGGGCGACGTGAGCGTCGTGGCGCCGCCGTCCACGTCGGCCGTGCCGACGGAGCCGCCCGGAGCGCCCTGGCCGGTGACGTAGCAGAGAACGCCGGCGGGCGTGTGATCGTTCTCGGGCTGGGCGGCGGTGCCGACGGGGTCCACGCGCGTCCAGATGCCGGTCGTCGCCGTGTCGCCGGGCGCGCCGACGGTCCAGCCGGACGCCGCCTCGAGCGTGTCCTCGAGGAGCAGCGTTTCGAACGTGAACACCTGCGCCGTGTACGCGACGCCCGGCGCGCTCAGCGGTTCGGTCACGGTGATGCCGGACTGCGTCCGCGCCGAGAAGTAGTAGCGGACGGTCGAGTTGCAGGGCAGCGTCGGGAATGCGGCCGTGTACTGGCCGGCGCCGTTGTTCACGAGCGGATAGGTCATGAAGCCGGCGCCGATGTCCACGTGCAGCGTCGGGGGCTGCTGCGGATCGATCGCCTGACCGTTCAGGACGTTCAGATCGAGGTCGATCGTCGCGCCGGTGGGCGAGAGCATGTCGGGCAGCGGCTCATCGAAGAGGAACTGGAACGGCGCGCCGCCGATCAGCGCGAAGCTGGGATCGAGCACGAAGAGGCCGCCCTCGATGTCGCTCACGATGACCGTGCCGCTCTCGAAGAACGGGAACACGCTCCACGCGCCGTTGAAGCTGGGATTGTCGTTCGCGGCGTAGGTGTCGAACCAGCCGACCTGCACGGGGTTGGTCACGGAGTTGCGGGTGTCCCAGATGCGCAGGCCGCTGCGGTAGTTGGCCTGGTAGACGAAGCCCTCGTGGAAGTACATGTTGTGGTCGATCGCCGGCAGGCCCGTGGTGAAGGTGCCGAGATTGACGGGGAACTCGGGCTCGGAGACGTCGAAGACGCGGGTCGTCGTGACGTTGACCACGTTGCCCTCGTCGAGTTCGTCGTCCATGAAGAGGATCTGGCGTTCGACGTCGACCCAGCCCTGGTGGGAGTACGACAGGCCGCTGTAGGTCGTGCGGGACAGGCGGATGGTGTTGCTGGGATTGGTGACGTCCACGATGTCGATGCCGCGATCGTTCAGCGACCGGCCGAGCGCGATCCAGTTCTCCA
>JBGTSD010000141.1:0-5057 GCA_041940385.1 Phycisphaerales bacterium | reverse complement strand
TGCCCGGGCCAAGCCTTTCGGAGGCCCAGGCGAGCGCCGCCGAGGGCCTGCGCGCGCACCTTGAGGACGGCGGCTTCTCGGTCACTCTGCTCGACGGGGTGACCGGCTCGGGCAAGACCGAGGTCTACCTGCGCATCCTCGACGCCGTCGTCGAACGAGGCGAGTGCGCCATCGTCCTCGTCCCCGAAATCTCGCTCACGCCGCAGACCTCCGCACGGTTCCTCGCCCGCTTCAAAGGCGTCGGCGTCGCCGTGCTGCACTCCGGCCTCACCGAAGCGCAGCGTCGCGATCAATGGTCGCGCGTCGCCTCGGGCGCGTGCCGCATCGTCGTCGGCGCACGCTCCGCGATCTTCGCCCCCTTCCGGGGGCGACTCGGCGCGATCATCGTGGACGAGGAGCACGACGACTCGTACAAGCAGGACCAGGCGCCGCGCTATCACGCGCGCGACGTCGCGATCAAGCGCGCCCAGATCGACGCCTGCCCCGTCGTGCTCGGCAGCGCGACGCCCTCGCTCGAATCCTGGCGCAACGCGCTCGACGGCCGCCACACCCTCCACGAGCTCCCCGAGCGCGTCGGCGGCGTGCAGCTCCCGAAGGTCGAGATCGTGGACCTCGTCGAGGAACGCCGCGCGCGTCCCTGGACCGATCGCCACGTGCGCCTGCTCGGCCCGCGCCTCGAGAAGGCAGTGGGGGAGACGCTGAGCGCCGGCGGGCAGGCGATCCTGCTGCTGAACCGGCGCGGCTTCGCCAACTACATCTGCTGCCCAGACGCCCGCTGCGGCTGGGTCATGATGTGCGCCCACTGCGACGCCGCGATGGTCCTGCACCTCTCGCGCACGCTCCCCAAGGGCACGGTCCGCTGCCACCACTGCCTCGCCGAGCAGCAGCTCCCGGACCACTGCCCGCAGTGCGAACGCCGCGTCAACACCTTCGGCCTCGGCACCCAGCGCGTCGAAGCCGAATTGGCGCGTCTGTTCCCGTCGCTCATCGAGGGCGAAACGATGCTGCGCGTGGACAGCGACACCATGCGCACCGGGCGCGACTACTTCCGCGTGCTCGACCGCTTCGCGAAGGGTGAGGCGCGCGTCCTCCTCGGCACGCAGATGCTCGCGAAGGGCCATGATTTCCCGGGGGTGAAGCTCGTCGGCGTCATCCACGCCGACACGGCGCTGCACATGCCGGACTTCCGCGCCGCCGAGCGCACGTTCCAGCTCGTCAGCCAGGTCGCCGGGCGCGCCGGCCGACCCGCCGACGGCGCGACGCAGGGGCGCGTCATCGTCCAGACCATGAACCCCCTCGCCGCGCCCATCCAGTTCGCCGCCGCCCACGACTACCGCGGCTTCGCCCGCGCCGAGCTCGCGATCCGCCAGGAGGCCAATCTGCCGCCCTACGGCCGCATGTCGCGCGTCGTCGTCCGCGACGAAGACCAGGGCGACGCCATGGCCCACGCCCGCGACGTCGCCCAAGCGCTGCGCAACGCGCAGTCCACCCTCAACCTCCCCGCCCGAATCCGCGGCCCATTCCCCTGCGCCCTCTCCCGAGTCGCCGGCCAGCACCGCATCGCCATCGAACTCCTCGCCCAGAGCGCCGGCGCGGTGCAGCAACTGCTGACCCTCTGCCGCAACCAGGGCCTGCTCAAAAGCGACACCCACACCGCGGTGGATGTCGATCCGGTCGCGCTTCTTTAGGTCGCAAGTGGGCGCCGTGGTATCCCTGTCTTCCGGGATGCCACGACGAATGCCTTTGGGTGCCGTGGTATCCCGGTCTTCCGGGATGCCACGAGGAATGGAAACTCACGCGCACGACAACATCCCACGTGTGAATCCGCGGCTCCTACTGCCTCCCCTGCCGCGCCAGCATGGTGACCATCAAGGGCACTTCCTTCCCCTCGCGCACCACCACGATCTCCACCACGTCGCCCGGCTTGTGCGACGCGAGGCGCTCCATCATCGAGCCCACATCCACCAGCTCCTCGCCGCCCCAGCGGATGATGCGGTCGCCCTTCTGCATCCCGGCGTTCGCGGCGGACGTGTTCTCGTACACCTCACCCACCATCACGCCCGGCTGATCGTCCGCGTAGTTCCCCGGCGCGATGCCGAGGCGCACCGACACGCCGCGCACCGCGCCCTGGCGCGACGCCGTCCCCGTGCTCACGAACGTCAGCGGCTCCGAGCGCGTCGCCAGCGCGACCGCGAGATCGCCCGCGAGGGCCGCGATCCGCGCGCCGCCGCCGAAGTTCAGCGTCGCGCCCACGTCCTGCGGCGTGTGGTAATGATCGTGCAGCCCGGTGAACAGGAACAGCACCGGGATGTCCTTCGCGTAGAACGACGAGTGATCCGAAGGCCCCTGCCCGCCGCGGCTCGTCTCGACGTGGATCCCCGAACTCCCGAAGATCGGCTTCAGCCAATCCTCAAAGCCCTCCGCGGTGCCGACGCCGCCGATCTCGAGCTTGTTGTCACGCAGGCGCCCGATCATGTCCATATTGATCATCGCCTTGATGCGCTCGATCGAGAACGGCGGGTTGTCCACGAAGTAGCGCGAGCCGTTCAGCCCGCTCTCTTCCGCGCCGAACGCGAGGAACAGGATCGACCGCGCGCTCGCCCCCGCCGGCAGCGCCTCGTACTCCTTCTTTAGGTCCTCCGCGAGCATCAGCACCGCCGAGGTGCCCGACGCATTGTCGTCCGCGCCCGGATGGATGATCCCCTCCGGGTCCTTCGCGCGCGAACCGAAGTGGCCGTAGCCCAGGTGGTCGTAGTGCGCGCCGATCACGACATACTCGCTCGCCGCGGCGCCGCGCCCCGGCAGGACCGCGCCGACGTTCGCCGTCGGGATCTGCTGCGTGTCGATGCCCGCCTTGATCGTCGCGACCGCGTCCAGCTCGATCGGCCCCGCCGTGTCCTTCGCGTCCGCGACCTTGCGCAGATCGAGCAGACTGCGCCCGCCCGCGTCCGCCGCCGTCAACATCTCGTCCACCGCCTCGACGCTCATCATCACGACCGGAACCTCCACCGGCCGCCCGAAGCGCGTCCTCGCCGCGCTCTCGAGGCGCGTCGCGCGATCATCGTCCGCGCCCGGCGTCCCGACGAGGATCACACCCGCCGCGCCGTGCTCGATCGCCGCGCGAATCTTTGGCAGCAGCGACGCGTGATGCGTCCATCCGCTCACATCCTGCCACTGGCTCGAGCCATCCTCGTTCATGGGCTCGAACCGCAGCAGCAGCGCGATCTTCCCCGAGAGATCCGTGTGCGCCGGATAGTTCGTGTACCCGTCCGGGCCTTCGGCGATGGAATACCCCACGAACACCACCTGCCCCTCCGCGGCGCCCGTCCCCGAAATCCCCAGCACATTGAAATCCTCATCCGCCGTCAGCTCATCGCGCGCCGTCTCCGACGCCCACGACAGCCCCGCCTCCGTCACGATCACATCGCCCGACACCGTGAACGGCTGCTTGTACGACGCGTTCCCTTCCACCTCGAACGCCGGCTCCAATCCGGCGCGCTGGAAGTAGAACTGGATGTAGTCCTGCGCCAGCTCCCCGCCCTTCGTCCCCGGCGCGCGCCCCTCGAAGAACTCGCTGCTCAGCGCCATCACGTGGGCGTGGAACCGCTGCGCATCCGGACCCATCGCGTCCAGCGCCGCCGATACCGGTGACTCCGACCACTGCGCCGAATCGATCGCCGCCGCGCTCGAACCCGACATCTCGCCCGCCGACACGCGCCCGTGCCCGTCCCCCGCGCACCCCGCGGCGGCCGCCGCCAGGGCCGTCCCCGAAACCAGCAGGCATCGCCAGGTCATCGAACGCAGCGTCTCTCGGATCGTCATGGGCTTGGGCTCGCAGCGGGGCGTCCTTCCAGCCGACGCGACCCTCGCGCCCGCCTCCGGACCTCCGCCTAACAGTACCGCCCAACCCCTCCCAGAGCGGCAGACATCCGCAGCGAACCACCTACACTCCCGCACCCGGCGCCCCCGTGACGCCGCCGGCCCCGCTCCGACCCATGACTCTTCCGCCGAACAGCCCTCACAACATGACCCAAGCCACCGCTCCGTCCGCCTCCACGGCCCGCACCGAGCCCGGCTGCGATCCCACCGCGCAGCCCTCCGCCAGCGCGCCGATCGCGCAGTCCCTCCAGCCCACCGACCTCTTCGCCGAGCGCCACATCGGCCCGAGCGACGAGGACATCGCGTCGATGCTGCAATCGCTCGGCTACGACGCGCTCGATGCGCTCATCGACGACACCATCCCCGCGTCCATCCGCCTCAAGACGCCGCTCAAGCTCCAGCACCTCGACGACGCGCGCCCCCTCGGCGAGCACCAGGGCATCGCCCGCCTCCGCGAGATGGCGCGCAAGAACCGCGTCTACCGCTCGTACCTCGGCATGGGCTACCACAACACGCTCACGCCCGGCGTCATCCAGCGCAACATCCTCGAGAACCCCGGCTGGTACACGCAGTACACGCCCTATCAGGCCGAGATCGCGCAGGGCCGCCTCGAAGCGCTCCTGAACTTCCAGACGATGGTCAGCGACCTCACCGGCCTGCCCCTCGCCGGCGCCTCGCTCCTCGACGAGGGCACCGCCGCCGCGGAAGCGATGGCCATGTGCTTCAGCGCCGCCGGCGCCGACGGCGCCAAGAACGCGTTCTTCATCGCCGAGGACTGCCACCCCCAGACCATCGCCGTCTGCCAGACGCGCGCCGACTCCCTCGGCATCCGCGTCGTCGTCGGCGACCCCCGGAAGATCGGCGACGCCTCCTCGCTCTGCGGCGCCCTCTTCTCCTATCCCACCACCGACGGCCGCGCCCTCGACTACTGGGACGAGATCGAATCCCTCCACAAGCACGGCGCGCTCGCCGTCGTCGCCACCGACCTCCTCGCCCTCGCGCTCCTCACGCCCCCCGGCGAGTTCGGCGCCGACATCGCCATCGGCTCGGCGCAGCGCTTCGGCGTCCCCATGGGCTTCGGCGGCCCCCACGCCGCCGTCAACGCGACCAAGACCGAGCACGCGCGGCGCATGCCCGGACGCATCCTCGGCGTCTCCCGCGACGCCCGCGGCAAGCCG
>JBGTSD010000140.1:0-5184 GCA_041940385.1 Phycisphaerales bacterium | reverse complement strand
TCAGGCAGCTTTCTGGCGGTCAAAGTCGCGGCAGAGGCGGACATGCAGGCCGCCCGGGACGGCGCAATTGTGGCCGGCCTGTCCTTTATTGCCGCGCTCTTGGCTCTTGTTTTGATGATGCGCCTGCTGCGCACCGTCAGCTTCACCCCCGCCCGCTCGCACGCCGATCGGAACACGCTCGCCAGCTCCGCCGTCAACGCGCCAAGCTCCATCGGCTCGAACGACGCCTCGATCCGCCCCGCCTCGATCCGCGAGAAATCCAGCAGCGTGTTCACCAGCTTCAGGAGCCGCATCGAGTTCCGATGCGCCACCGTCAGCTCTGTCGCCGCCCCTGCCGGCAGCTCGCCGTGCACGTTCGCCAGCGTGTCCTCGAGCGGACCCAGCATCAGCGTCAGCGGCGTGCGGAACTCGTGGCTGACGTTCGAGAAGAACGCCGTCTTCGCCCGGTCCAGCTCCGCCAGCGCCTCCGCGCGCTTCCGCTCTTCCTCGTACGCCCGTGCGCCCGCAAGCGCCGCCGCAATCTGCCCGACCAGCAGCTCCACGAACCCGCGATACTCCGCGTCCAATGGTCGGTGCGGATTCAATCCCGCGACCAGTACACCCGCCGGTCGCGCCTGGCCTTGCAGCGTGATCGGCGTCACCAGCGCCGCGTGCGGGCGCCGAGGACCGCGACCGGCGAACGCCTCGGTGATCCGCGCCGACAACCCGTCGACGGTCATGGTCACGTTGCTCGACATGACCTCGGCCAGTGGCCAGAAGGACGCCTCTTCCTCCCTCTGGAGCGCCGCCGCCGGACCGCTCGTCGCCGCCAGCCGAAACCCGCCCTTCCGATCATCGAGAAAGACCCGCGTGAACGGCAGGTCCGGCCGCTCCCCCGCGAAGCAGCGCTCCACCGCCGCGAACACGTCCGACTCGTCCTTGACCGAATTCAGCTCCGCGGCAAGATCGCGCAGCAGTGCGCTCCGACGCTCCGCGATGACTCGGATTGTCTCCTCCGTCACAACGCACAGCATTCCGCCCATCGCGCCCGCGTCGTCATAGACCGGGCTGTACGAGAAGGTGTGGTACGTCTCTTCGGGATAGCCGCTGCGCTCCAAATACAGCAGCAACCCCTCGTCCCACGTCGCACGCCCGGTCCGAAGCACACGCTCGATCCGCGGACCGATGTCCCCCCAGATCTCCGCCCAAACCTCCCGCGCCGGACGACCCAGCGCCCAGGGAT
This sequence comes from Phycisphaerales bacterium, assembly GCA_041940385.1. Classification (GTDB taxonomy): domain Bacteria; phylum Planctomycetota; class Phycisphaerae; order Phycisphaerales; family UBA1924; genus JACVCK01. The sequence continues at coordinate 3,962 of JBGTSD010000140.1, read as the reverse complement.
GCTTCTTACCCAGCGTGTCGCGCGCGTACGCGTCGTTGTAGAAGAACGTCAGATCCCGACCCCAGCCCATCCACATCGAGTAGCGCGAGTCCAGCATCATCCGCACCAGCGCCCGCAAACTCTGCGGCCACGACTCCTTCGACCCGAGAGATGTCCTCGACCAGTCGAGCGTGTCGAGGCGCTCCCGCAGGTCGCCATGGTCGCCCGCCTGAACCTCCGGCGCGCGATCGATGGTGTCGCCGCGCACGGAATCCTTCCTGTGCTCAGAACCCGATGTCACCGATGACTCTCCTTCGATGACGACGAACCGTCGTTGCCTCCGATGCCGTGGCTGGAATCGAATCGACGAATGCAAATGCTCCGTGCGTGGGCTGTGGAATCACCGACCGCTCGTGGCGCACGAATGGCCCGAGGTCGAGTTCACTATTTTAATCTGGAATTCGAGACCTGAATACTCGAAAGCGCGACGAGACGAGAATGAAGGAGTCTTCATGGCGCCGCGCGCAGTGACACCTCGCCCCGCGCACCAAGGCGCATGAAGCAACCTTCATCGCGCCGCCGCGCTGGCCCCTACATCCCGTCCGGAATCTCCGGCTCCACCAGCGCCGCCAGCATCGACAGCGACTCCTGCCACCCGAGGTAGCACATCTCCGGGGGAATCACCGACGGCACACCCTCCTGCACGATCACCAGCTCCGTCCCGCACATCACCCGCCGGAACGTCACGGTCACCTGCATCTCGCCCGCCAGGTTCGGATCGTCGAACCGGTCCGTGTACCGGATCCGCTCGTGCTCCGACAGCTCCACGTACCTCCCGCCGAATGAATGGCTCGACCCCGTCCCGAAGTTCGTGAACGACATCCGGTACCCGCCGCCCACCCGCGCATCCATCTCCTGCACCTCCCCCGTGAAGCCGTGCGGCGGCAGCCACTTCACCATCGCCGCCGGATCAAGAAACGCCTTGTACACGCGCTCCACCGGCGCCTTCAGCACCCGATGCAGCCGGATCGTGTTCGTCGCGTGCGCCATGCATGATCTCCCGAAAGTTCCTCACGCACCGCGCCGAATCGCGCCGCCACATCGGCCCGCGCCGACCGCGCCGTGCTCCGCCCACAGTAGGCCGCACGCGCCGCGCCGTGCCGGTTGACACCACCCGTACAATCGCCCCATGACCATGCAGATGCACTACCTCGAGATCGTCACCCCCGAGCTCGACGCCACCTGCGCCGCGCTCGAGAAGGTCCATCACGTGCAGTTCGGCAAGCCCGAGGCGTCGCTCGGCAACGCCCGCACCACCAGACTCCCCTCCGGCGTCACCATCGGCGTCCGCGCCCCGATGAACGCCGCCGAAATGCCGGTCGTGCGTCCCTACTTCCTCGTCGATGATCTCGAGTCCGCCGTCAACGCCGCCGCATCCGCCGGCGCCCAGATCGCGCTGCCCTCCATGGAGATCCCCGGCCACGGCACGATCGCCATCTACTTCATGGGCGGCGCTCAATACGGGCTCTGGAAGAAGTAGTCGCGCACCGCGCCGCCCTCGCTCTACAATCACCGTCATGACGCTCGACGAAGCACTCAAGAAACTCGAAGCGCTCGGCGACGAGAAAGTCCGCGCGCAGAACGCCAAACGCGGCGCCGGCAAGAAGCAGTTCGGCGTGAAGCGCGGCGACATCCGCAAGGTCGCCAAGCCCATCAAGACCGATCACAAGCTCGCCCTCGCGCTCTGGAAGACCGGAAACGTCGACGCCCAGCTCCTCGCCACACTCATCATCGACGTCGAGGCGCTCTCCGCCAAGGACCTCGACCGAATGGTCCGCTCGACGACGTTCGCCGACGTCGCCGATTGGCTCTACAGCTACGTCATCAAGGCGCACTCCGAGAAGCAAGCGCTCCGCGAGCAGTGGATGACCGACGACGATGCCTGGGCCGCCCGCGCCGGCTGGCAGCTCACCGCCGGCCGCGTCATCAAGGACCCCAAGGGCCTCGACCTCCCCGCGCTCCTCGACCGCATCGAATCCGAGATGCCCGGCGCCGCGCCCGAGACCCAGTGGACCATGAACACCACGCTCGGCGAGATCGGCATCCACCACGCCAAGCACCGCAAGCGCGCCGTCGCCATCGGCGAAAAGATCGGCCTCTACCACGACTGGCCCGTCTCCAAGGGCTGCACCCCGCCCTACGTCCCGGTCTGGGTCGCCGAGATGGTCAAACGCCAGGGCTGACGCCGCCTCGCCTTCGGTGTGAGCACGATTTGAGGCCTCGTTCATCGCCGCCTTACACGCAGCGTCCATCCTTCATGGACGCAGCGAAAGAGGAGGACGACATGGCCATCCCAATGAGCGCTCACCGCGTTCCCCAGCACACCAGGGAATCGATCAACGAAGAGATCCGACGCGAGGCGGAGGCCCGCGTCCGCTACTACGCCGACCACCCCGGCGAGATCGAAGACCGCCTCGATGAACTCGACCGCGAGTGGGATGTCGAACGTCTCCTCGAAACCAACGCCGCGGCGCTCACGGGAACCATCCTCGGCATCGCCGTGGATCGTCGCTACCTTCTGCTCCCCCTCGCCGTCACCGCGTTTCTCCTGCAGCACGCCGTCCAGGGCTGGTGCCCGCCGCTGCCCATCCTCCGCCGACTCGGCGTCCGCACCGCGCGCGAGATCGAAACCGAGCGCTACGCGCTCATGGCTCTCCGCGGCGACTTCGACGACCTGCCGGAGAACACCGCCGACCGCGCCGCCGCCGCATTCAACGTCGCCGAGCAGCCACGCCGGCGCGCGGCGGCGACCAACGAAGACGTGCAGCCGACCCTGCGCTGGTGAGCCCGCAGCTCAGGACTTCCGCCCCGCGCTGTAGCTCGTCATCAGGTTCCGGTACTCCGGCAGATGATTCGCGAGCAGCGTGCCGAGTCCCTCGATGTCGTTGCGCCAATCCCGGTGCAACTCCCCGGCCATGGCGAACCAGTTCATCAACTGCACGCCCGCCGCCTGCATGCGCATCCACGCCGCGTCGCGCGTCGTCTTGTTGAACGTGCCCGAAGCGTCCGTGATCACGAACACCTCGTACCCCGCCTCGATCGCCGACAGCGCCGGGAACGCCACGCAGACCTCCGTCACCACGCCCGCGATGATGAGCTGCTTCCTCCCCGTCGCCTTCACGGCCTTCACGAAGTCCTCGTTGTCCCACGCGTTGATCTGACCCGGCCGCGCGATGTACGGCGCCTCCGGGAACATCTGCTTCAGCTCCGGAACCAGCGGCCCGTTCGGACCATCCTCGAAGCTCGTCGTCAGGATCGTCGGCAGCTTGAAGTACCGCGCCGCCGCCGCCAGCCCCAGCACGATGTTCTTGAACTCCTCCGGCGAAAAGTCCCGCACGAGATTGCACAGCCCAGACTGGTGATCCACCAGCAGCACGGTGGCGTCATTCTTGTCGATGCGGCGATACTTGAACGACATGGGAGTCTCCTTCAGCGCCCCAGCGCCCGTGCACGGAACAGACCCACCGGTGACAACGGCGGCGTGCAGTTCCCGGCGGTCGCTCGAGTCAAGAGTGTGGACCGAAGACGCGTCCGTGCGCCGTCCATGGTTGGACACCACAGTCCAGCACGAGCCCCCTCCCCCGTCAACCCGCAGGCCGCGGAAATCTGCCCCCATCGCGCAAAGTTCAGAAGCCGTGGCCGTGCATGGTCGACCTCCCGCGCACGATGATCGCCCGCCCGTCTCGCTCCTCGCGCGACCTCCCGAGGGTCCCCCGCGCGTAGCGCAACCTTCGCGTACAGTCTCGCCATGCCAAGGCGAGCCGCCGTCATCTGCGCCGTCCGCACGCCCATCGGCCGGTACGCCGGCGCGCTCGCCTCCGTGCGCCCCGACGACCTCGCGGCCCACGTCATCCGCACCGTCCTGACGCGCACCGGCATCGACCCCGCCCTCATCGACGACGTCTACCTCGGCGCCGCCAACC
>JBGTSD010000139.1:0-5238 GCA_041940385.1 Phycisphaerales bacterium | reverse complement strand
CGGCTCCTCGTCCATGGCTTCCGTCTGCGGCGGCTGCCTGTCCATGATGGACGCCGGCGTGCCGATCAAGAACACGGTCGCGGGCATCTCCGTCGGCCGCTTCACGGACGAGGGCGAGTCGAAGGTGATCCACGTCACCGACATCATCGGTGAAGAGGACTTCTTCGGCGACATGGACTTCAAGGTTTCCGGCTCGCGCGAGGGCGTGACCGGCGTGCAGCTGGACCTCAAGGCGCGCGGCCTGCAGATGGCGGAGATCGAGCAGATCTTCGAGCAGGCGCGCGAGGGCCGGCTCCAGATCATCGAGCAGATGGAGAGCGTCATCCCGGCGCCGCGCGAGGAGATCTCGCGGTACGCGCCGCGTCTGGTCACGATCCGCATCGATCCGGAGAAGATCGGCAAGCTGATCGGCCCGGGCGGCAAGACGATCCGGTCGCTGCAGGAGAAGTACGGCGTCGAGATCGACGTGGACGACGACGGCTCGGTGGTGGTGGCGTCGCCGAACGCCGAGGGCCTCGAGGGCGCTCGCGCGGAGATCGAGGCGATGTGCGCAGAGATCAAGGTGGGGACAATCTTCACCGGGAAGGTCGTGTCCACGAAGGACTTCGGCGCGTTCATCGAGCTGGCGCCCGGCACGGACGGGATGTGCCACATCTCCGAACTGGCCGAGGGCTACGTGAAGAGCGTCGGCGACGTGGTCAAGATCGGCGACGTCGTGAAGGTGAAGGTCATCAACGTCGATGAGCAGGGCCGCATCAAGCTGAGCCGCAAGGCGGTTCTCGCGGAGGAAGCGGCGGCTGCCGGCGGCGAGAAGCGCTGATATTGGACGAAACCCCCCGCGCAGGGACACCGGCGCGGGGGGCGGCGCAAAGTCTGCGGCCTGTAACGGCTTTGCAGGGGCGACGATCGGCCCTTGTGCGCGATGTCATTGCGGATTTCTGGGCGTTTCATAGAATCACCCATGTTCCCGCGTTCGGGCGGCCGCGCGGGAAAATGGACGTGGCATCCACAGGAGCAGTCGACGTGCGCGGCTCTTGTGGAACCCGCCCCGCGAGCTCGCCCGTAGGCGCGATCTGTTTGAGCGCGGCGGAGAGAGCGTGAGGCGGCGCATGGAGTTCGCGGCGCGCACGGGGCTTCGTTGACGGGACGGCATCATCCGTTCTCTCGGCGTCGCCAGGGAGGCAACTGCATGGGCGAGCCCATCGACAGGCGCCTGGAGAACCTTGACGGCATCGTCAAGTGGTTCGACCCCAAGAAGGGATTCGGCTTTGTCATCGGTCCCGAGGGACAGGACATTTTCGTGCACTACACGAAGATCGAGGGCGAGGGTTTCCGGGTGCTCAAGGACGGTTCCACCGTCACCTACGACGCGGTGCTGACGGACAAGGGCTGGCAGGCGACGCGGGTCGTGCGCCATCCCGACACCGAGGTGCAGGTCCGCACGAAGCGCGGCTACGCGCGCTCGCCGCGGCGGTGAGGCGTAAGAGGCGGCGCGCCCGACAGGCGGGCGCGCCCGAGGGTGGGTATCGTCTGCCCCGATGATGTGGGCGGCCTGGCTTGCGATCGGAATCCTCGTCGGCGCCGCCGCGAGCGCGCTCATGTCGCGCATTGTGGCCCGCCGGCTGATCCGACGCGCCAGGGCCGCGGAGCGCCGGGCGCGCGACGCGGCCCGCCTGGCCGAGATCGGCGCCATGACCGGCGGTCTGGCGCACGAGATCAAGAACCCGCTCTCGAGTATCGGCCTCAACGCCCAGCTCCTCGCCGAGGGCGTCGACGAACTCCCCGTGGACGGCGACGTCAAGGGTCGATTGACCCGGCGCGTCGGCGCACTGCGGCGCGAGGTCGAGCGCCTGCGCGACATCCTGAGCGACTTCCTGAAGTTCGCCGGCGCGCTGCGCCTCGAGCCGCGCCCGACGGATGTCAACGTCGTCGTCGAGGAGATGGCGGACTTCTTCATGCCCCAGGCCGAGGCCGCGGGCGTGCGCCTGCGCACCGAGCTGGCGCCGGGCGAGCTCGTCGCGCCGCTGGACGCGACGCACTTCAAGCAGGCGCTGCTGAACCTCCTGCTCAACGCGCTCCAGGCGATGGCGCCCTCGGGGCGGTCGCAGAGCGGGCCGAGCGGGGAACTCATCATCCGAACCGAGCGCGCCGTCCGGGACGAGGGCGGCGCCTGCGTCGTGCACGTCATCGACACCGGGCCGGGCATGACGGCGGAGCATCTCGAGAAGATCTTCACGCCCTACTTCACGACCAAGTCCGGCGGCAGCGGCCTCGGGCTCCCCACGGCGCGACGGATCATCGAAGAACACGGCGGCGCCCTCGAGGTCCACAGCGAACCAGGCCGCGGCACAGACTTCGCGATCTCGCTGCCGGCCTAGCCCCTACTCGATCCTGCCCGGGTCGGCGATGAAGCGCCTGTGGCACGCGCGGCAGCGCCATTCGATCGACGTGGAGAAGTTTGCGAACACCACGGCGATTTGCGCGAGCGCGATCAGCAGCGAAAGCAAGTTGCGTGGCGTACGGACCATGCGACCCGGCTCGCCGCAGGCCGGGCATGCCGGGGTGACAAGACGAAACGAGCGGCGCTTCGTCATTCGCGGCGCATCTTCATCGCCTCGGTGTCGCCCTCGAACATCGTGAGGTGATTGCCCGAGACGCCGACGCGGTCGATGCGCGAGAGCAGGTCGAGGAATCGCGCCTCGACCGCCATCGACTCGCCCGGTCCGGCCATCTTCGTCGAGATGATCTCGCCGATCTCGAACCGTCCGGATTCCAGCGCATCCAGATCCAGCGAGGTCGAGTAGCGGTTCACGCCGGCGAACCCGGTGACCCGTCCGTCCGCATCGACCTCCATCGTCGGCACGCGGTCCTGGATGGGCAGGAGCCGATCGATCGGCTGGCCGCCGATCTCGCGCAGGCGCCATTCGCCGCGAAGATCGGTGGGGGAGGAGACGGTCCGCCCGCCCGGCGCGCCGCAGCCGGCGAGCAGTGCGGCGAGACCGACGACGCACAACGCGAACAGCTTCATCGCTTCTCGACCTCCGTTCGAACGTCCCAGAGCTCGGGGAAGAAGACGTGATCCAGCGCCTGGCGCAGGAACGCGACGCCCGATGATCCGCCGGTGCCCTTCTTGTGCCCGATGATGCGGTGCACGGTCTTCATGTGGCGGAAGCGCCAGAGTTGGAAGTGCTCCTCGACGTCCACGAGCTTCTCCGCCATCTCGTAGATGTCCCACCAGCGCTCGGTGTCCTCGTAGACCTCCTTGAGCGCACGGACGACGCCGGGATTGGAGACGTAGGGCTGGGACCAGTCGCGCTCGACGGCGTTCTGCGGGATCGGCAGGCCGCGGCGCGCCATGTGCCGGAGCACCTCGTCGTACAGCGACGGTGTATGCAGCAGCCGCTTGAGGTCCTCGTAGACTTCCGGGCGCGAGCGGTGCACTTCAACAGCGCCGGGCTCCTTGTTGCCGAGAAGGAATTCGATCTTGCGGTACTGGATGGACTGGAATCCCGAGGCGCGCCCGAGCACGTCGCGGAACTGCACATATTCGGAGGGCGTCATCGTCTCGAGCACGCCCCACATCGAGAAGAGCTGCTGCTGGATGATCTTGACGCGCGCGAGAACCTTGAAGACCGGCTCGAGGTCGTCCTGCTTCACGCCCTCGACCGCGGCGGTCAGCTCGTGGATCACGAGCTTCATCCACAGCTCCGAGACGTGATGCTGGATGATGAACAGCATCTCGTCGTGATGGACGGGGTTCGAGAGCGGCTTCTGCGCCGACAGCAGCGTGTCGAGGCACAGATAGTCGCCATAGGTCATGGCCCGCTGGAAATCGGTGTGGATCCCCTTCTCCATCTCGCGCATGCCGACGGCTCCTTCGAATGGAGAAGGGTACCGCGTCGGCGCGGGCGCCGGAGAGGGCGGGCGAGATGCTGAAATCAGCGGCGCGGGGCGCTGGCGACGGGCGCGGGCGCCGGGCCGATCAGGTCGGTCCGGGCGAGGGCCGTCGACAGCGACGTTCGATCGCCGGGATCGGGCTCGATGACGTTCGCCCGCAAGGCGGCGCGGGAGCCGTGCGGCTGCACCTGGCAACCGCCGAGCGCGGCGAACGCGCCGATGGCGACCGTGGCGCCGAGTTTCAGGATCGCGGTTCGATGTCGCACGTTCACGCCTTTCCGTGGCGAACGTGGCTCCGCCTGGTTCCTGTCCACGGGCCTCCATGCCCGATCCGGTGCGAACGACGAGGTCCGTCCCGACCGGGTTATCGTCGGCGAGCCGAGGGGAGGGACTTCAAATCCCGATGTTCTTCGGACCTTGGCCCGTTGCTCTGGACCGGTTGCGCAAATCACGCGCTCCTACGATGGTGACCATGCCCGGTGATGTTCGGTCTCTGGACGTTGTGGTGATCGGCGGCGGACACGCCGGCGCCGAGGCCGCGTGGGCGTGCGCGAATCTCGGCGCGCGCACCGCGCTGGTCACGATCGATCCGACGAAGACCGGCGCGATGTCGTGCAATCCCGCGATCGGCGGGCTCGCGAAGGGCCAGATGGTGCGCGAGATCGATGCGCTCGGCGGGCTCATGGGGCTCGCGGCGGACGCGACGGGGATCAACTTCAAGGTGCTGAACGCGTCGCGCGGCGCCGCGGTGCGCGGGCCGCGGGCGCAGTGCGACAAGCACGCCTACGCGGAAGAGGTCCAGCGCCTGCTCGCGACGCGCGCGGAGATCACGACGATCGCGGGCGCGGTCGAGCGATTCCTCGTCGAGCGCGGGCGCATCGTCGGCGTGGTCGTCGCGCCGAGCGAGCACGGCCGGCCGACCGAGGATTCCTCGCGTTTCTTCGAGATCCGCTGCCGCGCGGTAGTGCTGACCACGGGCACGTTCATGCGCGGCCTGATGCACACCGGCGAGGCGCAGACACCCGGCGGGCGCGTCGGTGAGGCGCCGGCGGTGGGGGTGAGCGGAGCGCTGCGCGAGCTCGGATTCGAGCTGGGCCGCCTGAAGACCGGCACGCCGCCCCGACTGCGCCGGGCATCGATCGACTGGGACGAACTCGAGCCGCAGATCGGCGACGAGCGCCCGACGCCGTTCAGCGACATGACCGACGAGTCGCGCTTCCCGATGATCGATCAGGTCGAGTGCCGCGTGACGCGGACGACGGCGGAGGCGCACGAGCTGATCCGGGCGAATCTGCACCGCGCGCCGATGTTCAGCGGCCAGATCGAGAGCATGGGGCCGCG
>JBGTSD010000138.1:0-5434 GCA_041940385.1 Phycisphaerales bacterium | reverse complement strand
CAACATCGCGAACGCGAACACGCCGGCGTTCAAGTCGAACCGGATGCTGTTTGCGCCGACGTTCAGCCGGACGCTCTCGTCGGGCACGAGCCCCTCGGGGGCGTCGGGCGGCGCGAACCCGTCGCAGGTGGGCCTGGGCATCAGCGTGGCGGGGACGCAGCGGAACTTCAACAACGGCGCGATCGCCACGACGGGCGTGAGCACGGACCTGGCCATCGAGGGCAACGGGTTCTTCATCGTGCAGCGCGCCGGCCAGGACTACTTCTCGCGGGCCGGCTCCTTTGAGCTGAACAGCCAGCGGGACCTGGTGACGGTGACGGGCGAGCGCGTGCAGGGGTACGCGGTCGACGACAACTTCAACATCGTCGAGGGCGCGCGGGTCGGGCTGAACATCCCGGTGGGTTCGCTGACGATCGCGGAGGCGACGGAGAACGTGGAGTTCTCCGGCAACCTCAACGCGGGCGGCGAGCTGCCGACGACGGGCGCGATCGTGGCGTTCGACTTCCCGTTCAACACCTTCTCGACGTCGCTGCCGATGACGGCGGCGGGCACGGACCTGGTGGTGGACATCGAGGATCCGAACAATCCGGGCAACCGGCTGTTCCCGGCGACGGGCGGCGAGGTGCGGATCTCGGGCGCGCAGAAGGGCGGCAAGACGCTGCCGGACGCGTCGTTCGTCTTCACCGGCGCCGAGACGGTGCAGGACCTGATCGACTTCGTGAACAGCGCGTTCGGCATCGTGCCCGGCCAGACGAACCCGGACGGCTCGACGTCGGGCGCGCAGCTCGACGGCGCCGGCACGGGCGTGTTCCAGATCATCGGCAACGTCGGCGAGGCGAACGACATTACGATCGACAACACGGACATCCGGTTGTTCGACGACGCCGCGACGCCGAACGAGATCGCGAACCCGTTCACGGTCACGCAGAACGCGGAGGCGGACGGCGAGAGCGTGCGGACGACGTTTGTCGTGTACGACTCGCTGGGCACGCCGCTCGAGGTGGATCTGACGATGGTCCTCGACTCGACGAGCTCGACGGGGACGACGTGGCGGTACTTCGTGGACTCGCCGGACAACATCGATCTGTCGGTCGTGCCGAACTCGCCGCTGAACATCGCGATGGGGACGATCTCGTTCGACACGTCGGGCCGGCTGATGACGGACACGCCGATCACGGTGCAAGTCGGGCGCGAGAACACGGGCGCCGCGAACCCGCTGACGGTGGACCTGGTGCTGGGCGCCGAGGGCAACTCGGTGACGGCGTTGACGAACCTGTCGGACGTGTCGACGCTGGCGGCGGTGTTCCAGGACGGCTCGCCGCTGGGCGTGCTGAGCCAGTTCTCGGTGGGCGAGGACGGGGTGATCACGGGCGCGTTCACGAATGGGTTGACGCGGACGATCGGTCAGATCGCGATCGCGACGTTCACCAACCCGGAGGGCCTGGTGGACGCGGGCAATCAGCTCTTCACGATCGGCGCGAACTCGGGCACGCCGCTCATCACGACGCCGGGCCAGTTCGGCGCGGGTCGGGTGATCGGCGGCGCGCTGGAGCAGTCCAACGTGGACCTCGGTCAGGAGTTCATCGACCTGGTGCTGACGAGCACGGGGTACTCCGCGGCGTCGCGGATCATCTCGACGACGGATCAGTTGCTGCAGCAGTTGATCTCGCTGGGTCGGTAAGAGGAAGAGACTAAACGCGAAGTCGAAGATCCGCCGCGGCGGAAACGCGAAGAGCGCGAAGACGGGGAAGAACACAGAGGACACAGAGGACGGGGAGAGTGGGGAAGGGGGCGGCGCGGATGGCGCCGGATGTTGGTTCGATCTCGATTCGCCCCCGATTGGGGGCGATGTTCTTTGTGGGGCTGTCGAGGGGCATTGAGAGCGCTCCGATAACTCGTCTGGGGCGTCGTGGGGTCGGGCTTAACCGGGTCATCGGGATGGTCGATGATCGGACCAGCGGGGCGGCGTTGCGCGCCCGTTGGGTTCTCGAGATCGAGGAGATGTTGCGATGGCGAAGGAAGCCCCTGCTGCGCCCGCGGCGCCGGAAGAGGCGCCGAAGAAGAAGCTGCCGATCGTGCCGCTGGCCGGCGTGCTGGTGCTGCTGCTGCTCGAGGGCGCGGTGCTGTTCTTCGTGATGGGGAAGGCGGGCGGCCCGAGCGAGACGCAGGGCGCCGAGCTGCACCATCCGGAGCTGAGCGAGGGCGAGAAGCTCGTCGAGATCCTCGTGGTGAAGGACAAGTTCCCGAACGGCGCGACGGGGCGCTCGTGGATCTGGGATGTCGAGATCCAGGTGCAGGTGAAGTCGAAGAACGCCGGGCACGTGCAGGCGGTCCTCGCGAGCCGATCGGCGGAGATCAAGACGGGTCTGGCGCGGATCTGGCGGACGGCGCAGCACAACTACTTCAACGAGCCCAGTCTCGAGACGCTGACGCGCCAGGTGAAGAACCTGCTTGATGAGATCATGGGAGAGGGGACGGCGAAGTACGCGATCGCGCCGGTGGCCGCGGCGCCGGCGGGAGATGGTCACGGCGGCGGCCATGGGGGTGGTCATGGCGGCGGTGATCACGGCGGCGGCGGCGATCACGGTGGGGGCGGTTCGCACGGGAGCGATGGTCATGGCGGCGGCTCGCACGGCGCGGGCGAGGCGGTGATCGAGCGCGTGCTGATTCCCCGCTGCGTGGGCTTCCCGACGGACTATTAAGGATGGAGACCGGCGAGAATTGCGCGGGGGGGCGCACGGGTCGCCGGAAGGGAGCGGAAATGTTGTCGGGCGTTGGGTTGCGCGTCCGATGAGTACGCCGGTCGCCGGTCCTGGAGGGCGGAGCCCGGGATGGACGTGCGACGGGTGGGCACACAAGGCGCAGGTTTTGCGCCGCTGATCGAGCGAGGCTAAGGATGGCCGAGCAGGATCCTGGCGCGCCTGAGGGCGCGGAGAAGAAGGTAGACGGCGCTGTTCCCGCTGGGGGTGGCGGGGCGGATGCGCGCGGGCCGCAGGAAGATTCTGCGGGCGCTGCGGGCGAGGCGCTGGACGCTGCGAAGGACAAGGCGGAGGAGTTGGCGGGGGTGTCCGAGGGGACGCCGCCTCCGGAGGGATCGGAGGAGCGTGGCGCCGCGGCGGTGAAGGCGGCGCAGGATGCGCTCTCGATGGCTCGCGGCGCGAACGGCGCCGGCGGGAAGAACGGGTCCGGCCAGGCGGTGGAGCTGCCCGCGTTCAACGGGACGGAGAGCGGCAAGCCGGCGGGTGATCTGGACCTGCTCTCGGATGTCAATCTGAACGTGAAGATCGAGCTGGGTCGCACGCGGATGCTCGTCGAGGACGTGCTGAAGCTGGGCGAGGGCTCGGTGGTGGAACTGGACAAGCTCGCGGGCGATCCGGTGGACGTGTACGTGAACGAGCGCCACGTGGCCCGCGGCGAGGTGCTCGTGGTGAACGACAACTTCTGCGTGCGGATCAGCGAGATCCTGACGCAGCAGGCGGACGATTGATCGAACGCGACAGGACGTCGCATCTGCGGGCGGAGCCCCGCGTTGGCCAGCCAAGGACGGCGACATGGCTCGATCGAGATACGCAGGCAGCGTGGTGATGGCGCGCCTTCTGGCGGCGCTGCTGGTTTGCGGCGCGGCCCGGGGCGGCGACGTGATGGGGCCGGCGGTTCCGGGCATCGCGCCCGTGGCGGACGTCGCGCCGGCGGACGAGCGCGTGTCGGCGCTGGGGGCTTCGACGTCGGAGACGGAGGCGCGGCCGCTCGGGGCGCCGCGGGAACGCGAGGAAATCGGGGAGAAGAGCGCGGCGGCGCCGTCGGCATCGAGTGGATTGCGGACGGCGGGCGCGCTGGCGGCGGTGCTGAGTTTGATCTTCGCGCTGCGCTGGGTGTTCGTGCGCGCGGCGCGGGCGCGGGGCGGCCTGGTGGGCAAGCTCGGCGCGGGCGGGCGGGCGCCGTCGGGGTTGCTCGAGGTGCTGGGGCGGTATCCGGTGGCGCGGGGGCAGACGCTGGTGCTGCTGCGCGTCGATCGGCGCGTGCTGCTGCTGAGTCAGTCGTCGAGCGGGTTCTCGACGCTGGCGGAGATGCGCGACACGGACGATGTGGCGTCGATCCTCGGCAAGGCGATGGACGAGGAGGGTTCGTCGATGACGAGCCGGTTCCAGAACCTGCTGAAGGGGCTCGAGCGCGATCCGGCGATGGTGGAGGGTGTGGAGACGGTGGAGGTCGCGCCGAGCGGCGGGCGGTTCTCGCGCCGGATCGGGCGGGACTTTGCGCCGGCGGAGCAGACGAGCGCGGTGGACTCGGTGCGGCGGCGCCTGAGCGCGCTGCGGGGGGATGCGGCGTGAGCGCGTGGCTGCGAATGATCGTCGTGGCGATGGCGGCGCTCTCGATCGGGGGCGCGGCGTTGGGTCAGATGTACGGGCCGGAGGCGACACCGATCGTGCAGCCGAGCGCGGCGGCGCAGGCGTGGGCGCCGGGGGGCGAGCTGATCGGTTCGAACCCGCTGAGCGTTCTGGAGCAGGCGTCGCGGGCGCTGCCGGGCGGCAGCGCGGACGAGCCGAGCCAGGGCCTGTCGGTCGCGCTGAACATCCTGCTGCTGATGACGGTGCTGTCGCTGGCGCCGGCGATCATGATCATGTGCACGTCGTTCGTGCGGATCATCATCGTGCTGGGTCTGCTGAAGCAGGCGCTGGGCACGCAGTCGCTGCCGCCGTCGCAGGTGATCCTCGGCTTGGCGCTCTTCATGACGTTCTTCGTGATGGGCCCGACGTTCCAGCGGGTGCATCAGGAGGCGATCCTGCCGTACGAGCGGGGCGAGATCACGAGCCAGCTCGAGATGTGGGACAAGGCGAAGGCGCCGCTGCGGGACTTCATGTTCGACCAGATCGAGGCGACGGGGAACTGGTCGAGCGTGTACATGATGCTGAACTACAAGGGTGTGGACACGAGCCGGCCGGAGCTTCTGACGCGGGCGGACGTGGACACGCTGACGCTGATCCCGGCGTTCATGCTGAGCGAGCTGAAGACGGCGTTCATGATGGGGTTCCGAGTGTATCTGCCGTTCCTCGTGATCGACATGGTGATCGCGAGCCTGCTGATCTCGATGAGCATGATGATGCTCCCGCCGGTCCTGATCAGCTTGCCGTTCAAGCTGCTGCTCTTTGTGCTGGTGGACGGGTGGCAGCTCGTGGTGGGGAGCTTGATGACGAGCTTCGCGCAGCCGGACGGCGTGCAGCGGATGACGGAGGCGGCGCGGGCGGTGGGCGTGATGTCGGGCGGGGGAGGGTGATCGCGCGATGATGGACGAGGCCACGCTGATCGAGGCGGTGCGCACGGCGCTGTTCGTGACGATCAAGATCGCGCTGCCGATCCTGGGCGCGGGGGTCGCGATTGGCCTGCTCATCAGCATCGTGCAGTCGGTGACGCAGATCCAGGAGCAGACGCTGGT
>JBGTSD010000137.1:0-5676 GCA_041940385.1 Phycisphaerales bacterium | reverse complement strand
TCGGTCTGCATATTTAGTCAAGTTGAGAATCGGGGTGGTTTTTCCCGGTCGGCATCCGGCATCGGGCGGTCGGCGAAGCGGCGGTACGATGCCCGGCGTGCGGAGCACTCACTCGAGGCGGCCTCCGGGCCGAGCAAGGATGCCCAGCCGATGACGACCGCTCCCGTGATCGCGAGGTCGCTGCCGGGGGCGGGGGAGTCGGGGCGGGCGTCTCCGGACCGGTTCCGGTGGTGGCGGGTGCTGCCCGCGGCGACGTTTCACGTGGGATGCCTGGGCGTGATCTGGCTGGGCTGGAGCCCGGTGGCGGTCGTGGCGGCGGCGCTGCTGTACGTGGCGCGGATGTTCGCGATCACGGCGTTCTATCACCGGTACTTTTCGCACCGGACGTTCCGCACGGGCCGCGTCGTGCAGTTCGCATTCGCGTGGCTCGGCGCGACGTCGGCGCAGCGGGGACCGATCTGGTGGGCGGCGCATCATCGGGATCATCACCGGCATTCGGACGAGCCGTGCGACATTCACTCGCCGCGGCATCGGGGCGTGCTGTGGAGCCACATGGGCTGGTTCTTCACGGACGAGGGGATCGACACGCCGGAGTCGAGCGTGCCGGACCTGCTGAAGTATCCAGAGCTGCGCTGGCTGGAGCGCTGGCACATGCTGGCGCCGGTTTCACTGGCGCTCCTGATGTTCGTGTTCGGCGCCGTTCTGGAGAGCGTCGCGCCGGGCTGGGGGACGGATCGCTGGCAGATGCTGGCATGGTTCTGCGTGTCGACGACCGTGCTGCATCACGCGACGTTCACGATCAATTCGATCTCGCACGTGATCGGGCGGCGCCGGTACGACACGGGCGATGACAGCCGCAACAACTGGCTGCTGGCGATCCTCACGCTCGGGGAGGGTTGGCACAACAATCACCATTTCCATCCGGGCTCGACGCGGCAGGGGTTTTTCTGGTGGGAGATCGACCTGGCGTACTACGGCCTCTGGGTGATGTCGCGTCTGGGGCTGGTGCGTGATCTGCGCGCGCCGGGGGCGCGGGTGTACGCAAGTTCGGCGCGATTGGATCGACGCGGGGGAGCGAGGGGCCGCGCCGCGTGAAGATCGGGATCGTGGGGGCAGGGATCTCGGGGCTCGTGTGCGCGTACCTGCTGGATCGCGAGCATGAGGTGGTGCTGTTCGAGCGCGAGGATCGGCTGGGCGGGCACTCGAACACCGTTGACGTCGAGATCGATGGCCGGCGCATTCCGGTGGACACGGGGTTCATCGTGTTCAATCCGGGACAGTACCCGGGGTTTGTGAAGCTGCTCGATCGGCTTGGCGTGGCGTCGCAGCCCACGCGGATGTCGTTCAGCGTGCGCGATGATCGCGACGGGTTCGAGTACGGCGGCGCGACTCTCAGCGGTCTGTTCGCGCGGCGGAGGAGCGCGGTCGATCCGTCGTTCCTGCGCATGCTCGGGGAGATCCGGCGGTTCGGGCTCGAGGGCGAGCGGCTGGTCGACACGGTGAGCGAAGAGGTGACGGTGGGGGAGCATCTGCGGCGCGGCGGGTATTCGGATCGGTTCGTGCGGCACTATCTCGTGCCGATGGGGGCTTCGATCTGGTCGATGCCGCCGCGACGGTTCCGGGAGTTCCCGCTGCGGTCGCTTCTGCGCTTCTTTCACAACCACGGGATGCTGCGGCCCTGGCGTCCGCCGCAGTGGCGGACGGTGATGGGGGGGGCAAGGACGTACGTGGACGCGATCCGGGGTGCGCTGCGGGGGCGAATCCAATCGGGGCGTGGCGTCGAAAGCGTGGAAAGAAGCGCGGGAGGCGTCCTCCTGCGCACGGCGTCCGGCATCGAACGGGTTGATGAAGTGATCCTCGCTTCGCACAGCGATGAGAGCCTGGCCATGCTCGCCGATCCGAGCGTGGCGGAGCGCGAAGCGCTCGGCGCGATCCCGTACGAGACCAACGTGGCGACGCTGCATACGGACGCAGCGCTCCTGCCGCGGCGACGCGCGGCGTGGGCGGGATGGAACTTCCATTCCTTCGCCGACGACGATTCGCCGGTGGCGCTCACGTATCACATGAACATTCTGCAGTCGCTGCCGACGTCGACGCCGATGAACGTCACGCTGAACTCGGAGGGGATGATCGATCCCGCAAAGGTGATCGCGACGTTCGAGTACCGGCATCCGCAGTACACCCGCGGGACGTTCGCGGCGCAGCGCCGGCACGGAGAGATCAGCGGCGTGAACCGCACGCACTACTGCGGCGCCTACTGGGGCTATGGTTTCCACGAGGACGGCGTGCAGAGCGCACTGCGCGTGTGCGCGCGGTTCGGAGCGACGCTGTGAGCCCGGTCAGCGCGATCTACGACGGTTGGGTGCGCCATCGGCGGTTCGAGCCGGTGCGCCATGACCTCTCGTTCCGGATGTTCATGATGTGGCTGGACCTGGAGGAACTGCCGTGGCTCTTCCGGAAGCGGCTGCTCTGGTCGGCGGCGCGTCCGAATGTCGCGTGGTTCCGGCGCGCCGATTACCTCGGGGGCTCGGGCGATGCGCCGCTCGATGAGTCCGTGCGCGATCGTGTGCAGGAGGAATCGGGACGGCGGCCGTCGGGGCCGATCCGCCTGCTGACGCACCTGCGCTACTTCGGGCACTGCTTCAATCCGGTGTCGTTCTACTACTGCTTCGCCCCGGACGGGGAGCGGCTGGACGCCATCGTCGCCGAGATCACGAACACGCCGTGGAAGGAGCGGCACTCGTACGTGCTCGACGCGTCGGGACGCGATGACGCTCGCGCGATGCGGTTCACCTTCGGCAAGGCGTTCCACGTGTCGCCGTTTATGCCGATGGACCAGCGGTACGACTGGACATTCCAGAAGCCGGGTGATCGGCTAGCGGTGCACATGAAGAACATCGACGCGCAGGGACGGATGTTCGACGCGACGATGGCGCTGCGTCGGCGCGAGATCACCGGCCCTGCGCTTGCATGGCGTTTGGCGCGCTTCCCCGCGATGACCGCGCAGGTCGTCGCGAAGATTCACTGGGAAGCGCTTCGACTGTGGATCAAGGGGGTTCCTGTGCATGCGCATCCTTCGACGCGCGTGCCGAGTGGTCGGGAGGTTCGGGCATGACGACGATGAGCGGCATGAGGACGCTGAGCGCGTCCGGCGCGGCTCGCGGCATCGGTCTTCGGGATCGGGTGGCGAGGAAACTCCTGCTGCGGGCGATGACCCGCATTGAGGAAGGATCGCTGACGCTCGACGGGGTCGGCGGCCGGGTGGTCGCGGGCGATCGGTCGGATGATGGGCCGCACGCCGCGGCGACGGTGCTCGACGGGCGGACGTACAGAGATGTCGCGTTCGGCGGCTCGCTCGGCGCCGGCGAGTCCTACATGCGCGGCTGGTGGACGACGGATGATCTGACGAGCTTCGTGCGCCTGATGCTCCGGAATCGCGAGGCGCTCGAGCAGTTGGACGGCCTCTGGCGGCGCGCGCTCGGACCGGCGCAGCGGATGCGCTACTGGCTGGAGCGGAACACCCGCGCGGGCAGCCGGCGGAACATCGCGGCTCACTACGACCTCAGCAACGAGTTCTTCGCGCTGTGGCTGGACTCGACGATGTGCTACTCGTCCGGAGTGTTCGCGCACGAGGGCACCACGCTGGAAGAGGCGAGCATCGAGAAGATGGATCGCCTGTGCCGCGGGATTGGGCTGAACGCCGAGCATCATCTGCTTGAGATCGGGTGCGGGTGGGGTGGGCTCGCGATGCACGCGGCGAGGCGGTACGGCTGCCGCGTGACGGCGACGACCATCTCGAGGGCGCAGGCGGAATGGGCGCGTCGGCGCATCGCGGAAGAAGGCCTCGAGGATCGGATCACGATCGTGGAGCAGGACTATCGCGACCTGCGCGGCTCGTTCGATCGCGTGGTGTCGATCGAGATGATCGAGGCGGTGGGCGCGGAGCGGTTGAACGACTATTTCGCGTGCTGCTCGCGCCTGCTCAAGCCCGACGGCCAAATGGCGCTGCAGGCGATCGTCATTCGGGACCAGTTCTTCGAGCGCGCGGCGCGGACGCGCGATTGGCTGAAGGCGTACGTCTTCCCCGGCTCGTGCCTTCCTTCGATGAACGCGATGTCGACCGCCGTGCAGAATTCGACGGACATGACGATCGTGCGAGTCGAGGACTTCGCGTCGCACTACGTGCGGACGCTGCGGCTGTGGCGCGAGCGATTCTTCGACCAGGCCGGCGAAATCCGTCAGCTCGGATTCGGCGACATGTTCATGCGCATGTGGGAGTTCTACCTGTGCTACTGCGAGGGGGCGTTCCGCGAGCGGCAGGTCAGTCTCGTGCAGATGACGCTGGCGAAGCCGCGCTGGCGTGATGAGATCGGTGGAGAAGGACGTGGCGCATGAAGTTGCCGTCCTGGTGGCGGGTCGCGGCGAGCGCGACGGTGTTCAACGTCGTGTGGACGGCGTCCGTCTGGCTCGCGGGGCGCGAGCAGTGGGCGCTGGGAGCGATTGTCGTGGCGGGCGGAGGGGCCGTGCATGTAGCGCTCGGGCGACCGAGGGCGGCGCTGCTCGCGACGATGCTCATCGTCGGCGCCGTTGGACTGCTGGTCGATCTGGCGTTGATCGAGACCGGTGTGCTGGGCTTCGCGACGCCGGAGCCGCGGATCGCGGCGGTGGTCTGGTTCGCCGGTCTCTGGGCGCACTTCACGCCGAGCGTCCCGGTGATGTTCGGGTGGCTCCGAGTGCGCCTGTGGCTGAGCGTGCCGCTGGGCGTGATCGGTGGGCCTGCGGCGTACTGGATCGCGTCGAAGCTCGGCGCGGTGTCGTTGATGCAGGACTGGTCGCTGTTCGCCATCGCGGCGCAATGGGCAGTCTTGTTCCCGCTGTCGGCGTGGGCGCTCACGAGGCCGCGCGGCGTGTTCCTGCGAAGAGCTGGTGGAGATTCTGCGAGCGGAGCGACGCCATGATGACATACGCCGCGAGCGCGAGGTTGCCGAGCAGGAAGAGCGCCGGGATCCAGGCGAAGGAGACGGCGCGCCCGTGCTCGCGCCAGACGATCCAGATCGCGGCGAACACGAGGCCGACGTACAGGTCCACGAGCGTGGTGACGCCCCAGAGGGTGTCCACGGTGGCGCGAAGTCCGGCGCCGAGGCCCATCTCCATGGATGAGAAGACAATCAGGACGAGGAGCGCGAGAGCGCCGAGCGTCATGAGGGCGGCGGCCGTGCGGAGCGGAGTGTTCATTCCGGCATTCTCCTTGAAGGACGCGAAGGGAGCGGCGCCATGCTGAACGCCTGGGAGCAGTTGGGATACATCGCCGCGGGAGCGGTTGTGGGGATGTTCGTGCTCTGGCTCGTTCAGTTGCGGACACGCAACGCCGGCGTGGTCGATGTGGGCTGGGCGGCCTGGCTGGGGCTTGCGGCGATCTTCTGCGCGGTCACCGGGGCGGGAGAGATCGAGCGGCGGGCGCTGATCGGCGCGATCGGCGGTCTTTGGGGCCTGCGGCTCGCGTGGCATCTTCTCACGGATCGCGTGATCGGAGAGCCGGAAGAGGGCCGATACGTGAAGCTGCGTGAGGACTGGGGCGAGAAGGCGGACCGGAACCTCCTGTTCTTCTTCGAGGCGCAGGCGGTTCTTGTAGTGCTGCTGTCGGCGCCGTTCGTGCTCGCGGCGGGGCCGGGCGCG
>JBGTSD010000136.1:0-5677 GCA_041940385.1 Phycisphaerales bacterium | reverse complement strand
GGTTTCCCGCTGCCCCCGGTTGCCTGATAGTCACGACCTTCTAAGCCGAGGGTCGCAGGTTCGAGTCCTGCCGGGCGCGCCACCCCGCTTCGCGCGGTGGCCGCTCCCGCCAGGCTCGTTGCGTCTGCTTCGGCTTCGCCTCACGCAGACCGAGTCCTGCCGGGAAGACGCTCGACTGACAAATGACTGACAATCCGTCGCGGCTCACGGCTGCCTCCAGTGGCCTCTGCTGGTCGCGACGGCGCATTACGGGAAATGGCATCTCGGGGACGTCGAAGATCGATTGCCCACCCATCAGGGCTTCGACGGATGGTACGGAATTCCGAATACCTCGCACCTGAGCATGTACACGTCGCAGCCAGACTTCGATCCGGATGTTGCGCCCACTCCGTCGATCTTGGAGGGGCGGCGGGGCGAGCCGTCCCAGAAGGTTCCGACGTTCGACCGGAGACGCGCCGGTTGATCGACACCGAAGCGACGCGGCGCGCGGTGGGCTTCATGGAGCGCAACGCGCAAGCCCGCCGACCGTTCTTCGCCTATGTGCCGCTCGCCGCCGTCCACTACCCGACCCTGCCCCATCCCGACTTCGCAGGAAAAACGGGGACCGGGGACTTCGCCGACAGCGTCGTGGAGATGGACGCCCACGTCGGGGATCTCCTGGACGCCTTGAAACGGCTGAACCTGGAGGCGAACACGATCGTGGTTTTCACGAGTGACAATGGGCCGGAGGATCTACTGCCTGGCGGGGCTCGGCGGGCCCTGGTCCGGGTCCTATTTCACCGGGATGGAAGGATCGCTGCGCGCCCCGTGCCTCGGCCGTGGACAAGTCGTGCCGCTCGCGCGGGTCGTCGAGCAGATTGAACAGGCGCGGGACCGCAATTGGGCGCTGTTTCCGCTCTACAAGCTCGTGGACGAGTTTCAGGCCTCGCTGCGGAAAGAACCGCCGATTCGCACCGCGCGCGTCCTCGCGCGAGACGGACCGTCATCGGCTCGTCAGCAGGTGGTCATCCGGGCGGGTGACCAGCGCACGCAAGTAGCGAAGCGCCGCGATCGGGTCGACCTGCTGGTCGCGAATGAACGCCCTCCATTGCGCCTCCTCGCGCCGACGTGCCTCATGCTCGTCTGCACCCTCGACGTGCGCCATTTCGTGCCAGATGGCCGCCGCGAGTGCATGTGTACACAGCGCTTCCCGACGGATCGCACACTGCAGGAGCCCGCTCTGTCGCACGACGTAGACCTCAGGACGGCCCCGGACGACAAATGTGTCCAGCCGCAGCAGGGTCGGCTTCACGTCCGGCCGAGCCCGCTCGGCGTCGAGCACCGCGACACAGGCGGGCAGCGCCGGAAGCAGGCGAAGGGCCCGCACGAGCGCTTGGCGCTCGTCGGCGGCCGCCGGTCCCTCGGCCACGATCAACTTCGCCCAGTCGGTTCCGGCTCGGCCGCTCTCCGCCGCTCCGGTCCGTTCGGCTGTATCAGAGGGGAGAACGGGCATTATGTCGCTGATGCGTCTCACCGTCGTGCCGTACAACAAGCCGCTCGACGTTTCCAGCAGCTCCGCCATCGGGCACGCTCCGTCCAGCCCCGTGAACGAGTGCAGCGTGAAGATTCTGTCCGCCGGCGCAGCGGCCGGGATCAGCCGGAAGATCGATCCCTCGCCGTAGCGCCCGCCCGTGCACGTCGTGCCGGAGAGGTGCCGGTCGAGACCGACGATCAGCCTCGCAAGCGGCTGCCCCCCCTCCCCGCGCAGGCTGGCCATGATGTCGGGTGCCGTCACCTGCGCCGCGGCGGGTCCTGCGGCAAGCAACGCGATCAGCAGCGACAGCACGGCAGTCCGTTTCGGGGCGCAGGTCCATCGAGGCTGGGTCTTCATACCCGGTAAAGCGCAATCCGTGGAGGAACACCCTCATCGCCGTCTGGCGTACACTCTTGGCCCATCCGGGTCCCGAACCATGGCGCAGCGCGATGCCGGCGAGGTCACCGCACTCCTGGAACGGTGGGCTCAGGGCGACAGGGGCGCCCTCGACGCGCTCATGCCGCTGGTCTATCAGGAGCTGCGTCGGGTCGCGCGCGCCCGCCTGCGCGGCGAGCGGAGACCCCATCCGCTCGAAACGACCGCGCTCGTGCACGAGGTCTACCTCCGGCTGGCGCACATCGACGGGATGCCCGTCGGCCACCGGACGCATTTCCTCGCGCTGGCGGCGCGGCTGATGCGACAGGTCCTGGTGGATCAGGCGCGCCGGCGGCGCGCAGGCAAGCGGGGCGGGGGCGCGATGCTGCTCACCGTGAACGCCGCGACACCGGACCTGTCGGCGGACCCGGTGGACGTGCTTGCGCTCGATGCAGCGCTCGCCGAGCTCGGACGGATCGAGGAGCGGCTGTGTCGCACGGTGGAGCTCAAGTTCTTCGCCGGCATGACCAACGTCGAGACGGCTGCGGCCTTGAACGTCTCGCCGGTCACCATCGAACGCGACTGGGCCTTTGCCAAGGCCTGGCTGTACGAGCGCCTCTCGACCCGTCCGTGACGCGGCCGCGCTCGTGTCGGGGAGGTCTCTCGTGGCTGACGAACGCTGGCAACGGGTGAGGCAGCTGTTCGATGCGTGTGTCGAACTGCCCCCCGACGAACGCCGTCGGTTTCTCGGGGACGCCTGTGACGGCGACCCCTCTCTGCGCGACCTCGTCGAGTCACTGGTGGTTTCGTCGGAGCGATCCGGCGGTTTCCTCGAGGCGGGCTACTCCGGATCCGTGCTGGACGACCTCGAGGGCTGCCGCCTGGGTGCGTACGAGCTGGGTCCACTGATCGGCGCGGGCGGAATGGGCGAGGTCTATCGCGCCCGCGACACCCGGCTGAATCGGACCGTCGCGATCAAGCTTCACGCCGGAGGCTTCGGCGCTCGCGCCGACCTGCGGGAGCAGTTCGCGCGTGAGGCCCGGGCCATTTCGGCGCTCAACCATCCGCACATCTGCCAGCTGTATGACGTCGGGCGGCACGAGACCC
The DNA here is from genome assembly GCA_041940385.1 of Phycisphaerales bacterium. Lineage (GTDB taxonomy): Bacteria > Planctomycetota > Phycisphaerae > Phycisphaerales > UBA1924 > JACVCK01. The sequence continues at coordinate 2,682 of JBGTSD010000136.1, read as the reverse complement.
TCGATTTCCTGGTCATGGAGTACGTCGAAGGCGAGCCGATCGACAGCTACTGCAGCCGCACCGGTCTGCGTACGCGCGAACGGCTGCAGATGTTCCGTACCGTCTGCGAAACCGTTCACTACGCGCATCAGAATCTGGTGGTCCATCGCGATTTGAAGCCCGCCAACATCCTCGTCACCGCTGACGGTCAACCGAAACTGCTGGACTTCGGCATCGCCAAGCTGCTCGACGCGACCGCACCCGGCGACGCGACGCCGACCCTCACGCCCCGGCTGACCCCCGAGTACGCGAGCCCCGAGCAGGTTCGCGGCGAGGTCGTCACGACGGCCGCGGACGTGTACTCGCTCGGCATCGTGCTCTACGGCCTGCTCACCGGACGACGCCCCTACACGGTACGCGTCGGCTCCCTCGAAGACATCGTGCGGAGTGTCTGCGAAACGGATCCGATTCCCCCGAGCGCCGTGGCCGGGCGCGATTCACCGGACGGCAGCGCCCCTGCGACGGCGAAGGAGCTGGCCGGGGATCTGGACACGATCGTGCTGAAAGCCCTGCGCAAGGAACCCGAGCATCGCTACCGCTCCGCGCAGGAGCTCGCCGACGACATCGGACTGTATCTGAACGGACGTCCGGTCGCCGCGAGGGGCGACGCGCTGTCGTATCGCGCGGGAAGGTTTCTCGCACGCCATCGGGCAGCGGTGCTCGTCGGAGTCCTGTTCCTGGCCGGCCTGCTCGTGGCGATGGTGCTGATCGTGCGCCAGTCGGCGATCGCCGAGGTACAGCGGCAGCGCGCCGAGCGCCGCTTCGCGGATGTGCGGAAGCTCGCCGGATCCTTCCTCTTCGAGTTTCACGACGCCATCAAGGCGCTGCCCGGATCGACGCGGGCGAGACAGCTGGTCATGAGCCGGGCGTTGCAGTACCTCGACAGCCTGGTCGAGGAGTCGGCCGGCGACGCCGCGCTGCGCGCCGAGCTGGCGCGCGCCTACAAACAAGTGGGCGACATTCTGGGGGGGTTTCGAGAGGCGAATCTCGGCGATCTCGCCGGCGCGCTTCAGAGCTACCGGAAGGCTCTGGCGGTGCAGGAGGATCTCGGGCGATCGAACCCGGCCGACCGATCCCTCCAGCGCGACCTCGCGCGAACGTTGCTCGGCATCGGCGATGTGCTGATGATGCAGGCAGACCTGAACGGCGCGCTCGAGAGCCTCCGCCGCTCGCTGTCCATCAACGAGCAGCTGGCGGCGGCCGCTCCGGACGACCGCGATCTCCAGCGTGACGTGGCCATCGGGCACTACCGTGTCGGCAACGCGTTCGAGGAGCTGGACATGCCGGCAGAGGCCGACCGGTCGCTGCGGCGGGCGATCGGCATGCTGCAGGAGCTCTCGGCTGCACGCGCCGACCTCGAATCGCGCCACGCGCTCGCGAGAGGTCACAAACGGCTCGGCATGGTCCGCGCGCTCGTGGGAGATCTGCAGGGAAGCCTCTCGATGTCGCAGGAGGCGGTGCGGGTGATCGAGGCGCTGGCGCTCGACCACCCGATGAACACGACCATCCGCAACGAGGTGGCGATGTGCCACCTGGAAGCCGGCCGGGCGCAGAGCCGGCTCCAGCAGTTCGACGCCGCGCTCCGCAGCTTCCAGCGCGCCGAGGCGATCACGCGCGGGATGGCCGCGGCGGACCCGAGCAACGCGCAGGCCAGATGGATGCAGGCGCTCGAGCTGAACCTGATCGGCGACGTCCTGAAGGCGCTGAACCGTCCCGCCGAGGCGATTGCCGCGCACACCAGCGCGCTCGCGCTGCTCTCGGATATCGCGCGCGCCGATCCCTCCAACGAGAACTACCAGTACAACCTCGCGAACACGTATCAGCTGATCGGCGACGCCAGTCTCGCGATCGCCCGGGCCGCGGGCCGGTCGCGGCCGGCATGGCTCGAGGCGCGGTCGTGGTATCGGCGGAGCGCGTCAGCGTTCGACGCGTTGCGTCAGCGTGGCTCGTTGACGGGCCCCTTCGCCGCTGATGCGGACAAGGTGAGGGATGCGTTGGCGCTGACGGAGCGTGAGCTGGCGCGCGGCGGGGAAAGAGAGCCACGACGGGGTGGTGCCGGCCCGCGTTGAGCCTGGCGGCCCGCGCCCACCAGCGCGGCTGTCGTCGGTGGCCCCCCTCGCATCGGGCGTCCGGTGCCGCCCTTCCTCCGCGGTCGACGCAGCGGGGTTTCCGGCGGAGATGGTCCGCACGTTCCCGTCGGGGTCGAGCGCACGCCAGCACGCCCGATTGTGGATTCCCCGTCAACAACCCTTCCGAATCCCGGCAATGACCGGTAAGGTACACTGACTCGCAAAGGCTCAAGAGGGAACGCAGGTGATTGCGCGGCAGGCCATCGTCCCGTCGATGGCGCGCGCGGAGAAGGAGACGAGAACGTCATGGCAACACTGACGGTCAACGGAGAGCAACGGCGCTTCGAGGGCGACGACCGGATGCCGCTCCTCTGGTACCTGCGCGACGTCCTCGGGCTGACCGGCACCAACGTGGGATGTGACACCAGTTCGTGCGGTGCCTGCACCGTGCTCGTCGACGGCCGCTCAGCCAAGTCGTGCACGCTGCTCGCCGCCCAGGTCGACGGCGCGGACGTCACGACCATCGAGGGCCTGGCAGGCCCCGACGGCCTCCACCCGATGCAGCAGGCCTTCC
>JBGTSD010000135.1:0-5717 GCA_041940385.1 Phycisphaerales bacterium | reverse complement strand
CGGGGTCTTCTCTTACAAAGCTCAAAGGTGCCAACCTGCATAGTGCAAGGCTTTGGTCAGCTGACCTCACGAAGGTTGACCTCACCGGCGCTGATCTGCCCGGCGATTTGGCGCGCCTGACGCCGCGCATCCGCCAGTCGGGTGAACGGCTTCATGTGTCGTTGGGAACCGACGTAATGGGACACGCGGTAGTAGGGATAGGCGTCGCTCCTGTCGTAGATGCTGACGCTTGCCGAGCCGGACTTGATCCGGATTGGAAAGGTTGTTTTCCCCTCTTTCAATTGTCGATACTGTGCAAGATTTGTGCAACTCTGTCAAAGTCCAGGAAGTTTCCTGGATGCGAAACTGCGTTAAGCCCTGCGAATCAGAAGGGTGAAGGGGGAGGGAAAGTGGCGACCCCTACGGGACTCGAACCCGTGTCGCCGGCGTGAAAGGCCAGTGTCCTAACCACTAGACGAAGGGGTCGCTCCGTCAGGAGGCGGGGCACTCTATCGGCTTTCTGCCGTTTGTCACGAAAAAGATTCGGCGATGCGCTGTTTTGTCTTTCGCGTCACGGCTGCCTTGGCTTGCCAACGACCTGACCGCCGGGTCAAATGGGGGGGCGTGACTACGTCCAAGGCCACCATTAACAATGCCAGGTTCCTCCTTGTCGCCCTGCTGACACTTGCGCTGGATCAGCTGACCAAGTGGGTCGTAATTCAAAAACTTCCCTTTAATGGGGAACCAGTGGCGGTGGTGAACGGCTTTTTTGAACTCGTCCACTTCGGCAACACGGGCGCGGCGTGGAGCCTGTTCAGCGGGCAGAATTTCTGGCTGGCGCTCTTCTCGCTGGCGGCGCTGATTTTCCTGTGGGTGTCGCGGCGTCATTTCGGGGCGGAGACGGCGCTTGGCCAGGTGGCGCTTGGCCTGATCCTCGGGGGTGTGGTCGGCAACCTCGTGGATCGCGTGGTGCACCGCCACAATCTCCGCAGCGAGATCGGGCGCGTGATCGACTACGCGGGCAAGTAGTTATTCGATCGGCTTCATGCCCTGCATCGCCCGCAGCAGCATGATCTGCCCGACGTGGTAGAAGTCGTGGCTGATGACGTGCAGCGCGCTCGTCGGGTCCCACTCGGTATCACGCAGCGACCGGACGATCGCCTCGTGCGAGGCGCGGAAGCGGTCCTGCGCCGCCCGCCACTCCGCCTCCGTCGGCGCGTTCGGCGACGCCGGGGCGCGCCAGTTCTCCCGCTCGATCAGTTCGTCGCTCGCGCGACCCTGTCCTTCGTTGCGCCGGACCACATCCTCGCGCCAGAAGGACACGTGGTTCACGATCTGCCAGATCGAGTGACGCTCCGGCGCCGGCTTCCACGCCGCCTGCGCCGCCGTCAGCCCGTCCACCGCCTTGCCGAAGGGCGCGGTCCAGCCGGTCTCGTGCTGCGCCTTCTCCCAGAACGACGCCAACGCTGCGCGGTCGAGCATGATTGATCCTCCGATGCCCCGCGCATCGTAGACTGTCCGCCGATGCGGCTCGGCCCCTTCATTCAACAACGACCGGCGATCGCCTCGTTCGCGCTCGGCGCGCTGCACGCGCTGCTGTTCTGGCTGTCATTCCCGCCCGTATTTGTGTGGCCGCTGGCGTTCGTATCGCTCTGGCCGCTGCTCTGGATCGTCTGGAAGACGCCCAGGCCCGCGCGCTCGGCGCTCATGGTCGGGATCGCGGCGCTGCCGATGTGGCTGCTGCACCATGGGTGGATGATCGACGTGACGGCCGCGGGGTTGCCGGTGCTGGGGCTGTACCTCTCGCTCTACGCGTTCCTCTTCGTCTGGCTGGGCGCGCGCTGGCGCTTGCGCGTGGGCGAGGGCTGGAAGTTCTGGTGCGCGCTGCCGGTCCTCTGGATCGGCCTCGAGATGCTGCGCGGCGCCGTGGTGTGGGGCGGGTACCCGTGGTATCTGCTGGGGCATCCGACGATCGACGCGACCGGCTGGACGGCCTCGACGATCGGCGCGTACGGCGCCAGCTTCCTCGTCGCGCTCTTCAGCATCCGGCTCTTCGAGGTCCTCTTCGCCGAGCGCACGCGCCGCGCGCGCGAGCTGGCCCTCGTGCTCCTCGGCGGCGCGATCGTCGTCCTGCTCGGGCTCACCCGCAGCAGCCAGGTGATCGAAGGCAGGACGATCGGGATCTCGGTGATCCAGACCAACGTGCCCCAGGACAACCGCATGGCGTGGACCTTCGATCAGAAAGTCGAGGACTTCAGGCGGTTTGCCGCGATGACGCAGGGCGCCAAGCCGTCGCACCTCATCGTCTGGCCCGAGACAATGTTCCCCGGCCTCTCCCTCAACGCCGACGCCATCCGCGCCGAGCGCGAGTCGGGCATCGTGTACCCGGGCGGCGTGCCCACGACCGAGTTCCATGACGCGCTGCTCACGCTTCAGTCATCCGTCGGCACGCCGATGCTCGTCGGCGCCATCGCACGCGAAGGGCTGCGCATCGACGTCGATGACGATGGTCGCGTCTCCGTAGACATGGACGCGTCGTACAACAGCGCATTCATCGTGCAGAATGGCGAGGTCGAGCCGACGCGCTACGACAAGCTCCACCTGACGCCCTTCGGCGAAATCATGCCGCTGATCTCACGCTGGGACTGGCTGGAGGAGAAGCTCCTCGCCCTCGGCGCGGCCGGCATGTCGTTCGAGCTCGAAGCCGGGCGTGTGCCGACGGTCCTCACGATCACGCGAAGCGACGAGCTTCACATGTTCCAGGAGCGCTACGCGACGCCGATCTGCTTCGAGGCCACGATGCCCGGCGTGTGTCGGCGCCTCGTCTTCGGCGGCGGCGAGCGGCGCGCCGATGTGCTCATCAACCTCACCAACGACGGCTGGTTCGGCTCGTCCGTCGGCGGGCGCGAGAATCACCTGCTCGCGGCAAGGTGGCGCTGCGTCGAACTTCGCACGCCGATGGTCCGCGCCGCGAACACCGGTATCTCGTCGTTCATCGAGTCCAACGGAAGCGTCATCGCCCGCGCGCCGGTCAACGAAGAGGCCGTGCTGACGCACGGCGTGGCGCTCCCCTCCGGAGCGACCCTCTACGCCCGCCTCGGCGACCTCCCCGGATGGCTCTGTCTCGCCGCGACCGTCGTCATTGCCGGGCTCTCCATTGCGCCGCGGCGAACGCCCGGCGATCCCGGGCGTAGTGTTGACCGGGCCGCTCCCCAGCCGACGTAAGGAGCGGACCGCGACCCGGACGGAAGGACGATCTCATGACCACGCGTTGCCGCCGAATCTGCCTCTTCGCCCTCGCCGCGCTGCCGACGTTCGCCGCGCCCCTCGCGTCCGCGCAGACGCCGGACGCGGAGATGGTCAAGCGTCGCGAGTCCTTCACCGATCCGCTGCGCCGCTCCGCGCTGCGCGAGCGCGCCATCGCCATGCTCCTCGAGGGCGCCCGCGCCGACAACGCGATGCTCCGCGCCAACTCGATTGAGGGCCTCCAGACCGTCCCCTCGCGCGTCGAGCCCCTCGCCCGGGCCGCGCTCACCGATCCCAACCTCGGCGTCCGCTTCACCGCGGCGATGACCATCGGCAAGCTCGGGCTCTGCGACTCCAGCGCGCTCGTCCGCCCGCTGCTGACCGACCAGGAGCCCATCGTCCAGGCCGGCGCGATCTGCGCCCTGCGGCGTTGCAACGCCGAGGTCGATCCCACGCCCCTCGCCAATCTCCTCTTCTCCTCCGATCCCAAGACCCGCGCCATCGGCGCCTTCGTCCTCGGCGAGCTCGGCGATCCCTCCGCCATCCCCATGCTCAAGTCCGCGGCCAATCGCGGCTCGGTCGGCGGCCTGCCCGTCGAGCAGAAGCTCTTTCAGCTCCAGGTCGCCGAAGCGCTCGGCAAGCTCGGCGACGCCGAAGCGCTCCAGGCCGTCCGGGCGGCGCTCTATCCCGGCGCCGACGAGGAATACGAGGCCGCGGTCCTCGCCGCCCAGATCCTCGGCGAGCTCAAGGACCGCTCCGCCGTGCGCGAATTGGTCACGCGGATCGAGGAGCGCGAGGGGCGCGAGTTCACGACCCCGCCCGAGCTCCGCCTCGCCTCCGCCGCGGCCCTGGCCAAGATGGGCTACCGCGACGGCGCGTACGTGGCCCAGCAGCTCTGGCAATCAGAGAGCTCCGCCCTGCGGGCCCAGTCCGCCTTCGTCTTCGGTGAGACCGTCGGCGAGGAGGGGCTGGAGTTCCTCGAAACCATGCTCGACGACGCGGATCCGCTGGTGCAGGTCGCCGCGGCCACCGCGATCGTGAAGGTCGTGGATCGTTTGGCCAAGGGCCGCTGATCCGCTGAATTCCCCGCCTGCGGGGCCCGGAATCACGATTCATCCGGATCGCCGGCAACCGCCGGGGGAGGGCGGCTCGTATGGAGCCAAGCCCTGCAGAAGCGGCCAGGGAGTCCGTCCGTCCCCATAGGGCTGGGGGCGAGTTGCGGACCCGGAGGCCGCATGAGAAGTTGCTAGACTCTGCCCCCCTCCGTCGCCGCCCAGGGCGCGACGGGGCGGCCGATCCACCTCAGCGAGAGTGCCCAGGAGACGCGGACCGTGCATCCTCTGACCAAAGTGCTTGTCGTTCTTGCGGCGTTGCTGAGCGTGGCGCTCGCGGCGTTGACCATCGCCTACACCGGCAACGCGGAGAAGATCCGCTCCGAGTTCCAGTCGGAGCGCGAACTCCGGCAGGCCGCGCAGGACGCCGCGTCCCGCGACATGACCGCGCACGAGGCCGAGCGCAACCGCCTTCGCTCCGAGAACGATGCGCTCCAGGCGCAGATTTCCGGGCTGACGTCCACGATCGACAACCTCCAGCGCGACAACTCGCGCATGATGGCCGACCTGCAGACCGCGCAGGCCGAGGGCCTCAGCGTGCAGGCCAAGCTGGACCAGCTCACCGCCACCAACCAGACGCTCTCCAACCTCATCGCGCAGTACCGCACCGAGGTGACCAACCTCCGCGAGAACGAGCTGCGCTACGCGCAGCGCGAGATCGAGCTCGCCGACCGCTCGAGCGACCTCTCCGGCCAGCTCGAGGTGGCCGTCGAGAACAACCGCTCGCTGCAGGAACAGCTTGTTTCCCTGCGGGATCAGCTCGCGTCGGCGCAGGCCGGCTACATCACGGGCCAGGCCCTGGTCGTCGACGGCGGCCAGACCCTGCCCGAGTCGCTCGAGGCTATTTCCTAGGTCTCCAGGGTCTGCGCGCGCGTCGAGCTGCGCTCGCCATCCGTCGGCCACCTCTGAGGACGGTGTTTGTTCCGCGGCCGGGTCGGCCTCAGCCTCGACCGCACCCACGACGGGGCTCGGCTCGCTCACGGGCGCGGGCTCCGTCGGCGGCGCATCCGTGGACGCGGCGCACCCGACCCCGACCAGCCACAAGCCCCAACCGATCCAACGCATCTTGCCCATCGCGATTGCACTCCACCGCCAAAACGGCGGGGGCGCGCACGGCATATCGCGCGTCAGAGCCAGTCCGTGTGGACGAAGGGCCCGTCCGGATCGTCCTTGCGCTGATACGTGTGAGACCCGAACGCGTCGCGCTGCGCCTGCGTCATGTTCTGCGGAAGATCGGCGGTGCGATAGCTGTCGAAGTACGTCAGCCCCGACGCCATGCCCCCGACCGGGATGCCGGCGCGCTGCGCCAGGCCCACGACCTCACGCCACACCGCCTGCCGACTCTCGACCCATTGCCGCATGTTGTCGTCGAGCAGCAGG
>JBGTSD010000134.1:0-5734 GCA_041940385.1 Phycisphaerales bacterium | reverse complement strand
GTGCGGTAAGAGCGCACCGCTCGTCTGGCGACAGACGGGGCATGGCAAACCCCACCGCGTGCAAGGTCGCGCAGCTCCCGATCCCGGCTTGCCGGGATACGCCCTGTCCGGGCGGAAGGGGGCGGGTAGACCGCTGAGGATCGCGTCGGCAACGGCGCGGCTAGAGAAATGGCCGTCGCCCGGATCGCTGCGGCGATGCGGGGCACAGAATTCGGCTTACAGTCCGCGTCTGACCACGACCGCGGCCCTGGGAAAACCCGGGGCCGCGGGCCGTTTTGGATCACTTGCGCCCGCTCCCCGTGCCACCGACGTTGCTCTGAAAGTCGGTGCGCCCGTGCAAACTGCTCGCACGACGTGCCAGCGACCGCGGCAAAGAACGGCGACGAAGCGTTATCGAGCCCACGAGCCGAATCCGACAATCGCCGCAACGTCCTCGATGGGAATCGCTCGATCAAGTCGGAGCGTGTGTCTCTGGGCTTTGCTCCGCACGCGAATTGTCATTGTGTTCAGCATGCCGACAAACTTCTTGTAGTAGGCCTTCAGTTCGGGGCCGGGGTCTACATACTCACCATCAAGTTCATACGAGGAGCAGTATGCGATGCGCCCTGTGCCTGTACGAGCGCCCTCTCGACGATTCCAATGGCACGGCTCCAGCGTAATCCCAGGCCCGCCTACGCATTGACCCACGATGAAGCAAGGCCGACCATCGTCGAATGGAGTGGCATTCGAGATGCGGAGCGGGCGCCGGGTGTACTCGGGATGCGTTATGACGAAGGAGTACGCGCGCTCCCTCATCGCCTCGCGAATTGCCGCGCTGGAATGGAGCGGAGGCGGCTCGGGGAGCGCGATGACTCCCTGTTGGATGATGGTGGCGCCAACGCCGAGAATCTGCTCAAACAGCAGATCCTCCGACGACTCCAACAACAGGTACTCAGTCTGAACCATTGGAGCGGCGCCCTCGACGATGGAGCACAACTACCTCAGCCCGAACCCCACCACATATATCTCCCGCGACACATCCCTGCTCGCCTTCGGCTTGAACCCCTTCGCCTCCGCGAACATCCCCGCCGTTCGCCCCAGCAGGTCGCTGTACGCCTCCCCCTCGAAGACCTTCATCGTCAGGTTCCCGCCGCGCTTCAGCAGCGGCGTCCCAGCCCCGGCCGATTGCTCGATCAGGTCCAGAACCCGATCACACAGCCGCACGCTCAGGAAATGATCCCCATGCCCGCTGGTGTTCGGCGCCATATCCGACACCACCACGTCGAACGGCTTGCCATCCGTGTGCGCGAGGAAGTCCTCGAAGAGCGTTTCGTAGATGTCGCCGACGATGGTGCGCACGTTGGCGGGCATGTGGTGATCGACGGGTTTGAGGTCGATGCCGACGACGAGGCCCTTGGGGCCGACTTTCTGCCCTGCGACCTGGAGCCAGGCGCCGGGGGCGCAGCCCAGGTCGAGGACGGCGTCGCCGGGGCGGATCAGGCGCTTGCGTTCGTCGATCTCGATGAGCTTGTACGCGGAGCGCGCGACGTAGCCCTCGGCCTTGGCCTGCTTGAAGAACTTGTCGTGGAGGACGCGGCGGGGCGGCACGGGTCGAGTGTACAGGCGGCGCCGCCGGCGGAATCAAAAGGGGGACGCGGGCGTCCACGTCCCCCTTTCGGGAGGAGGGAGGAAGAACAGTGGGTCAATCGCCGCGGGGCCGCGGGTATTCCACGGCGCGGGCGATAATCGGGCGTGGTGGGTCGCTCGGGGCCGCTCGGGCGGATTTCACGTGATGCGTGAGCCGCGGCGGGCCGAAATGCTGCGTAGGTGATGTTGGATTCACCCTCGCCATCCTTGTGACCAGAAGAGGGGTTTCGTAGACTCGTTGGTGCAGAAGATTCCCCGGATCGTTGGGGTAGGCACCCGGGTATGAGCACCATGACGCCCAGCATGGCGGCTTCGGACGCAGGATCGGCGCTGCGCGTTGAATTCGACGCGCTGCTCGGGATCTGCACGCGCCTGAACGAGGCGCGGCCGGTGGAGGAGCTGCTCGACGAGCTGCTCCGCCAGGCGCGGATCCTCACGCGCGCGGAGGCGGGGACGGTGTATGTCACCGAGGCGGGGCGGCTGCGGTTCGTGTGCGCGCAGAACGATGCGCGGCATGACCTCGACATCACGCCGCGGGTGGACGAGCGCCGCTTCATCACCGGATCGCTGGGCGGCAAGACGATCCCGATCGACGATTCGTCGCTGGCGGGTCACGCGGCGTGGCGGAAGCAGGCGCTGCGGATCGACGACGTGCAGCAGTTGCCGGCGTCGGGTGGGCTGAAGTTCGATCCATCGTTCGACCGGATGACGGGGTACCGGACGGTGTCGATGATCGTGGCGCCGCTGGTGGACCGGTCGGCGCAGGTGGTGGGGGTGATCCAGCTCATCAACCGGCTGGACGACGAGGCGAACGCGGGGCCGTTCTCGGCGCGGGATCAGCAGATCGTGCAGGGGCTGGCGTCGATGGCGGCGCTGAGCGTGCGCAATGCGCAGATGCGCGATCAGCTCTATCGCTCGCACCTGGACACGATTATGCGGCTGTCCACGGCGGCGGAGTTCCGCGACCAGGAGACGAGCCAGCACATCCAGCGGGTGAGTCTCTACTGCGAGACGATTGCCAGGTATATGGGGGCGCCGCGGGACTGGGCGCGGCTGATGCTGTTCGCGAGCCCGATGCATGATGTGGGCAAGCTGGGCGTGCCGGACGCGATCCTGCAGAAGCCGGGCAAGCTGACGGACGCGGAGCGGCTGGTGATGCAGCGGCACACGCTGATCGGCGGGCACATTCTCAAGGGCTCGGAGAACGAGCTGCTGCAGTTCGCCGAGAAGATCGCGATGAGCCACCACGAGCGCTGGGACGGCGCCGGCTACCCGCACCGGGTGGCGGGCGCGGAGATCCCGCTCGAGGGGCGGGTGACGGCGGTGGCGGACGTCTTCGATGCGCTGACGAGCAAGCGGTGCTACAAGCCGGCGTTCAGCGTGGACTGGGCGTTCGAGGAGATCGCGAAGAACCGCGGCACGCAGTTCGATCCGGACGTGGTGGACGCGTTCGTGAAGGCGCGGCCGGAGATCGAGGCGGTCTTCGATGCGTACAAGCCGGAGGCGCCCGCGGAGGATGGGGGGACGCCGGTGAATCCGATTACGTATTGAGTGGGCGCGAAGAACAGGACCGTGTCTATTTCGAGCGCGTTCGCGATTTAGTAAACTGGGCCATCAACGCAATCGCCAAGCAAACTCGTAATGTGCGGTCTGGTGATGGTGGCCGTTCTGGCTATGTCCTGCTCTCGGATCCAGTTTGGCTTCGAGAGCGGACTTTGGACTCCCTCGGCGGAACTGCTGTCTTTGTTCGCAGACCGACCGGACATCTGCCCCGACTACGAGATCGCGGCTGGCTCTTCTGCGTGAAGAATGGGGAATCGCCCCGACGGGTTCACCTCTTCGGCATACTTCGCGAGAGATACCAAGGCGATATTGCGCAGGTTCATCGCGAGCTGGCCAGTCGAGCTGATCTCAAGCTTGCTGACGATTTCGCCGCGACGAGCGAGCGGTTTGCGAACAAAGGAAAGATCGCGGCGTTGATCATCGAGGCTGTTCAGGCGCCTGACACACCCGTTCTGCTCGAGCACGCGAGGATCTCAGTTTCGCCAAACGCAGCGCGGGGACAGACGCTGAGTGGTGACGAAGTAGCCCGACTCTTGGGCTTGTTGCAAATCGCAACTCATGCTGAGGCCGTGAGCAATTACTCACCATCAGTCATCGAGGGTGGAAGGCGGCTCGCGCTTCACTACCGAATAGAGCGTGATCCGATGATTGTCCAGGAGGTAAAGGCGCGCCGCCTAGGGAAAGATCCGCTCCTCCGATGCGATGTGTGCGGATTCAGCTTCGTCTTGAGTTACGGACAGATGGGCGAGGGATTCATTGAGGCCCATCACAAAGTTCCGCTGGGCGAGATCAGGGGTAAGACCCGCACAACTGCGAACTGCTTCGACCTGATCTGTGCCAATTGCCATCGCATGATCCATCGTGAAAAGGGACTGACGGCTCGCGAGTTGAAGCGTCGCTTGCGTTCCCCTCAACGCGCCATGCGATAGGTCGCCGCGGATCGACGGCACACCCGCGGGGCTGCGAGCGGCCCTGTGCCTGGCTTGATGCGTCGCGCAGTGGAATCGCCCGGCTCTGTGGGACCCCCGGAAGAGCACGGGTTTCGCCGAGCCGAAACCAGTGGCGCCTGGCCGGAAGATCGGCGTCGCAGGAGGCGCGCGGGCTGGAAGATCGCGGCTCGGAGGGGGTGATCGGGAGAGCACTGGTTTCTCAAAGCCGAAACCAGTGGCACCCGACCAGTGGCGCCCGACGAGTGGCGCCATCCCCCGGAAAATCAGTTGGCGCCGGGATTGCGGATGGTTGGGGGCATGTTCATTTCTGAGCTGGCTACGGCGGATGCGATCCCGGCGCTGGAGGCGACGGTGAGGTTCGCGTCGGCGCGGCAGAAGATGCTGGCGCACAACATCGCGAACATCGACACGCCCGATTTCATCCAGAGGGACGTCTCGCCCGCGGAGTTCCAGCAGGTGCTGGGGCGGGCGATCGATGAGCGTCGGGAGCGGTGGGGCGGGCACCGGGGGGAGCTGGGGTTCAGCTCCACGCGGGCCATTCGCGCGGACGACCACGACGGGTTCCGATTGGAGCCGGTGGAGCCGCGGAAGGGGCTGCTGTTTCACGATCGGAACAACCGGGACCTCGAGCGGCTGATGCAGGACTCGGTGGAGAACGTGGGGGCGCACCGGGTGGCCACGGAATTGCTGAAGTCACGGTACGACCAGTTGCGGACGGCGATCTCCGGCCGCATCTAAAGCGTTGTGAGAACACGGCTTCGGCGGAGCCGAGGCCTTCTTGGATAAGGAAGCGGGAACCGGCATGTACGGCGCACTGGACATCTCGGTCAGCGGCCTGACGGCGCAAAGGACGCGCCTCGAGGTCATCGCGGCGAACATCGCGAACGCCGACGCGATCCTGGATCCGTCGGGGCAGCCGAACCCGTTTCGGCGTCGCGTGGCGCACCTGGCGGCGGGGGACCCGTCGTCGATGACGCGCGAGGGCAGGGCCGGGGGCGTGCACGTGGCGGAGATCGGGATGGACGACGCCCCGTTCCGCAAGGTGTTCGATCCGACGAGCGAATACGCGTTCCCGGAGGGACATCCGGACGCGGGGTACGTCCTGTTCCCGAACATTGACCCGATGATGGAGCAGGTGAACGCGCTGGAGGCGGCGCGGGCGTACGAGGCGAACATTGCGGCGGCGGAGGCCACCAAGACGATGTTGGGGCAGGCCTTGCGCCTGATTGCGTAGGAATTGCGCGTTGAAATTGCGCATCGCGCATCGAGGTTGATATGAGCGATCCACTTGGACTGATCGGCGGTGCGGGCGGGGTGAACCCGATCCAGCCGGGGCGCGCGCAGGGCGTCCCTGCGGGCGGTCAGCCGGTCGATCCGAACGCGCCGTCCTTTAAGGATGTGCTGCTGGCGAACCTGAACCAGGTGAACAAGCTCCAGCAGGACGCGACCACGGCGATCGAGGACATGAAGGCCGGTCGGCGGGATGACCTGGAGGGGATCCTGACGGCCACGAACAAGGCGGAGACGGCGTTCAACATGCTGCTCCAGGTCCGGAACAAGGTCGTCGAGGCGTATGACGAGTTGAAGCAGATCCG
>JBGTSD010000133.1:0-5801 GCA_041940385.1 Phycisphaerales bacterium | reverse complement strand
GCCTGGCGCTCGGCGAAGGTCTGGTCGGTCGAATCGCCAAGTCGGGCGAGACGATCAATACCGACGACGCGGCGAACACCCCGGGTTTCCGCCTGGTGCCCGGCATCGGTGAGGAAATCTACCGCAGCTTCCTTGGCGCCCCGATTCGTCGACAGGGCCACATGTTGGGGGTTCTGGTCGTCCAGAACCAGGCGCCGCGGCGCTATGACGAGGAAGAGGTCGACGCGCTCGAGCTGATCGCGACGGTGATCGCGGAGATGGTCGAGGCCGGCTCGCTGCTGCCGGAGCGCGCCCCGAGCAGCCCGCAGCGGATGCAGCCGCAGATGCTCGCCGGCACGCCGGCGGCCGATGGCGTGGCCATGGGCGTGGTCGTGCTGCACGAGCCTAAGATCGTCGTCGCCAACCCGATCGCCGAGAACGCGCAGCACGAGCGCGAGCGGCTGCGCTCGGCGATGGAGACCATCCGCAGCGAGATCGACGAGCTGATCGCCGGGGACGGGCCGCAGGTCGCGCATTCCCGCGTCGCCGATCTCAACCGCCCCGGCGAGCACCGCGACGTGCTGCTCGCGTTCCGCATGGTCGCCCATGACGGAGGCTGGCTGCGCCGGCTGGAGGCCGCGGTCGAGGGCGGTCTTTCCGCCGAGGCGGCCGTCGAGAAGGTTCAAAATGAGACAAGATCGCGTCTCGAAAGGACCGCTGACCCCTATTTGAGAGAGCGCCTGTCGGATCTCGACGACCTCGCGAACCGGCTTTTGCGCGCGCTGCTCGGCGTCGCGCCGCCCTCGCCCGACGACCTTCCCGAGGGCGCCATCCTGCTGGCGCTTTTCGCGGCGTACACGGTCTGGCTGATGCTCAGCTCCGGCGGAGCGTGACCTGCATGCGGTGCGCGGACGAGGTACCTTCGCGGGCGTAGGAGACTCGTCCGCATGTCCTGGCTCGTGCCGTTTCAACTCGTGATCGGGCTGACGCTGCTTGTGCTCGGCGCCGAGGCGCTGGTGCGCGGCGCCGCGTCGCTGGCGCTGCGCCTCGGCATCACGCCGCTGGTGGTCGGCCTCACCGTGGTGGCGTTCGGGACGAGCGCTCCGGAGCTGGCGGTCTCGGTCGCGGCGGCGGTGCGGGGAAGCGGCGACCTGGTCGTCGGCAACGTCGTGGGCTCGAACATCGCCAACATCGCGCTGATCCTCGGCATCTCCGCGATGCTGTTCCCGATCGCGGTGAAGGGCGTGGTCATCAAGCGCGAGGCGCCGGTGATGATCGTCGTCGCGGCGCTGCTGCCGATCCTGGCCTTGATCGGCCACACGGGGCCGGGTGGGTCGCTCGAGCGCTGGCAGGGCGCGGTGTTCGTCGCGATCGGCGTCGCCTACACGGTCTTCCTGTACTTCATCGCGCGCCGGGAGGGGCCGGAAGTCGTCGCGGAGTTTGCGGAAGGCGTCATCCGGGAGGAAAAAACCGAGACGTCGCGTCGCCGACCGCTGCTGATCGACCTGCTGCTCATCGTCGGCGGCGTGGGCATGCTGGTGCTGGGCTCGGACCAGTTCGTGGACGGGGCGATCGCGGTGGCGCGGGCGCTCGGCGTGTCGGACCTGGTGATCGGGCTGACGGTCGTGGCGGTGGGGACGAGCCTGCCCGAACTGGCGACGTCGGTGGTCGCGGCCCTGCGCAGGCAGCCGGACATGTCGGTGGGCAACATCATCGGGTCCAACATCGCCAACATCGCGTTCATCCTCGGGTTGTCGGCGTCGGTCTCGACGATCGCGGTGTCGCGCGAGGTCCTCATCCGGGACGTGCCTGTCATGATCGCGCTGTCGGTGATCTGCATCCCCATCATGCGCAGCGGGAAGCGGATCTCACGCCGCGAGGGCGCCGTGCTGTTCGCCATCTACGTCGCGTACACCGCCTGGGTCGTCTGGGCGGCTATGGCGTCTGCAACCCCGTGAACGGCGGGGGCGGCGGCGCCGATCTACACTCGCCCCCATGCCGACGCTGACGTTCGAGCAGTTCGCTGATCTCGTCCGGGCGCAGCCGTCCGCCGATGGCGGCACGGTCCTCGTGCCTGTTGCGCTTCGGCTGCTCAGCGACGACCTGACGCCGGTCGTCGCGTACCGCCGGCTCGTGGCGCCGGACGAACGCACGGCGCCGTCGTTTCTCCTGGAATCCGTGGAAGGCGGCGAGCGGGCCGGGCGCCATTCGATGCTCGGCGCCAGGCCGTCGATCGAGGTCGTCGCGTACGACCGGCGAGTCCGGGTCGCGGATCATCGAGCCGGACAGACGCAGGAGTTCGAGGATGCCGACCCGCTGACGATCCCCAAGCGGCTCAGCGCCGGGTTCCGGTTCGTGCGCCCCCCGGAGCGGCGGGGGTTTGCGCTGCCGCGATGTGCGCTCGGCGGGTGGTTCGGGTTCGCGGCGTACGACTCGGTGCGGTACGCAGAGCCGGAGAAGCTCGATCGGAAGCGGGCGCCGATGGACGACCGCTCGCTGCCGGACCTGCACTTCGCGTTCTACGAGTCGGTCGTGATCTTCGACAACGTGGACAAGATGGCCCACGTCGTGCACCTCGCGAGCGCGCCGGCCGGCGCAACCGATGCGCAGCTTGCCTCGGCGTGGGCGAGCGCGATGGCGCGGCTCGAAGAGCTCGCGGCGGCGCTGCGCGGCCCGTCGCGATTGACGCCCTCGGGCGCGGTCGAGCCCCTCGGCCCGCCGACGACGCTCGGTTCGAACATGACGCGCGCCGAGCACGCGGCCATGGTCGCAAAGGCGCAGGAATACATCCGCGCGGGCGACATCTTCCAGGTGGTGGTGGGGCAGCGCTTCGAGCGGCGATCGAGCGCGGACCCGTTCGATGTGTACCGCGCGCTGCGCGCGGTGAATCCGAGCCCGTACATGACCTACCTCCAGGCGGAGGGCTGCATCCTGGTCGCGTCGAGCCCGGAGATCCTCTGCCGCGTGCGGCGCGGCGAGCGCGGCGCCGGCGTCGTGACGAACCGCCCGCTCGCCGGGACCCGGCCGCGCGGCGGGACGCCGGAGGAAGATGCGCGGCTCGAGGCGGAGCTGCTGGCCGACGAGAAGGAACGGGCCGAGCACATCATGCTCGTGGACCTCGGGCGGAACGACGTGGGGCGGGTGGCGCGCCCGGGCTCGGTGCAGATCCCGGCGATGATGCAGATCGAGCGGTACAGCCACGTCATGCACATCTCCTCGACCGTGACGGGCGAGCTGCGCGAGGGGCTCGACTGCTGGGACGCGCTGCGGGCGGCGCTGCCGGCGGGGACGATCTCCGGGGCGCCGAAGATCCGTGCCATGCAGATCATCGACAAACTCGAGCCGGTGCGGCGCGGGCCCTACGGCGGCGGGTTCGGCTACGTGACGCCGGAGGGCGAGATGGACATCGCGCTCGCGCTCCGGACGATCGTCGTGCCGACGGCGCGTCGCGAGCGCGGCGCGTGGCTGTACCACCTGCAGGCCGCGGGTGGGATTGTGCTCGACTCCCGCGCCGAGCCCGAGTTCATGGAGACGGTCAATAAGGCCGCTGCGTTGGCTCGAGCGATCGACCTTGCGGAAGCGACGTTCCCGCGACCGGCCGGGACTTGATCTCGACGAGCGAGTCCTTGAGGGCCTGAGCGGCCTTGAAGGTCACGGTCATCGCGGGCTTGATCTCGATGCGCTCCTTGGTCACCGGGTTCACCCCGTTGCGTCCGGCGCGCATCTTCTTCTCGAACGAACCGAATCCGACGATGGTGACGCGTTCGTGCTCGCGCACGCCGGTCGAGATGGCTTCGAGCACGGCTTCGACAGCGCGCGAGGCCGCCGCCTTGGTCTCGCCGAGCTGGCTTGCCACGATCTCCACGAGGTCGCTCTTGTTCATGAGCGCGTTCCTTCGCGGCGTCCTGCCGCGGACGCGGATGGCGTTGCCACCCTGATGTCATTCAACCCAAACCAACGATCGTCCGAGAATACCGCGCCCATGGGGGGTGTCAACGATCGATCGGCGTCGACCGGGATCGCCCGCGCCGCGGGGCATAAACTTCCCTCATGACGAGCCCGCAGACGCTGACCCGCCCCGAGGTGGAGCGCCGCCCGGCCGACCAGCCGCTCCGCGCCTGGAACGTCGTCCTCCTGGACGACAACGACCATACGTACGACTACGTCATCCGCATGATGCAGTCGGTCTTCCGCCGGAGCGTGGGCGACGCGCTCGAACTCGCGAAGACGGTCGACCGGCACGGACGCGTCGTGTGCTGCACGACGCATCGCGAGCACGCCGAGCTGAAGCGCGACCAGATCCACTCGTTCGGCGCCGACCCGCTTATCGCGTCGTGCGCCGGATCGATGTCGGCGCTGATCGAACCGGCCGAGGGCGGCGAGGACGACGGGGAAGACCGCCGGCCCGGCGCGTGACGACGCCGCTGGTCATTCAGACCGAGCATCTGGACGCCGAGTGCGCCGCGTGGCTCTCCGAGCGCTGCGAGCTGGTGCGGTGCGCGCCGGACGGGCACGGGTTCGGCGACCTGCTCGTGCGGGCCGAGGGGCTCGTCGTCCGGACCTACACGCGCGTCGATGCGGCGATGCTCGAGCGAGCGCCGAAGCTGCGGGTGGTGGGACGGGCCGGCGTCGGGCTCGACAACATCGACCTGCGCGCCTGCCGCGAGAAGGGCGTCGCCGTCGTGCACACGCCGGACGCCAACAGCCGCGCGGTGGTCGAGTTCGTTCTCGCGGCGATGCTCGACGCGCTGCGGCCTCGCCTCTTCCTCGACGGGGCGCTCAAGCCCGAGGCGTGGAAGTCCCTGCGCGGCGACCTGACGGCCAAGCGCCAGCTCGAAGGCCTGACGCTCGGCGTCTACGGCCTCGGCCGGATCGGCAAGGGTCTGGCGCACGTGGGCGAGGCGCTCCACATGCGCGTGCTCTACCACGATCTGCTCGACATCCCGCCCGAGCAGCGTCACGGCGCGGAGCCGGTGGATCGCGACACGCTCCTGCGCGAGGCGGAAGTCCTCACCATCCACGTGGACGAGCGGCCATCGAACCGCGGGCTGGTCAATGCCGAGGCGCTGTCCAGGTGCCGCGACGATGTGCTGATCATCAACGCGGCGCGGGGCTTCATCGTCGATGCGGGCGCGCTGGCCGCGTTCCTCGAGGATCACCCCCGGGCGAGCGCCATCATCGACGTCCACGAGCCCGAGCCGTTCGGGGACGATTACCCGTTGCTGGGGCTGCCGAACGCGCATCTCTCGCCGCATATCGCCGCGGCGACGGCGCACGCGCAGCGGAACATGTCCTGGGTGGTGCGGGACGTGGCGCGCGTGCTGAAGGGCGAAGCGCCGAAACACCCGGCGCCGGAGCGCTGATCATTCCGGCGTTTCTGCCGGGACGATGAATGTCGCCTTGAGCCGCGCCGGGTCGGTTGCGTCCCGGAGCAGCGCGTGCAGGCGTTCGGCGGTGATCGATTCCGGCGGCGGGGGCCGGTCGGGGAGCGCTCGCGCGGCGCGGTCTTGCATGCCGATCTGAAGAGCACGATGGAGCAGCGCCATCGCGCGCGCCTGGGGCTCGGTCATGCCTCGCGCCTGGACAAGCGAGCGGGTGACGGCGTCGAGTTCTGCCGCCTCTGGCGCGGATGGCTTAAACAGGTCGGCGATGTGCCGCCGCGCCATCACGACGACATCGGCGCGGATCGGGCGCTTGGCGGCGTCGCGCAGGCGTGAGCGGAGCGCCTCGGCGACGGCGTCGGGCGTGGCGTCCGGCTTCACGGTCGCCGCGGCGAAGTAGGGCAAGTCTCCGACGGGCCAGAGCGTGCTCGCGAGCATCAT
>JBGTSD010000132.1:0-5929 GCA_041940385.1 Phycisphaerales bacterium | reverse complement strand
GACGCGTCGTAATAGTTCAATGTCAGCGACTGCGCAGCGCTGCCGACCGCAAGACGCTGCAGGATGATGGGGGAGTTCTGGTCGAGGTCCTTGACGAACGTGACAGGGTCGGCCTGAAGAGGCCCGAGCGTCCCGCCCTGTGCAACCGGCCGCGTCAAGGTGAATTCCACCTCGTACACCGGCGACATGATCGGAAGCACAGGGCTGCTCATGATGCAAACACCGCGGGCCAGACCCGGGACCGCCTCTCCGCAGGCATCGGCGCCGCCGCCCATCGACGCCGCGGCGAAAACCTCGTCCAGCGTCCGCATCGTCGGCTGCACCGGCCCGGCCGGCGGGTTTAGATCGCCCGCGCCTGCGCTCGCCGCCACACCCAGGACCAACGCTCGCCCCATCCACTTCAGCCATCTGTTCATCGTGCACCTCTCCTGTTGATCCCGCGGCGTCGCGCCAGGGGCCGGGGCCAGTATCCGGGGGTCCCGCCCAGTTGCAAGACGAAAAGCGAGGATCGGCGTCGACCTATACTGAGCGACGCCCATGGGTCTTCGCATCCTCGCCATCCTGCTCACGCTCCAGGCGCTGATCGGCCCGTCGATCTCCGCCGCACTCGCGTGCGCGCCGATGGTCAGGCCAAACCCCAGCGAGACCTGCTGCGTGTCCTGCTGCTGCGCCGGCGAGGCGCCCTGCGGCTGCTCGATGCAGGAGGCCCCCGACAACACCGCGCCACGGCCCGATCCGGCCACGCCGGCGCGCGGCGGCGAGGAACTCGCGCGCATCCTCGCGCTCCCCGCACGCGCCCACGAAGCGATTCTTTCCGCGAGCGGCTTCGACTGGGCACATCGCGAGTCCGTCCACGGACCCGACACGCCCGCTGCCCTGATGGGCCGCTCGGCGCAATCGGTCCTGTGCATCCGAACGACGTAGCGACGCGCGGGGCGTCATTGCGCGCCCGCTGCGTCCGTCGTCGTTCTCAATGGAATCTGATGCACCCGCCTCGCGCCGGCGCCGCTGCGCCCGAATGCGTGCGAGGCCATGACCGAAAGGATTTCGCGCCATGCGCGTTCTCGTCACTGTTGTTGCGATGTCGCTCTCGACGTTTCTTGCTGGCTGCGGCGGAGAGAAGGCCGCGTCTTCTCCCACCACGCCCGAATCCCGCGCCCAGGCCGACGCCGAGGCGACGCCCATCGCCGCGCCGTCCGCCACGCTCACCGTGCAGGGGCTCTCGTGCCCGCTGTGCGCCAGCAACGTGGACAAGCAACTCATGAAGGTCGACGGCGTTCAGTCCGTGAGTGTGGATCTCGGCGACGGCACGATCCGCGTGGCCTTCGCCGGCGAAGCCCGTCCGACCGGCGCGGCCCTGCGCAAGGCCGTCGAAGACAGCGGCTACACCCTCGTCTCGATCGACACGCCCTGATCGCGCCGGACCACGCCACGGAGACTTCCCATGCGATGCTTCGCTTCCGCGATCCTCTGCGCGATCGTCGCGGCTTCATCTGCTCGGGCACAGGAGGCCATGAGCACCGAGGCCGCGACGCAGCCCAGCACCGGCGCCTTCTACATCAAGGAGCAGCTCCGTTTCACACGCTCGACGACCGACCCCGTCGGCCTCGATCGCGACATCAACGAGCTGCGCGCCATCACCTCGATCTATTACGGCCTCGACACCGACCTGGCCATCGGCGCCATTCTTCCGCTGGTCTACCGCGACATCGACTCGCCGCAGCCCGGCGTATCCGACAACCATTTCGGCCTCGACGACCCGACCCTTCGCCTCAAGTGGCGCTTCTGGCGCCATGACACCGGCCCGATCGACACCGCGCGCCTCGCGCTCATCGCCGACCTCGAGCTTCCCTCCGGCGACAACGACCTCTCCAGCCGCTCCGTCGACGCGGCGCTCACGCTCGCGTACACGATGATCCGCGGCCGGCACGGTCTCTCCGCCGATCTGGGATTCAAGGTCAACACGTCCGACGACGAGGACGGCATTAGCCCCGGCGACACCAGCGCCGAAGCGCTCCGCTACGACGCCGCCTACCTCTACCGCATCGCCCCGGCCGAGTACACCGCCGACACGCACGGCGCGTGGTACATCGTGATGGAGGCCAACGGCCTCTACGAGACCAGCGGCGACAACGAGCTGTTCCTGTCCCCGGGGCTGATGTACGAGGGGCGCAACTGGGCGCTCGAGGCGTCGGTCCAGCTCCCCGTCTGGCAGGACGTGGAGCATCGGCCGCAGCGGGACTTCGTGGTGATTCTCGGCTTGCGCCTCTTCTTCTAGCGGCCTATTCCGGCTGATCGACCGGCGCGACGAGGTAGAAGCGCGCGATCTCCGCCTTGAAGTGCTCGCCCGTCGGTCGCGTCATCGTGTACCAGCCCTCCATCGTGCCCCACGACGTGGGCAGCGGGCAGTACGACGAATACTCGAACGTCTCGCCGGGACGGATCGAGGGCTGCTGGCCGATCACGCCCTCGTCGTCCACGATGTGGCGTGCGCCGTCGGAGTCCACGATCTCCCAGTGCCGTCGCAGCAGTTGAGCGGGCGCCTCGCCCTCGTTCGCGATGCGGATGTGGTACGCGAAGATGAAGCGCTCGTTCTCCGGCTCGGACTGACCGGGGAGGTACTCCGGGCGAACGCGCACCCGCAGCCCCTGCGTCACGGCCTCCGAACCTCGGGATTGCTCACTGGTGGTGGGGGGCATCTTCGTCCCTCGGTGTCGTACCCCGACGACCCGCGCCAGCATACCGACCGGCCCAAGCGGAAAGCAGCGACGGGGGTCTGTCAGGGTGATGATTGGGGATCAAGGCCCCTCTTCGCCCAAAATCGACAAAAAGCGAATCCCCATTTCCGGTCCTGAGGTACTATCTGGAGTCCGTGGCCCGGCACAAGGTCACGGTTCGCGCACAGGTGTCAGACCAACGTATCTGAGGAGTCAGAGAGCCAGGACAGCGATCGCCATCGCGCTCGGGGCCTTCCGGACGCCATTCGTCTGTCCGGGATCCGCCTCCATCGCCTGGTCATCGTCGTCCGAGCTCCCCCGCCCGGCGGTGGAACGCCGCGGCGCCGGCAATCGGAAAGAGAGGATGATCAGCATGACCAGAAACTTCAGCATCGGCGTTCTGTTGAGCGCAGCGGGCAGCGTGACGGCTCTCGCGGCGCCCGCGTCCAGCGACCTGCTCCCCCGCGCCACGGCCTCGTCGCAGGCCGGCAGCGCCAACGCCATCGAGCGTGACGGGCCCACCGTCTTCTCGCAGGCGCCCACGTCCACCGACGGCTTCTTCTCCGACGCCGTGTCCGGGCAGTTCTACTCGCAGCGCATCGCCGACAACTTCGCGCTGACCAGCGACACGATCATCACCGGCGTGCGCTGGTGGGGTTCCTCCGAGAACTTCTTCGGCCCGCCGGATCTCAGCAACTTCGAGTCGTTCACGATCGAGATCTTCGACGGCAATTTCGATTCCGTGTACGTCGAGACGTTCCTGACCAGCGCGACCAACGCCGCGGCCACCGGCCTGTTCAACTCCGGCGGCGGCGCCGAGTTCTTCCAGAGCGTCAAGTTTGCGCAGGCCGTGAACCTGCTCGGCTCGACCGAGTACTGGCTTTCCATCGGCACCACGAACAGCGACCCCGAAGGCGACGCCTGGGTGTGGTCGGGCGCGACGGGCGATGCCTTCATCGCCTCGGACGTCTTTGACGGCGCCGGCTTCTCCGTCTTCCCGGACAGCGGCGACTCCGCGTTCGAGCTTCAGGGCGTTCCGACGCCCGGCGCCGCGTCGCTCTTGGGCCTCGCGGGCCTGGCCGTCCTCCGCCGCCGGCGCTGAGCCGACGGCTCCTCAACCTGGTCGATCCCTCGCGGGCCGCCCTTACCGGGCGGCCCGTTTTTCGTTGGTCAGAACGCGCCGAAGAATTCTTTTCGCGCCCTGTGGTCAATCCCGCGAGTTTCCACCGTGATGCACGCGGCGCAAGCCCTGCGCGGGCGTACGCAAACCCCGATGGGAAGCGGAGTTTTCGTCGCTGAAATGGCGTCGAAACGACGCGCAGGATTTCTTTCCACAATCCCACGAAGGTGAACAAACGTGTTGCGTTGTGGGGTTGAGTGGGGTAGATTCCCATGCGTCGTCGATCACCCCTCTCGCACCCCGGCAGGACGCCACCCGAGGAGTTCGATGAGTGCTCCTGACCGGCCAGTACGAGCACGTGATCGACGCCAAGCAACGCCTCGCTATCCCGGCGGACATCCGGTCCCAGTGGCGCCCCGAGCAGGACGGCGGGGCGTGGTACGCCGTGCCCTGGCCCAACCGGACGATCCGTCTCTACACCGAGTCCCGCTTCCGATCGCTGGCCGAGGGCCGGTCGCAGACGCTGACCCCCGACGAGGACGAGGCCGAAGTGCAGGTCGCCCTCTTCGGGTTCTCCCGACGCCTCGAGATGGACGCCGCGGGACGGATCCGTTTCCCGGAAGACATGCTCCAGATGACCGGCCTGTCCGGCGAGGTGACGCTCGTGGGCGCAGGGGACCGGCTGGAGATTCACGACCGAACGCATTGGCGCAGCAAGCGCGACGAACGACTGCAATCGCTGCCTGACCTGATCAAGCGCTCCGCGAAGCGGGGCTGACCGAGCACACTCCTCCATCGACGCGCCGCGCGATGGCCCATCTCCCGCCGACCGTCTCACCACGATCGGCCGGGTTTCCAAGGAAGGAACCGGGGCACGCGCCCCACGACGCAAGGAACCGCGTCGCCATCGTTTGCCCCGTGCGCACCGACCCACTCCGGTGCGCGAGTCGTGCCCGAAATTCGAAAGGACTCGTGCTCTCAACTCCCGCTTCTCGTCATTGACGCCGCAAGGACGCGGCGCGACGGAACGCGGAGCCCCAAGCCTTCGACGAGCGCCCGAAGACCTGCCCCCGACGCGGGCGCTCACCGAGAGTTGAGACGAATCGGAGCACGCCTCAACTGCCTCGCCGGTCCTCCTCGATCGGCGCGGCATTCCGAACGCAGCCCCCGAGCGTCCCCGCGCGGAGGAGCAAATCAGCCGGAGAGAGACTTCCGTCGACCACGCCGAACACGCGTGGCGCCGGATTACGTACCCCCCACCCCGACGCCGTGAGCCCACCTCCTGAGGTTCGCGGCGTTTTTCCTTGCGCCACCACGCCAAAGCGAACACGGCCCCGCATCCGTGCGGGGCCGCGTCATCGATCTCTCCCCTGCAGCGGGGCGTCCGGCCCGCTCCCCGGCCGGTCGAAGCGGCGTATCCATCGGGCCGCACCGGCGCGGAGTTCAGGTTCACTCCGGAATGTGCGACCGATCGCGCACGCCGCGCCGGTGCAGCCCGCGGCGCCGTGCTATAACGGCGACCCGGCGTTCCGCCGGACACGGGGCGAACCGCTTGCAGGGAGTCCGGCGCATGGCGCGAAAACCGATCATCGGCGGCAATTGGAAGATGAACACCGTCCGCGCGTCGGCCGTGGACCTCGCGACCTCCGTCTCGCGCGACGCCGCGGATGCGCTCGACGCCGGCGTCGAGATCGCCGTCTTCCCGCCCTTCGTCTATTTGGACGCGGTGGGGGATTCCCTCCGCCGGGCCAAGTCCCCCGTCCTCGTCGGCGCCCAGGACCTGTACTTCGAGCAGCCCGGCGCGTTCACCGGCGAGATCAGCGCCGATCACCTGCGCGACATCGGCGTCAAGATCGTGCTCGTGGGCCACTCCGAGCGCCGCCATGTCATCGGCGAGTCGGACGACATCATCAACAAGAAGCTCCACGCCGCGCTCGGCGCCGGCATGCGCGTCGTGCTCTGCATCGGCGAGACGCTCGAGCAGCGTGAGCGGGGCGAGACCGACGCCATCAACGAGCGCCAGCTCCAGGCCGCGCTCCGCGACATCGAAACCAAGGACATGGCCGACGTCGTCATCGCCTACGAGCCGGTC
>JBGTSD010000131.1:0-6009 GCA_041940385.1 Phycisphaerales bacterium | reverse complement strand
CGAGCTCGCCGACCCAGTCGGCCAGGATGCGCTCGATGTGGTTCTGCCACAGCCCGAGCACGTAGTTGTGCCGCGTGGGGAAGTCGCTGATGTCCAGCGGGACGTGGAAGTGCACGACCTTGTGCACCTGTCCCTGCGCGAGGAACCGCTCGGCGACCCCGCGCTGATCGAGAACCTCGATGGTGCGTGCGTGGAGACCGCCTGCGCGCGAGCCGACGAGGTCCTGGCTCGCACGGCGCTCGACAATGGCGACGTCCACTCCGGCCAGCGCCAGCTCGGCTCCCAGCATCAGCCCTGTCGGACCACCTCCAGCAATCACCACCGCATGATCGGTCATCGCCTCGCTCCGGCCGGCCCGCGCGATTCAGCCATCGACGACCCCACACGCATTCGTGCCTCCTTCCGACGCTATCGGCGTCGGCAGACGATGCTGCCGCACGACCCGGGCCTTACGGCAAGCCCCCGAGTGCGCTATATTCTGAGTGTGGCAAGGAGCCTGGCCGCTCCTGCCCGCCAGTCCTGCCGAGCCCGCCCCTCTCCAGAATCACGCGATCACGATCAGTCAGTCAGTCCATCAGTCTGTCAGTCTGTCAGTCTGCTCGACTGAAAGACTGAAAGACTGAGAGACTGAGAGACTGAAAGACTGATCGACTGAGAGACTGAGAGACTGACCGTGTAAACTCGTCCTCGACGACATGCGCGCCGGCTGGCCTGCACTAGCCCTGTTCGCGTTACTGCAGACCGGGACCGCGGTTCCGCAGACGCCCGCGGCTCACCGCGCGGTCGCGGTGACCTTCGACGATTTGCCTGCCACCCCGGCCGGCATGGTCGCCAACGACGTCGCGAGCCTCACCGACGTCACGCGAAGGCTGCTGAACGCAATCCGCCGATACGGCGTTCCGGCAGTGGGCTTCGTCAACGAGGGAAAGCTGTCCCTCGAGGAAGCGCGGCCCGGCGATGTCGAAGGGCGCACGGCCGTGCTCCGGATGTGGCTGGATGCGGGACTCGAGCTGGGCAACCACACGTACTCGCACCGCGATCTGAACACGATGCCTCTCGAGCAATTCGAGGCGGATGTCCTGCGGGGCGAAGCCGTGACACGCGGACTCATGAAGGCAAAGGGACGGACGCTGCGCTATTTCCGCCATCCCTTCCTTCACGTCGGCTCGGAGCTGCGGACGCGTCGTGCCTTCGAGGCATTTCTCGACAGACACGGCTATACCGTTGCCCCTGTGACCGTGGACAACGACGACTTCGTCTACGCGGCGGCGTACGCCGAGGCCCTCCGACGCGGTGATGCCGCGTCCGCCGCGCGGATTGCCGACGACTACCTGCGCTACATGGACGAGGTGTTCTCGTTCTTCGAGGATGTCTCGCGACGAGTTGTTGGCCGGGAGATCCGTCAGGTCCTCCTGCTGCACGCGAACGCGCTCAATGCAGATCGCTTCGGTGCGGTGGCAGAGGCATTGACGCGCCGGGGCTATCGGTTCGTGTCGCTCGCCGAGGCTCTCGAAGACCCCGCGTACCGCCTGCCCGACGAGTTCGTCGGGGCTCCGGGGAACTCCTGGTTCAACCACTGGGAAGTCACTGCGGGCCGGAAGCCGGTTCCCACGCCCGGGCCGCCGGAATGGATAACGCGGGGACTCGGACTGGTGCGGTCACCGTGATAGACGTCGATTCCCCCTACTCGCTCCGCAGCGCCTGCATCGCGTCCACCCTCGTCGCCCGCCGTGCGGGCAGCACGCAGGCCGCGAGCCCCGAACCGAGGAGAGCCAGCGTCACGGCGACGAACACGTTCGGGTCGGTGCGGCCGACGTCGAACAGCATGCCAGAGACGAACCGCGTGGCGGCCAGCGAGGCGCCGAGGCCCAGCGCGGCGCCGAGCGCCACGAGTCGCATTCCCTCGCGCACCACGAGCCGGAAGACCTCGGTCGATCGTGCGCCGAGCGCGATCCGGATCCCGAGCTCCCGCGACCGCCGGGTGACCGAGTACGCGAGCACGCCATAGAGCCCGATCACAGCCAGGAGCAGCGCCGCTCCGGCGAAGCCCGCCAGGAGCCCGGCGCGGAACCGGACGCTGCGGATCGAGCCGGAGAGGATGTCCGCCATCGGCTCCACCGACGCCAGCGGCACGTCGGGATCGAGCTCGCGGAGGACGGCGCGCACCTGGGGCGTGATGGCTGACGGGTTTCCCTGCACGCGGGCGACGAGCCGCATCCGGGTCGCACCGAATCCCGCTGCGGCCTGCCGGATCGAGAAGTACATCTGATCGGGCGCGTCGTTCGCCTGGCCGTAGATCCGCACGTCGCTCACCACCCCTACGATCTCGCCGCGAAACGGCCGGCCGAAGTCCACGATCAGATGCCGGCCCACGGCGTTCCCGCCGGGGAAGAGCCGGCGCGCCAGCGCGTCGTTGACGAGCATCACGCCAGGGCCATCGGCGCCGTCAGCCCCGGTGAACGTGCGCCCGCGCTTCACGGGGATCCGCATCGCCGTGAAGTAGTCATCGGTCACGATCGACACGGTCGCGTTCATCCTGTCGGCGTCGGTCGCCGGCGGGCGGCCGTCGACGTAGAAGTAGGTGTCGCCGCCGCCACGGAGAGGGAGCAGCGTCGTGCCCGCGGCCGCCTCGACGCCGGGGATCGACCGTACGCGGTCGGTCAGAGCGGACCAGAACCGATCGGCGTCCGCGCGCACGGCGTACTTGGTCTCCGGCAGGGCGACTTCGGCCGTGAACACCCCGTGGGGATCGAATTCCGGATTCACGCGCTGGAGCTGCCAGAGGCTGCGAAGCAGCAGGCCGGCGACGATCAGGATGACGAACGACGCCGCCACCTGAGCGACGACGAGCGCGTCGCGCGCCCGGCCGCCGCTCCGGCCGCCCGATGCCCGTCCGAGCGACGTCAGCGCGGCCGCCACGCCGCCCTTCGCCGCATGCAGCGCGGGCGCCAGCCCGAAGACGAGGCTGGTGGCGAGCGAGAGCGCGAACGTGAAGAGCAGCGCGGTCTGGTCGAGGGCGAGCTCGGAGAGCCGCGGCACGATGCCGGCACCGACGGCGCGCACGCCCTGCACGAGGTAGTAGGCGAGCGCGAGACCGACGGTCCCGGCCGCCAGGCCGAGCACGAGGCTCTCGGTGAGCAGCTGCCGGACGAGCCGCGGCCGTGACGCGCCGAGAGCCGTGCGGATCGCCATCTCGCCGCGGCGCGCCGCCGCGCGCGCGAGCAGCAGGCTCGCGACGTTGCCGCACGCGATGAGCAGGACGAGCCCGACCGCGCCCATGAGCATGATGAGCGACCGGGCGGCCGCGTCGCCCACGACGACCTCGCGGTACGGCACGAGCCGGAGCTTCCATGTCTCGTTCTCGGGGTACAGCTGCTCGAGCTGGCGCGCGATGCCGTCCATCTCACGCTGCGCCTGCGCGATCGTCACGCCGGGCGCCAGGCGGCCGAGGCCGCGCAGGAAGTGGAACCGGCGCACGGCCGTTTCATCGGTGCCGAACGCGACCGGCCGCCACACCTGGGCGTTCATCGCGCCGTCCACGAGTGGCGGCAGCACGCCGACGATGGTGTGTGGGCGTCCGTCGATGACGACGCTGGTGCCGACGACCGCGGGGTTCGCGCCGAAGCGCTGCTGCCAGAGTGCGTGCGAGATGATCGCGACGTCGTGCGCGCCCCGTTCCTCGGCCGCCAGGAACGCGCGTCCCAGGAACGGCTGGATGCCGAGAGTCGAGAAGAAGTTGGCGGTGGCGATCGACGCCGGCACGCGCTCCGGCCTGTCGCCTCCGCCGATGACGGCGCTGCCGAAGACCGTGCGCGCGGCGAGCGACGCGAAGACCGTCTGCCGCTCGCGGTAGTCGAGGAAGTCGGGCGGCGAGATCGACGCCTGGTCGCCCCCCTTGAACGCGCCGAAGATGTAGATCAGCTCGTCGGATCGCTCGTAGGGGAGCGGCTGGATGAGCACCGAGTTGACGATGCCGAACATCGCGCTGTTGGCGCCGACGCCGACGCCCAGCGTGAGCACGACGAGCATGGAGAAGGCCGGGCGGCGCAGTGAGCCGCGCAGCGCGTAGCGGATGTCCTGGAGCATGGTCTCTCCGCTCGCTTCGTCGCGAAGAACCCAGAAGGCGTGCGGGAACGCCCCCAACGTGCGCATGAGCACCGCGGCGGCCGCGCGGGCGTCGAGGCGGCCGGCGCGATCGAGCGCGGCGATTCGCCAGGAGAGCTCGCCGTCCCATTCGCGGAGCCACTCGCGCCGGCGGGACGCCGGCACGATGAGGCTCGCGGCGCGGACGATGCCGGTGGCTCGCCGGTAGGCGGCGCGAGCGGCGGTCGAGGAGTCGGCGGCCGCGCTCATTCCGGGAGCGGCGCGCCTGGCGCCGCGAGTGCCAGGCGACCGCCCAGCGTGCGGTAATGCTCGATGGAGTGGGCGAGGGTCTTCGCGCCCGCGGCGGTGATCTCGTAGTACCGGCGCGGCGGGCGTTTCTCGCGGAAGGCGGTGGTCTGCGCCTCCCATCGGGACCGGACATAGCCGTCGCGCTCGAGCCGCCCCAGGATCGGATAGACGGTCCCGCTCGGCAGACTCGTGGCGTCCATGATGTCGAAGCCGTGCCGGATCCGTCCCGCGATGGCGCTGAGGACGGCGACGGCGCTCAGCGACAGGGGTCTGGGGGGGGGCGGCGCTTGCCGGAGCATGTTGCCTCGCTACCTATGTAGCTACACAATATACCACCGTTCGGCCGTTCAGTCTGTCAGTCAATCAGTCCGTCAGTCCGTCAGTCCGTCAGTCTGAAAGACTGAAAGACTGAAAGACTGAAAGACTGAAAGACTGAAAGACTAACCAATGACTGCTAGTTCCAGCAATCAGCTGTCCGAGGCCGCAGCAGGCGGTCCGAACCACGTAGTCAGCGTGTCAGCGAGCCCCGGCTGACTTCGGTCTCCAACCCAGGCCACATATCCGTCGGGCCGAATCAGCACGGCGCTGCAGGCAGCGACCGTTCCGATGACCGGAAGCTCCCACGACCCCGAGTATTCGGCGTCGACCAGCCGAACGCGATCGGCCCATGGGGCGATGTCGAAGGCGCCGGGCTCGCCGAGGTTGAGCAAGACCGGCCGGGCGTCGTGCAGGAGCGCGAAGACCCGCTGCGGCCCGTCGGCGGTGGCGAGGTCGAGGTCGGGCATGCGACGCCCGAGCAGCGGGTGTCCCTCGCCGAGATCGTAGTGCACGTCCAGGCCGGACATCTCCGCCGCCAATCGCCTGCGAGGCCCGTCCATGGCGAGGAGCTCGCCCACGTAGCCGCCCAGGGCTTTCGTGCGATCGTCCCGGCGGCGCAGCGCCATCTGCGCCATCGTGTTGCGCAGCACGCGCGCGGCGACCGGGTGACGCTCGGTGTGGTAGGTGTCCAGCAGGGTTTCCGGCGCCGTCCCGCCGACCACCCGGGCCAGCTTCCATCCGAGATTCACCGCGTCCTGCACACCGATGTTGAGCCCCTGTCCACCCACCGGGGGATGCACGTGCGCGGCGTCGCCGGCCAGCAGCACCCGCCGGTGGCGGTAGGCCGCGGCCTGGCGGGTCATGTCGGTGAACCTGGAGATCCAGGTGGGACTGTGGATCCCGTAGTCGGTCCCGTACACGGCGAGGAGCGCTTCGCTGACATCGCGCAGGGTTGGTTCGGCGGCGGATCCCAGCCGTGGCTCTGTCAGTACCACGCGCACCCGCCCCCCGTCCTCCACCCGGCCGATCGCATGCGTCCCGACGTCGTCGTCGCGAAAGCCCCACGCCGGCTCCCCGGTCATCTCCGCCTCGGCGATCAGCCAGCTCACCGTCGCGTCCCACCCGGAGAACTCGATGCCGGAGGCTTTGCGGACCAGGCTGCGTCCTCCGTCGCAGCCGACGAGATACTTCGAGCTCAGGCGCCGGCCGTCGGACAGCTCGACGTCCACTCCGGAATCGTCCTGTGTGAAGCCCGTCACCTCGCGGGCGCGATGGATCGGCACGCCGAGCTCGCCGACC
>JBGTSD010000130.1:0-6241 GCA_041940385.1 Phycisphaerales bacterium | reverse complement strand
CGACGCGCGTGGTGACGGGCGTGGGTGTGCCGCAGGTCACGGCGGTCTTTAACGCGGTGAGCGCGGCCGAGCCGCTGGGCATCCCGGTGATCGCGGACGGCGGCGTGAAGCAGTCGGGCGACATCGCCAAGGCGCTGGGCGCCGGCGCGAGCAGCGTGATGATGGGCTCGCTGTTCGCGGGGCTGGATGAGTCGCCGGGCGAACTCGTGATCTCGCGCGGGCGGCGCTACAAGACGTACCGCGGCATGGGCTCGGAGGGCGCGATGTTCTCCGGCTCGGCGGACCGCTACGGCCAGGGCGACAAGCTCGCGAACATGAAAGCCTCGAACGGCAAGAACGCGCCGATCAAGTTCGTGCCGGAGGGCGTCGAGGGCATGGTCCCCTACCGCGGCCCGCTCGCGGAGTTCGTGTACCAGCTCGTCGGCGGCGTGAAGAGCAGCATGGGGTACCTCGGTTGCAAGACGATCGAGGAGTTCCGGCGCGAGGCGCGATTCACGCGGATCACAGGCGCCGGCATGGTGGAGAGCCACCCGCACGGCATCCGGATCACGAAGGAGTCGCCGAATTACACGGTGGAGATGAAGGAGGAGTGACGCGCTCGCCGCTCACTGGGCGGCGGGAGCGATCGGCGCGGGCGGGGGTGGCGGGGCGAGGGGCGAGGTCTTCAGCGCTTCGGCGAACGCTTCGGCCTGCTCGGGCGTGAGCGTTCGCGTGCGCAGCTCCGCGAGCGCGGCGCCTGCGAACGGGCCCTGCCCGTGGCGCACGCTCTCAATCAGGACGGCCGAAGGGAGAACGGTCACGAGTCGCGCGTTGGTGTGGGAGACGAAGAAGAACATGTACGCGAGGAAGATCAGCGGCAGCACGACTCCCGCGGTCTGCACCCATGCGGGTCGATGCCAGCGGCCGCGGGTGATCTGCCGCGGCTGAAGAAGGTGGTCGCCGCATTCCGGGCAGACGCTGCCGCGCCCGCCGGGGGCGGGATAGCCGCAGTTCGCGCAATGCGGCCCGTCGCCTTCGGGCGTTCTGCCGACGAGCTCGACCCATGCGGTGACGGCGCCGAAGAGGATGCACATCGGCGCCCCGGAGCCCAGGGCGCGGAGCATCGCGCCGAGGAATGCGGGAAGCGGCGTGAGCCCGGCGATGTAGCACGCGATCGCGGCGACGGCGCACACCGAGAGGTGGATGATGGCGCGACGGCGGGCGTAGGAGCGGGCGTGTTCGCGCGCGTGCGGCGGCGATGTGCCGCGGGTGAGGAGCGCGCCTTCGCGCCTGCTCGCGCTCAGCGCCGCCCGGATGCCGAGCGCGCCGAAGACGATCCAGATGATGGCCTTCCCCGTGGCGTGTCCGAACTCACCCGCCGAACCCGAGCCGTGGTTGGTCACGGACCCGATGCTCCCCGCGGCCATACCGAGGCCGACGACACTCCAGAAGAGGATGTCGCGGCGGAGGGTTGAGGTGGGTGCGGGGGAGGTCATGGAGTTGACGCGTTCTGTCGACCCTCCTCGTAGACCCTCCAGGACCGATCGAAGATCGCGTTCTGCTCGGGCGCCAGAACCCCCTCCTGTCGGTCGCGCAGAAGTCGGTGCCAGACGTCGCCGTGTGCGTCGCGGAACGCGCGAGGGTTCTCGTCGAGCAATACGAGCACGGGCACATACGCTCGCTGATAGTCGGCGCGCTGCCGCGCCTTGTACAGGTATGAACCGATGTCGTGCGCGCGAAGCACCCGCGTCATGTCGTGCTCGTCGACGCGACCGGCGACGAATGCGTCGATGAGCGCGTCGGCGTTCAGATAGAGAGCGGGCCGCTCGCCATGCGGAATCGCGTCGAGGATTGCATCAATGGCGAGTTGTTGCACCGGACGACTCGGAGAATTCAGGAACAACGCCCAGCGGGCGCGCGAGGCCTCATGTTCGATGAATGGCAAGTGAGCGAGTTCGCGAAAGAGCGCGAGCACCTCGGTCAAACGCTCGGTCGACAGACGTCCTTCATTGGCGCGGGCGATCAACCAATCCAATTCCGCGATGTACCCAACATCCTCCGACTGCCTGACGGCCTCGATGGCCTTGACAACGAGCCGGTCCATTTGGTCGTGTGAGAGCGGGATCGCGTCAACGGCCGCACTGAGCCCGGGAACCATTGCGTGACGCCGCAGCTCTGGCTGGACTCTTGCCAAGAGATCCATAGCCTCTGGATCGAGCGATAGACCGCTCGTGAGCTCGTTCAGAATAAAGTTCTGCATCCCGACTTCGAGAGGCAAGAACGGGATCTGGTCATTCTCGATCCGCTGGAGCGAGAGCAGCAGCAGACGTCGCCTCTGGGCGATGGTGATTTGACGTCTACTCAGTTCGGTCCATGCCGCGTCGGACTCGGTGCGACTTGGGCTCGCGGTCCTCGCGATCAGGCCGCTCGTCGGCGTCAGAGAGACAACGGAGAACCCCAGCGCGGGGGTGAACTTCGGGACGACGAAGGCGACGGCCAGCACCGAGGCCACGATGGCCACAGGGATGACTCGTCGCTCCGGCTCGATTCGCCCCGTGCGCACATCGGAGCGAAAGGCGATGATCCGTCCGCATTCCGAGCATGTCGAACCGATCACGCCGCCGCTGGGATATCCGCACCGTGCGCAGGTGAGGTCGAAGCCGACGATGCTGCCGCGTTTTGCGGCGATCCAGAACCAGATCGATCCGAGCGCCAAGAATATTGCGACGTTCGGACCCGCAAATCGACGCAGGTACGAATGGATGTCGGATGGTGAAGACGCCAGCACGCCAAAGAGCCAGAGGACAGCGCACCAGCCAGCGATCCCGACAAACAGCCAGGCAAGCGGAATAGTGGAGTTTCGCGCCGATCGCTGATGTGCTTCGACGAGCGGGATTCCCTTTGCGGTCAACTCACGCATTTGTCGATTCGTTCGGAATGCGCAAATAAGCAGCCCGACGCATGGCAGGGAGTAGACGATCGACGCCGCGAACAGCATCGCTGGTCCGCGGCTAGCCCGCGAAACAAGGAAGCCAGCGAAGAGCAGCGGAAGCACGCCGGCGCCAATCCTGACGACGGTGATCGGGGACGGTCGTCGCATGGTCAAATGAGCAGCAGGAACTTGCCGGAGCGATGCATACGGCCAATGTAACCAGGCGTGCAAGCCCATTGAATGCCTACCCCCTGCGCGCAGGGGCCCGGGTCATTGACACCGCCTCGGGCCTCTCGGATCGTGCCGCCGACAGTCGCCCCAGGCGGGCGGTGGAGGTGTTCCGGTGCTGTTCCTCGCGATCCGTTCGGTCGGTCGGAACGTCGGGCAGGCGCTGCTGCCATGCGAGCGGTGCGTCACGGCGCGGCGGTTCATCGTCCGGCGCGAGCGGACGTGGCTGACGAGCTTCCACTTCGCTCGGATTTTCCCGCTCTCGGAGCTGCGGGAGTCCGGGTACTGCGACACGTGCGGGAGCGAGAAGCCCATCCGCACGGTGGAGCGGCAGCTCACGAAGGAGGAGGCCGCGACGATCAATGCGGTGCACCTCTTCGCGCGGCTGCTGCCGTCGGTGATCGATGTGGAGGGTCATCCGGACCGCGCGGAGATGGCGGCGGCGGCGGCGTGGACGGTTTCGATCACGCTCGCGCCGCCGGCGGTGGAGCTGGTGCGCGAAGCGGCGTTGCAGCGGCCGCTGCCGGTCGGGCAGGTGATGAAGCTCGTGGAGTGGACGCGCCCGATGCTCGAGCTCTGGCCGCGGTCGATCCATGATGTGCTGCGCGGGCTCGCGACGGTCGCCGCGGCGAACGGGGAGCCGCCGAAGCAGGTGCAGAGCTTGGTGTTTGCCGTTGCGGAGAAGCTCGGACACCCGACGCGCACTCTCTTTGATGCGGCGAGGACAAGCGCCGGCGCGCCAAGCGAACCGCCGGCGCGTTCGGAAGGAGCGGACGCGGGCAGCAGACTGGACAACGCCGAGGCGGCGCTGGCGTTCACCAAGGGGTTGATCACCGTCGTCGGAGCGATGATCGCGGCGGACGGTGAGATCCGGGATCGGGAGATCGAGGCGGCGCAGAAGATCGCGGCGTCAACCAATCAGCACCTGCCCGACGCGACGCTCATCCGCGGGATGGCGGAGGCGGTGCTGTCCGGCAAGGTGGATCCCGCGGCGGTCCTGAGCGAGATCGCCGACGGCATCGATCGCCGACACCAGCACATGCTGCTGCACATCGCGGCGTTCGTCGCGCGCGTGGATGGGGACCTGGATCCGAGCGAGTCGGAGATGCTGCACCTGATCGGCGCCGCGCTGGGGATGGATGATGCGGAGATTGTCGCGGTGGTGACTTCGCCCATGGAGCGTCCGTGAGCGTTCGGACGCGATCGTCGCCATCTCAGGCCCGAAGGGCCGGAAGTTCGTAGCCCCGGGCGCCAGCCCGGGGGCTGAGAGCGCTCCTAGCAGAGAGCCCAACGGGCGGCACTCTGAATCGTTCTCTGATATCACCCCATGTCGCACACGCGCCTTCTCGTGCACGTCATCTTCGCGACCAAGGGCCGCGCGCCGATGCTCTCGGAGGACATGCTCGCTCGCATGCCGCCTTACATCGCCGGTTTGCTACGCAAGGAGAACGGCGCCCTTCTCGCGGCGGGCGGGGTCGCGGATCATGTGCATCTGCTCGTGTCATCGCCCGCGACACGCGCGATTTCGGATCTCGTGCGCGACATCAAGGCGAATTCCTCGCGATGGGTTCACGAGACGTTTCCGGATTCGCGCGACTTCGCGTGGCAGAGCGGGTACGGGGCGTTCTCGGTGAGCGAGTCGGGCGTTGACGCGGTCAGGCGCTATCTCGCGAGCCAGGAGGAACACCATCGTCGCGTGACGTTCCAGGAGGAATATGTGGCGTTTCTCCAGCGGCACAATGTGGAGTACGACCCGAAGTGGGTGTTCAACGATTGACGTTGCGTCGCCCCGTTGGGGCTCGGTTGTGTGACGTGTCGCGGACGGTGTTGGCGCCCGATACCCCGGGCTGGCGCCCGGGGCTACGAACTGTCGGTCCTACGGACCTACGGAGACGTCGCCGATCACGACGCTGGCGCATCGTTGTGCGGGCGGCGCGACGCCCGCGCCGTCTCCTCACACGCCCGTCACACGTTAAACAGGAAGTGGCACACGTCCCCATCCTGCATGACGTAGGACTTGCCTTCCACGCGCATGCGCCCCGCTTCCTTGATCGCCTTCTCGCTCTTGTGCTTCTCGAGGTCGGCGACGGAGAAGATCTCGGCGCGGATGAAGCCGCGTTCGAAGTCGGTGTGGATCACGCCTGCGGCCTGGGGCGCCGTCGCGCCCACCGGGACCGTCCAGGCTCGCACTTCCTTCGGGCCGGCGGTGTAGTAGCTCTGGAGGCCGAGCAGCGCGTACGCGGCCCGCGCGACCGAGTGCAGCGCGGGCTCCTTCAGACCCAGCGACTCGAGCATCTCCTGGCGGTCTTCCTCGCCGAGCTCGGAGAGCTCGCTCTCGATCTTGGCGCAGACGGGGACGACCTCCATGCCCTCTTTCTTGGCGTGCTCGCGGACCTGCTTCGCGAGCGGGCCCTCGCCGAGGACGTCGTCCTCGCCGACGTTGGCGATGTAGAGGACACGCTTGGCGGAGATCAGGCCGAGCGCCTTCATCGCGATCTTCTCTTCCGGCTTCTCGACCTGCACGAAGCGCGCGGGGCGGCCCTCGGCGAGCACGGGGAACACCTTCTGCAGGATCGCAAAGCGCACGACGGCCTCGGGGTCCTTGCTCTTGGCGGCGCGCTCGGCCTTGGGCAGCGCGCTCTCGACCGTCTGGAGATCGGCGAGGATCAGCTCGGTCTCGATGGTCGAGATGTCACGCAGGGGATCGACGCTGCCGTCCACGTGGGTGATGTCGTCGCTTCCCGGCGCCTTGTCGAAGCAGCGGACGACGTGGAGGATGGCGTCGACTTCGCGGATGTGGGAAAGGAACTGGTTGCCGAGACCTTCGCCCTGGCTGGCGCCCTTGACGATGCCGGCGATGTCCACGAGGCGCAGGGCCGCGGGAACGATCTTCTGCGTGGGGATGAAGCCCGAGATGAGCTTGAGTCGCGGGTCGGGGATGGGGACGACGCCGACGTTGGGCTCGATGGTGGCGAAGGGATAGTTGGCCGCGAGCGCGCCCGCGGCGGTGAGGGCGTTGAAGAGCGTCGATTTTCCGACGTTGGGGAGACCAACGATGCCGGCTTCCATGGGGCTGGGGCTCCGAGGGGGACTGAAGGGGGC
>JBGTSD010000129.1:0-6296 GCA_041940385.1 Phycisphaerales bacterium | reverse complement strand
CCTGCCGATCGAGCACAAGGTCGTCAGCGAACTGGTCGAGAGCGGCAAGTTCGCCAAGATCGCCGCGCTCGAGGACGACGCGCGCCGCATGGCCATCCGGCGCGAGTGCCAGAAGTACGCCGAGAAGTACGTCAAGCTCCAGTCCACGCAGATGCAGCGCCTGCTGACGCTCGCGGACTATGCGCATCCGTACCTCACGATGCAGCCGGAGTATGAAGCCGCCACGCTCGAGCTCTTCGCCGAGATGGTGGCGCAGGGCATCGTCTTCCGTCAGCTCAAGAGCGTGCACTGGTCCATCGCGAATCAGACCGCGCTCGCGGATGCGGAGCTCGAGTACTACGACCGCGAGGACGTCTCGGTGTACGTGGACTTCGAGGCCGCGGACGCCGACGCCGTGTACGACGCGTTCAACCTCCCGGGGGCGCCGAGCGAGGACAGCGAAGAGCTGGACGCCTCCGGCAGCGCGTTCCCCGGCGGCCGCCCCACCACGCGACCGTCGTTCATGATCTGGACGACCACGCCCTGGACGCTCCCCGCGAACCTCGCGATCGCCGTCAATCCGAAGTTCGAGTACGCGCTCGTCCGCCTCGACGGCGCCGTCACCGTGCTCGCCAAGGAGCTCGCGGAGAAGGTCGCGAAGATCGGCAAATCCGAGGAAGTCGCCATTATCGCCACGACCTCCGGCGAGAAGCTCCTCGGCCTGCGCTACCGCCATCCCTTCGTGGACACCGGCGCGCTCGAAACGACGATCGCGCGCCAGTCCGCCGGTCGCGTCAAGCCCACGCTGCACCGCGTGGTCGGCGCGGACTACGTCACGCTCGAAGACGGCACCGGACTCGTCCACACCGCGCCTGGGCACGGCGAAGAGGACTATCAGACGGGCCTGCGCGAGAATCTCGGCGTCTACTGCCCCGTCCTCGGCGACGGCGCGTACGACGACACCGCGCCCGACTGGCTGCGCGGCGCCAACATCTGGAAGGCCAACGGCCAGATCGTCGAGCACCTGCGCTCCTCCGGTCATCTCTTCTTCGATCACAAGTTCGTCCACTCCTACCCGCACGACTGGCGCGGCAAGTCGCCCGTCATCTTCCGCGCCACCGAGCAGTGGTTCGTCGGCGTCGATCAGCCCACCAAGCGCGACGGACGCACGCTCCGTCAGCTCGCCCTCGACGCCGCGTCGAAGGACGTGCAGTTCGTCCCCGAATGGGGGCGCAACCGACTGCGCGGCATGCTCGAGAGCCGCCCCGACTGGTGCATCTCGCGCCAACGCTCCTGGGGCCTGCCGATCCCCGCGTTCGAGCAGCCCGTCGAGGGCAAGGACCCGCTGGTCCTACTCACCGCGGCGAGCGTCCGCGCCGTCGCCAAGGTCGTGCGCGAAAAGGGCTCCGACGCCTGGTTCACGATGCAGCCCGCGGACCTGCTCCGGCACTGGGATAGCGCGAGCGATCCCGATGCGCCCATGGGCTTGGACATCGCCAAGCTGCGCAAGTGCAGCGACATCCTCGACGTCTGGTTCGAATCCGGATCGTCGTGGCACTCCGTCATGCGCACGCGCGACATCGGCTTCCCCGTCGATCTCTACCTCGAGGGCTCCGATCAGCACCGCGGGTGGTTCCAGTCCTCGATGCTCTGCGGCCTCGGCGGCACGGGACGCGCGCCCTACCGCACGCTCCTCACCCACGGCTTCATCGTCGATCGCGACGGCAAGAAGATGAGCAAGTCGCTCGGCAATACGCTCAACGTCGAGGCGCTCCTCAAGGAGTTCGGCGCCGACGTCTGCCGCTGGTGGGTCGCATCGCTCTCCTTCGAGAACGACATCAAGGCCGACGTCGAGTTCTTCAAGACCGCCGGCGAGTCCTACCGCAAGGTCCGCAACACCCTCCGCTTCCTCCTCAGCAACCTCTCCGACTTCGAACCCTCGCCCCCCGGCAAGGACCACACCAGCGGCGAGG
Organism: Phycisphaerales bacterium; assembly: GCA_041940385.1. Classification (GTDB taxonomy): domain Bacteria; phylum Planctomycetota; class Phycisphaerae; order Phycisphaerales; family UBA1924; genus JACVCK01. The sequence continues at coordinate 4,344 of JBGTSD010000129.1, read as the reverse complement.
GCATGTGCATCCCCATGTCCGCCTTCGAGCCGACGTTGATCGACACCTGGGCGCTCGCTCAGTTCGATGCCCTCTCGAAGGACGTCCGCGCCGCCTACGAGCGCTACGACTTCCGCGCCGCCACGCTCCGCCTCTACGACTTCTGCTCCGACACGCTCTCCTCCGTCTATCTCGCGGCCGTCAAGGACCGCCTCTACTGCGACAGGCCGGACTCGCCGCGCCGCCGACGCACGCAGAGCGCGCTCTGGGACATCGCCGACGGCCTCTGCCGCCTGCTCGCGCCGATCGTGCCGCACACCGCCGACGAGGCGTGGCGCGCGCTGCGGCGGATCGACGCCGGCGCACCCGACACCGTCCACGAGAAGCTCTTCATCGACGCCTTCGGCGCCCGCGCCGACGCCGCGTGGAAGGCCGTCCTCGCCGCACGCGACGCCGGCCTGCTCGCGCTCGAATCCAACCGCCAGTCCGACGGCGGCGTGGAGAACCCGCTCGACGCCGAGGTCGTCCTGCCCGACGCCGACGGCGCGCTCGCCAGGTTCGATCCGCGAGACCTTGCCGACCTCCTCGGCGTCAGCCGCGTGTCGTTCGATCGCGCCGCCAAGGCCGCGCGCGTCGTCGACCTGCGCGATCAGCCGCGCTGCGAGCGTTCATGGAAGCGCGACGGCACGGTGAAGCAGCGCTCCGACGGCGGCATGCTGAGCGACCGGGACGCCGAGGCCGTCGGCGTCGCCTAGTCGCTACGACGCCAGACTCAGCGGCTTCGCATCCTTCTTCTCGTACGACGGCTTATCGCCCGGGCCCGGCGCCGGGTAGCGCCCACGCGACGAGGCGCGCAGCCGGCGCCGAAGCGACAGCCGCATCGCGTCGATCTCCCGCTCCAGCCGGCGCAGCGCCGCGTCCGGCCCGTCGCGCAGCAGCTCGTTCGCCTCGATCGGCGAGCCCGCCATGATCGCGATCCGCCCGCCCCAGAGGCGCGGCAGCTTGCGATGCCTCGGGAACGCGTCGAACGCGCCCTCCACCGCCATCGGCACGACCACGCAGTCCGCCCGCTTGATCGCCACCGTCACGCCGCGCTTGAACTCGTGCATCGCGCCGTCCGGAGTCCGCGAGCCCTCCGGGAAGATGCACACCGGCTCGCCCTGGCGCAACAGGTCGATCACCGTCCGCATGGCGCCCAGGTCCCCCTCGTTGTCGCGCAGCGGCACGGCGTTCAGCCATCGGATGATCGCGCCGAAGACGCCGTTGCGGAACAGACTCTCCCGCGCCAGCGGGCGATACTGCCTGCCGCGCACGCACAGGCCCACCAGCGGCGGATCGAAGTGGCTCTGGTGATTCGCCACCAGCAGCACCGCGCCCTTCGAGGGAATCCGATCGAGGTGATACCGGCGCATCCGGAAGAGCAGCGTCAGCGCCAGCATCGCCAGCGCCCAGATGCTCCAGTAGAAACCACGCTGCAGGAGCGGACGACGCGCGATCGGCCGCGGCGCCTCGGACGCCTGCGTCACACCGCGCCGGTGCACGCTTCGCCCGCCCGCAGGCGGGCTCGCGCTTCCCCCGGGGACATCCTCCCCATCTCGCGACGCACCAGCGTCACGAGCGCATCCACCACCTGGTCGAACGTCATGTCCGATGTGTCCACGCGGTGCGCATCCGCCGGGCATCGCAGGGGCGCCACGCGACGCGTGCTGTCGCGACGGTCGCGCTCCTGCAACTCCGTCTCCACCGCGTCCACATCCACGCCCGAGCGCTGCGCCGCTCGGCGCTGCGCGCGGCTGCGCGCCGACGCGTCCAGGTAGATCTTCACGCACGCGTCGGGGAACACCACCGAGCCCTGGTCGCGCCCCTCCGACAGCAGGCGCGGGTGCCGCTCGCCGATCCGCTGCTGCAGCTCGACCATCACTTCGCGCAGCTCCGGCAGACCCGCGACCGCCGAGACGTTTGCATCGACGTCCGCCTCGCGCAGCCGCTCCATGATCGGCTGGTCGAACGCCAGCAGCGTCGGCGGGTCCGTCTTCCAGTTGAAATGCAGCTTTGCGTCGCGCGCCAGCGCCGCCACCGCGCGCTCGTCGTGGATCGACACTGCGCGATCGAGCGCCAGCGCCGTCGCCGCGCGGTACATCGCGCCCGTATCGAGAAAATCCAGCTCCAGTCGCTTCGCGACCGCGCGCCCCACGCTGGACTTGCCTACGCCCGCCGGACCGTCGATCGTCACGATCAGCCGCTCGCCCCGGGCGTTCGCTTCGCCGCCGGACTGGGCCGTCGTTCCCGTCACGACAATCGGTCTCCGAGCAGTTCCATCATCGCCTCGCGCGCCGCCTTCAGACCCTCGACCGGGTCGCCGCTGCCGCGATGCTCGATCGCCAGCGAACCATCGAAGCCCACGCTCACGATCGACTCGACCAGCGGCTTCAGATCGTAGGACTTGTGCTTGCCCGACGTGAACCCCTGCGTCGCGCCGAGCACCGCGCTCGCGTACGGCGTCACCCGCCGCAGATAGTCCTGCGCATCGTCCGACTTCGTCGCCGCCTCGAAGTCCGGCAGCGAGCCCACGCGGAATCCGCCGATCTTCTTCATCAGGAGCGCCAGTCGCTCCGGCGTCTCCGTCAGCCCCTTGCGCGGCGAGATCAGCAGGTTCAACTCCAGCCGATCCGCGCGCTCGAGCAACCGGCGGCAGTTCTCCGATGCGAGCGACAGCGAATCCTCGTCGTCCTTTGCCTCGATCGGCAGGCCGGCGGCGCTGCATCCCAGCCGGCTCGCGGCCTGCATCACCCGCAGCATCCGCTCCACCGCCGCCTCCGACGCGTCGTCGTCCTGACCCAGCGGTTGAGGCGTTGATTCCACCAGCACCAGGCACGGGCACCCCGCCTTGTCGGCGCTGTCCCGCAGACGATCCACCAGCTCCGCGTCCGCTCCCGCCAGCATGGATGTGGGCAAAAGCAGGCCATTCAGCCCCAGCTGCTCGTGTGCGAAACGAGGCAGATCCAGAAGCGTCAACCGCGGCGAGCCGGACTCGAGCCGCCGCTGCAGCGAAATGGCCGAAAGAATGAGGAGCATGCCCGTGGAACGGGCCGCAATCTACCGACAGGCCCGTCCGCGGCCAAGCCGATCATCGATATCGACGACCAACATGCAGGATGTTGGGGAAAACAAAGACGGCCGGGCCCGAAGGCGCCGACCGTCCGGAGGGGAGAAAGCAATGTGGATTCGTCGCCCGCGTGCCACGCGCGACGCAAAGGCATCCTAGGTCACCACTTGTGGAATTCCGCCACCCAGGAGGAGGGAGTGCGCGAAGCCGAGGCGTGCCGCGAAAAATCGCGGAAAACCGCCATACCGGCTAGCGTTTGCGGGTCTGGGCTTACCCTGTAGCATACGCCTCGCCACTCCCGAATCGCCCGGCGCAGCCGTGGGGTCGGGCAGGTCCGAATTCAACCGTCACTCGACCTTCCGTACGCACCCCACCCCTTCAGGGATGCATCGATGCCCAGTCCCTCCGATCGCAAATACACCGATTCGCACGAGTGGGTGAAGGCCGAAGGCCCCACCATCACGCTCGGCGTCACCCAGCACGCCGTCGATCAGCTCACGGACGTGACCTACGTCGAGATGAAGCCCGCCGGGACCAAGGTCCAGGCCGGCGCCGTCATCGGCGAGATCGAGTCCGTCAAGGCCACCAGCGACATCTACAGCCCCGTCGCCGGCGAGATCGTCGAGGTCAACAAGGCCCTCTCCGACGACCCCTCCGCCGTCAACGCCGACTGCTACGGCAAGGGCTGGCTCGTCAAGATCAAGGCCGCAGACACCGCGCCGCTGAACGCCCTCAAGGACGGCGCGGCGTACGACAAGTCGCTCTGAGACACGCTCTGGACCTTCCGGTGCATCCTCCGGCGCGCCGATCCGAACAACGAGCCGGGGAGAGAATCCCCGCGCGCCCATGATCCGCTGCACCGACGTCCACAAGTCGTATCCCTCCGCGCACGGGCCCGTCCCCGCGCTCCGCGGCGTCGATCTGCTCATCGATCAGCACGGCTTCTATGGCGTCATGGGCGCCTCCGGATCCGGAAAGTCCACGCTGCTCCACCTCCTCGCCGCGCTCGACCGGCCGGACCGCGGCGAGGTCGAGATCGCCGGCCAGCGCATCGACCGCCTCTCCGATCGCGCGCTCACGCGCTTCCGGCGCGAGCGCGTCGGCGTCGTCTTCCAGCAGTTCAATCTGCTGCCCACGATGACCGCGATCGAGAACGTCGAACTCCCCGGCCTCTTCGCGGGTTCGAGCAACGGGCGGTGGCGCGCCCGCGCCGGCGAACTCCTCGAGTCCCTCGGCCTCTCGCATCGCGCCGAGCACCG
>JBGTSD010000128.1:0-6341 GCA_041940385.1 Phycisphaerales bacterium | reverse complement strand
CGCGGGCGGGGGGCGCGTAGCGTGCTGGTGCTCGCGCAGTCGCTGACGGACGTGGGGTTCGACTGGCCGTCGTTCGGCGAGACGCTGCGCGTGCTGAGCTTCCGCGCCGGGTACAACACGGCGGTGGTCGTGGCGGGGGCGACGCTGCTTGGGATCGCGGCGGGGGTGGTGGGGGCGTTCACGCTGCTGCGCCAGCGTGCGCTCATGGGCGATGCGCTCAGCCACGCGTCGCTGCCGGGCGTGGTGGCGATGTTCCTCTTCGCGGCGTGGATCGGTTGGGACGAGCGGAGCCTGCCGCTGCTGCTGCTGGGCGCGGGGGCGAGCGCGGTGCTGGGCGTGCTCGTGGTGCAGTGGATGACGGCGGCGACGCGGCTGCACGAGGACGCGGCGATCGGCGCAGTGCTGAGCGTGTTCTTCGGCGCGGGGATCGTGCTGCTGAGCGTGGTGCAGGCGCTGCCGGGGCTGCCGCAGGGTGGGATTCGATCGTTCATCTACGGCCAGACGGCGGCGATGAGCGTGGGCGATGCGTGGCTGATGGGCGGCGCGGCGGCGGTGGCAGGCGCCGCGGCGCTCTTGCTGCGCAAGGAACTGACGCTGGCGTGTTTCGACGGCGAGTTCGCGCGGGCGCAGGGCTGGCCGGTGGGGTTCGTGGATCTTCTGCTGATGGCGCTCCTGGTGATGGTGGCGGTGATCGGGATGCAGGCGGTGGGGTTGCTGCTGATGGTCGCCATGCTGATCATCCCCGCGGCGTCGGCGCGGTTCTGGACGGAGCGAATCGGCCGGATGGTGTGGCTGAGCGCGGTGTTGGGAGGGCTCGGGGGGTACCTCGGCGCGTCGGCGTCGGCGCTGGCGCCGCGGTTGCCGGCGGGCGCCGTGATCGTGCTGGTGAGCGGCGCATTGTTCGTGGTGAGTCTGTTCGCGGCGCCGGCGCGGGGCGTGCTGGCGGAGATGTGGCGGCAGGCGGGGCTGCGCATCCGGATCGCGACGGATCACGCGCTCGAGGCGCTGGTGATGGCGGAGCGGGGCGAGCCGGAGGAACGGCGGATCGCCCACGGGCCCGTGTTCGCGTGGCTGCTGCGGGTGCGGGGGCTGGCGCGCCCGGAGCGTGGACGATTGGCGCTGACGGAGGCCGGGCGCGAGCGCGGGCTGCGGGTGCGACGGAATCACATGCTGTGGTCGCGGTACCTGACGGAGTACGCGGACATCGCGCCGAATCACGTGGACTGGGCGGCGGACCAGATCGAGCACGTGCTGGGGACGGACATGGTCGAGCGGCTCGAGCGGTTGCTCGAACGCGATGCGCGGAACGGGAGTGAGCGATGAGCGACGCGATCTACGCGTTCGTATCGCTCGATCTGCCCGCGGCGCTGGCGGGCGTGTTCGCCGCGGCCACGTGCGCGCTGCTGGGCAGCTTCCTTGTGCTGCGCCGGCAGAGTCTCGCGGGCGATGCGATCTCGCACGCGGTGCTGCCGGGGCTGGTGATCGGGTTCCTGATCTCGGGCTCGCGTGAGACGCTGCCCATGTTCCTCGGCGCGGGCGGCGCGGCGCTGCTGGCGGTGGCGCTGATCGGCGCGGTGCGCCGGTTCGGGCGCGTGGAGCAGGGCGCGGCGATGGGCGTGGTGTTCTCGGTGATGTTCGCGCTGGGCGTGGTGCTGCTCGAGCAGGCCGCGGCGCGGCAGGTGGACCTGGACGCGGACTGCGTGCTGCACGGTCAGCTCGAGACGATCTTCTGGTTCCCGGCGCGCGAGTGGGCGGCGTTCTTCTCGTGGGAGACCATGCGCGAACTGCCGCGTCAGGTGGTGGTGCTGGCCGGGACGCTCGTGGTCACGGTCGCGGCGGTGGGGTTGTTCTTCAAGGAGCTGCGCATTGCGACGTTCGATCCGGGGCTGGCGAGCGCGCTGGGGTTCCGGTCTTCGTGGATTCAGGGCGCACTGATGGCGCTGGTGGCCGCGGCGACGGTGGCGTCGTTCGAGGCGGTGGGGTCGATTTTGGTGGTGGCGATGCTGATCTGCCCAGCGGCGACGGCGCGGCTGCTGACGGATCGATTGGGATCACAGCTTGTCGTGAGCGTGCTGATCGCGGTCGTGACGGGCGCCGCGGGGTATGCGCTGGGCGCGCATGTGGCGCCGCACGTGGGATTGCCGGGCGCGGTGAACGCGGCGGGGATGATCACGGTGACGTCGGGGGCGCTGCTGGGCCTGGCGTGCGTCGCGGCGCCGCGGCATGGCGTGGTGGCGCGGTGGGTGCGCAGGCGGCGTTTGCGCGCCCAGGTGGCGCGCGAGGATGCGCTCGCGGCGATCTACCGACTCTCGGAGCGCGAGGCGCCGGCGACGGAGGGTGAGATCGCGATACTGGTCGGCGATGCGCGCGACACGGCGCGGGGCCTGCGGCTCGCGGAGAGCGCGGAGCAGGCGCGGCGCGTGGGAGATCGCTGGGAGTTGACGGAGCGCGGCGAGCGCGAGGCGCGGGCGATCGTGCGCAGTCACCGACTCTGGGAGAGCTATCTCGTGGACGAGGCGGGGCTCAGCCCGGACCATGTGCACGACACGGCGATGGCGCTCGAGCACCTGGGCGCAACGAGCGAGCGGCTGGCGCCGCCATCGTCGCGGACGCACGATCCGCACGAGCGGGGCATTCCGGAGTAGGTCAGCGCGGCACGGCGCATCGGCCGGTGTCGCAGGCGTCCGACCGGCCGGTGAGGCGCAGGCGATTCGCCGCGAACCATCTGTAGAAGCGATTAAAAATGGGCCGGAGAATCGGCCAGCCGGTCGGCGCGAGGAGCCAGCCGTAGCCGACGGCGGCGTAGGCGCGGCGGAAGACTTCCATGCCGGTCACGATCTGGCCATCGGGCGTGACGGCGTGGATCGTGCCCATCACGTCGTCCATCGTGCGGTTGATCGTGGACGGGTCGAATTCGATCGCGGTGATGTCCTGAAGGACGAGCCGGCCGGTGCGCTGGTCGAGCCTTTGGAGGAGTGCGGCCTCGCGCTTGCAGAGCGGGCAGTCGCCGTCGATTAGGATGCGCAGGGGGTAGGCGGGCATTACCACCGGGTTCGGCGGCCGCGGCGGATGGATTCAGCCGCCCAGCAGCCGTCGCCACTCGTCCTCGAGCCGCTTCGGGGACACCGGGGCGGGCACACCGAGTTCCTGGGCGAACAGGGACACGCGGAGTTCCTCGACCATCCAGCGGTAGTCGGGCATCGCGGGCGCTTCGAAGGGCGGCTTCGCGGCGATCTGAGTGAGGATCTGGAGCGCGCGCTCCCAGTGCGGACGGACCTCGGCGCGGGAGCGGTCTTCCGCCGCGGCTTTGCCCTGGCGGAGTTTGTCGATGCGGAGTTCCGCGGCGCGGAGGTAGCGCGGGTAGTGGCGGAGGCGTTCGATGGGCGTGCTGATGAGGAATGCGCCGCGGGTCAGCCAGGAGACCTGATCGCGGATATCGAGGATGGTCATCGCCCACGCGGGGGGCGCGGCCTTGTCGAGCGCGAGGCGCACGCGGTGCAGGGACTCGAGGATGGATGCGACGAGCGTGGCGGCGTTGCGCGCGGCGGAGACGATGTCGCCGAAGCCGCGTTCGTAGCGCAGCTCGAACTGGTGGCGCACATGGATGTCGTCGTCCTGGCGAAGGAAGGCGAGCTCGGCGGTGAGGAGCGTGAGGTGGTCGAGCAGGTCGCCTTCGAGCGCGGCGCCCTTGAAGTGCAGGCGCATGCGGTCGATCGCGGCGCCGTGCTGGATCGCGGCTCGGATCTCGCGCTGGGCGCGGATCGCGAAGAGACGGCGAAGGCCGGCGCGGTGGGCACGACGCGCGGCGTCGGGATTGGGGAACAGGCGCAGTCCGACGGACTTGCCCTCGTCGATGATAGCCGGCGAGCCGGTGAGGCCGGCGCCGGTGGGAACGGTGGGCGGGAGGTCGTCGAAGGTCCAGTCGGTGAGGCCGGACTGGTGGAAGGACGTGGAGCGATCGCGCTGGAGCGTGCGCGCGACGGCGGAGGAGGCCTTGACGCGCAGGGTATCGACGTTGCGGTCTTCGGCGACGGACTGACCCTTGTCGTCGATCACGACGAAGCGCGGGCGATCGGCGCCGTCGGCCGCGGCGTCGCGCCAGATGAGCGGATCGACTCGGGCGCCGATTTGCGCGCCGAGAAAGGATGCGAGCGTCTCGGCGAGCGGGCGGTCGCGCGCGGGGTCGGAGCGGAGGAAGTCGTCGGCGACGTCCGGTGCGGGGCCGAGCTGGCGGCGGATGTCCTTGGGCAGCGCGCGGAGCATCTCGACGACGCGGGCGCGGACGAGGCCGGGCACGATCCAGTCGGAGAGCGCGACGGAGAGACGTTCGACGGCGCCGATCGGCGCCCGGACGGTGACGCCGTCGTCGGGCTCGCCGGGCTTGAAGGCGTAGTCGAGGCGCAGCGCGTGCCCGGCGATCTTCACGCGATCGGGGTAGCGCTCGGGCGTGACCTCTTCGGCGCCCGGAAGGAGGATGTCGTCGAGCGACATGAAGAGAATTCGGGCGTTCTGCTTCTCGGCGGTGGCGCGCCAGCGATCGAGTGTGCGCGCGCTGACGACTTCCGCGGGGAGGATGCGGTCGAAGAAGGCGAAGCGGCGCTCGGAGTCGGCGATGAGGTCGAAGCGACGGGCCTTGGCCTGGATGCGCTCGGCCTCGCGGGCGATGTCGCGGTTGTGGCGCATGAAGGGCGCGTCGTTTCGGAGTTCGCCCTCGACGAGCGCGTGGTGGATGAAGAGGCGTCGGGATTCGACGGGGTCCACCGTGCTGTAGTCGGCGGCGCGGTTGGCGTAGATCTCGAGGCCGAAGAGCGTGGCCTTCTCGGAGGCGACGACGCGCTGGGTGCGCTCGTCCCAGCGCGGCTCGGAGTAGGACTTCTTGAGCAGGTGGCCGCCGACCTGCTCGATCCACTCGGGTCGGATGCGGGCGGCGGTGCGGGCGTAGATGCGCGTGGTGCGGACGATCTCCGCGGCCATGACCCACTTGGGCTTGGCGCCGAAGAGCGCGGAGCCGGGGAAGAGGACGAACCGGTTGCCGCGCGAGCCGGCGTACTCGCCGGATTCGTCGAGCTTGCCGACGGCGCCGAGGAGTCCTGCGAGGACGGCGCGATGGAACGACGCTTCGTCGGCGTCCTTCGCGTTGGGCTTGTGTCCCATCTCGGTGAGGATGGAGCGGAGCTGCTGGTGGATGTCGCGCCACTCGCGCATCCGCATGTGGGAGAGGAAGTTCTCCTTGCGCCACTTGCGGAGCTGGCTGTTCGAGCGTTGCGCCGCCTCCTCGTGGTCGCGCTTCCAGATGTGCAGAAGGGTCAGGAAGTCGGAGCCCTCCTGATGGAACTGCTTGTGCGCCGCGTCGGCGGCGTCGCGCTGGTCCATGGGGCGTTCGCGCGGATCCTGCACGGATAGCGCCGCGGCGATGACGAGGAGCTCGCTCATCGCGTTCTCCTTCTCTCCGGCGAGGATCATGCGGCCGAGGCGTGGGTCGATGGGGAGCTTCGCGAGGGACTGGCCGACGGGCGTGAGGTCGCGGGACTCGGTGATCGCGTCGAGTTCCTCGAGGGTGTCGTAGCCGTCGCGGATCATGCGCGCGCCGGGCGGGTCGATGAAGGGGAACGAATCGACGTCGCCAAGGCGCAGCGCCTTCATCTGGAGGATGACGGACGCGAGGTTGGAGCGGAGGATCTCGGGGTCGGTGAACGCGGGGCGGGAGATGAAGTCCTGCTCGGAATAGAGGCGGATGCAGGTTCCGGGGCCGACGCGCCCGCAGCGGCCCGCGCGCTGCGCGGCGGAGGCCTGCGAGATCGCCTCGATCGGCAGCCCCTGCACGCGGCTGCGCGCCGAGTAGCGGCTGATGCGCGCGACGCCGGTGTCGATGACGAAGCGGATGCCGGGCACCGTGAGCGACGTCTCGGCGACGTTGGTTGCGAGGACGATGCGCCGGCCGGAGTGGGGTTTGAAGATGCGCTGCTGATCTTCGGCGGAGAGCCGCGCGTAGAGCGGGAGGACTTCCGTGCCGCCGGGGCCGCGCGCGTGGTGGTGGGTGAGCTCGTCGGCGACGTCGCGGATCTCGCGCTCGCCCGGAAGGAAGACGAGGATGTCGCCGCGCCCGAGGGAGCAGGCCTCGTCCACGGCGCGGACGACGGACTCGATGGGGTCGTCGTCGGTGTCCTCGCGCGGGCGGTAGAGGACGTCGACGGGATAGGTGCGTCCGGCGACCTCGATGATCGGCGCGCCGTGGAAGTGCTCGCTGAAGCGCTGCGGGTCGATCGTGGCGCTGGTGATGATGACCTTGAGGTCGGGGCGCTTCGGGAGGATGGTGCGCAGGTAGCCGAGGAGAAAATCGA
>JBGTSD010000127.1:0-6435 GCA_041940385.1 Phycisphaerales bacterium | reverse complement strand
AGCGCGCTCGACGTGTCCGCGCAGGCGCGCAGCCTCGACCTCCTTGAAGCATTGCGCCAGGAGCACGGCCTCGCGCTCCTCTTCATCAGCCACGACATCGCCGTCGTGGACCGCATGTGCGAGCGCATCGCCGTGATGAAGGACGGACGCGTCGTCGAGACCGGGCCGCGCGAGCAGGTGCTGCGCGAGCCGCGCGAGGCGTACACACGCGCGCTGATCGACGCCGTGCCGCGCATGCCCGTCGCGGTGTAGCTAGGGATTGCCGCCGATCAGCGTCGCCGCGAGCCAGGCGATCGTCAGCACGATGACGAGCACGACGGCGCCGAAGACGATCGTGCCGAAGCGCCCGCCGCCCGCCGAGGGCCCCTCGACGCGCTGGCCGACATCGACCTCGCTCCAGTCGATGTCGATGGAGTCGGACCGGCGCCGCTCGATCGCCTCGCGCGCCGCTTCCATCTGGTCGCGCCGGACCATGATGGGCACGCGCCCGCCGGTGCTCGCCGAGGTGTAGGCGTCGCCCGTCATCGCCGCGAAGGCCCGAGCGGCGATGCCCGCCTCCTGGAGCGTGTCCACGATCAGGCCTGCCTCGAACTCGTTCGAGGCGGTGAGCAGTTGCACGGGGTCGTCGGGGCGCTGGTTCATCGGTGAAGTGTACGGCGCAATGAAACACGCGGCCGGAGAGGTCCGGCCGCGTGAATTCGATCTCAGAAGCACTGTGCGGGTCACGCCCGCCGCCCATCAGCGGCGCCGGCGCGTGCCGACCAACCCTGCAACTCCAAACAGCGCCGCGGCGCCGGGCGTGGGGATGCGCCAGTTGAGCGCCTCGACCATGCCTGTGTCGTTGTTCAGTCCGTGTCCGACGAAGAACTTGTCATGGCCGCGGTACCACGCGCTGGTGACTTCCGACCAGGCGAACGACCCGGGCAGGAGCGCATGGAGGTCTTCCCACGAACTGGACGAGCCGCGCCAGAACACCGCGCGGCGCTGCCCGGCAAACTCCGCCCAGCCCGCCTGACGGTCGAACTTGCCGACCGCGGTCGCGACCGATCGCGTGGCGCCGCTGGGATTCAGGTCTTCCCACGACGCCGCGGTTCCGTTCCAGACCGAGGCGTGCATCTGCCCGCCGATCTCGGCCCAGCCCACCTGCCGACTCTGTCCGATGCCCAGCACGCTGGACTGCGTCGCAGCGAGAGGATGCAGATCGATCCACGACGCGGCGCTCCCGGTCCAGAGACCCCCGTGCCTGGCGCCGCCGATCTCCGCCCAGCCGACCTGCGTGCCGTCGAATAGCGCAACCGCCGTGGACGCCGTCGCGCCGAGTGGATTGAGGTCAACCCATGTGGACGCCTTCGATCCCCAGAGGCTCGCGCGGCGCACGCCGCCGATCTCCGCCCAGCCCACGATGCTCGTGCCGCTGTTCGTGCGCTTGATGTCCTCTGCGCTGGACTGCGTGGCGCCGGTCGGATTGAGATTGCGAACCCCGACGAGCGCGTTGGTCACGCGCCACGATGTCGCCTGCGTCATTGCGTTGTTGCCGGTGGAGTTGCCCACCACTCGGGTGATGTGGGCGCTGTTGGCGCGGGTCGCTGTGACGCCGGTGGGAAAGATCTCGATCCAGGAGTAGGCCCCCGGATTGTTGCTGGGGACAACCCATACCCCGGCGCGCGTCTGGCCGCCGAACGTGGCGTTGCCCACGGGGCGGGTGTTGCGCCGCCCGCCCATCATTTCCGAGGCCGTGGACCCGGCGACCGGCATGCTCCCGACGTATTGCGGCAAGGCCTGCGCCGGTCCCGCGACAGCAAGGCCCGTCAGAGCGATCGCCGCGATGCATGGCATCTTCAGCATCAATTCCTTCCCTTCTTCTCCGAATTGAACTGTCCGGAATCATCGTTGGCGTCGGCCGCACATGAGACCGAGCACTCTTCACCGCAGCGCCCGCCATGAGTCGCCTCCAAGTCTGAAACGAGGCGCCGCGCGTGTCAAGCACACAGATTCAGGAATCAATGATTTCTTGCGCGGAGTACAACCGGCCTACCCCCACCACCGCTCGCCCCACATCGCGATGTTGATCATCGGCCATGCGTACTGCCACGCGCCCGCCGGGTTCTCGACCACCGCGTCGATGGCGTCGGGCGCGAAGACCTCGCGCGCGAAGGCCGAGCGTTGCAGCGCGTCGGCATGATCCTCGATCCAGCCCTGAAACGGCAGCGGGAACGAGGCCTTGGGACGGTCGACGACCTCCTCGGGCAGCGCTCGTCGGAACGCCTCGCGCAGCGCGATCTTAGTTCGGGCGCCGGTGATCATCGGGATCGATGCCTCTTCGCCCGCGCCGATCACGGCCTCCGCGAAGATGGGCTCGAACTTCACCCGCATCGGCAGAGACTCGGCGAGGGCGCCCACAACCGCGTCGGCGAAGGGCGTGCGACCCTCGACGCCCGCCTGCATCGTGGCCGTGTCCAGCCGCTGGAGCAGCCCCGCGAGGTTCACACGGCGCTGGAATCGCAGGTGCGCATCGAGCGACGCCTCGGCGCCGCCGCGCAGCAAGTCCGCATCGTCGCTCTCGGCCTCGCGGGCGCAGCGGTCGAACTCGCGTTCGTAGTGCGCCCGGACCCAATCGTCCTTCTCCGCGTCGCGCCACGCGCCCTCGCGCAGGATCTGGCGCTTGGCATCGGGGTGAACCCACGCGTTGGATTCCAGCTCGAACCTTCCGCCGTGCTTGGTCGTGGCGCCCCCGGCCCGGGCCTCGACGAACTTCGCCGCGGAGAGCATCGGCGCCTCGTACCCGGCGAACAGCTCGTCCGCGCCCTCACCGGAGAGGGTCACAATGCATCCGTCCGCGCGCAGCCGGCTGGCCACCGTAAAGATCGCCGTCTCGTTCGGTGTGCTCAGCGGCGCCCCCTGGCGCTCGATCAGCGACTTCCACGTGTCGCGGAAGAGCTCGCGATGCACGATCGCCTCGGCGTGCTTCGTGCCGATCTGTCGCGCCGCGAGCCGCGCAAAGAAGAGATCGTTGTCCGGCGCGCCCATCGACGCGCCCTCGCGCGCGCCGGCGCAGTACGTCCGAAGGTCGTCCTTCAGCCGTTTGGCGACGGTCGTGACGATGGCGCTGTCGAGCCCGCCGCTGAGCAGCGCGCACGTCGGCACATCGGCGCGCAGGTGCGCCCGCACGGAGTCCTCGACGCGCTCACGCACCAGGCGCGCCGCCTCGAACTCATCGATCGCCTCGTCCCCCACCGCCGGGCTGCGCCAGTAGTCCACGAGGCGCATCGTCGGCGCGCTGCCGGTCAGCTCGCACTGCGCCGCCTGGCCCGGCGCCAGCGCGTGCACGCCCTCGAACATCGTCTCGCCGCCCAGCACGGTGCGGATGGTCGTCAGGTACGCGCTGACCATCCGCCAGTTCGGGCGCGCGCCGATCTTCGGGTGCGCGACGATGGCCGTCGGCTCGCTCGCGAACGTGATCTCGTGCGCCCCGCAGTGGAAGTACAGCGGCTTGACGCCCAGCGGATCGCGCGCCAGCGTCAGCGTCCGGAGCTGCGCGTCGTAGAGGGCGATCGCGAACATGCCGCGGAATCGGCCGAGCGCATCCATTCCCCAATGCGCCAGCGCCCGCAGCACCGTCTCGGTGTCGCAGCGCGTCGTGAAGCGCACGCCCCGCGCCGCCAGCTCGGCGCGCAGGTCGGCGTCGTTGTACAGCTCGCCGTTGTAGACGAGGACGAAGCGCCCGTCCTCCGTCGCCATCGGCTGGTTGGCGCCCGCCTCCGGCTCGATGACGCTCAGGCGCCGATGCCCCAGGTAGACGTGCCCGTTGCGCCAGAACCCCGCCGCGTCCGGACCGCGATGCGTCAACAGGTCGCGCAGGCGCATCGCCTCGCGCTCGTCGACGGACGGAGCGCGGCCGAACACAGCGCCGATCCCGAAGATGCCGCACATGCCCCCGTGCTATCGGGCGTTCAACGCGCCCCGCATTACGCCGCCTCGAGCCGCCAGCGACGAATCACCTGGCCCGGCTCGTCCTCTTCCTGCTGAATGCACGTCCAGAGTCGCGGCCCCGCACCAAAGTCCGCCTCGAACTGCACGCGATCGCTGCCCTCGACCAGCACGCGGCAGTGTCCCTCCGCGATCCGCTCGACGGCGCCGCGACCCCCACGGATCGGGCCCTCGTACGACAGATAGAGCGGGCGGTGATCCAGCAGCCGGTCCACGAGCACCGGCGTCCCCGGCGGCGAGAGGTCGATCCGCTCCGGCACCCGGAACGTGATCACCGGCCCGGCCCCCGTGCCCGCCTCGTCCCCATCCCGCGCGACAAGCCAGTCGATATGCGACGACCCGTCGGGGAGCGTGTGATGCAGCAGGACCGTCCGCGGCATGGTGCAATCCTCATCGGCGCAGGGCGCCGGGGCGCCTTGGGCCGGTCTCAGGATACCCCGCAAAACCCCTCGTTCATGCCCGCCCGAGTGGAGTTCCGATAGCATGTGTCCACGAAGGAGCGTCTCAGAATGACCCGCCGCTACATCCGTTGCGCCGTCGCGATCCTCGCCTCCGCCGCCGTCGCCGCCTGCGCCGGCCGCAGCCCCGAACGGGCCGAGGCGCTCGGCGACCACTACCTGTCCGTCGAGCAGTACGACCGCGCCGCGGAGAACTACGCGTTCGTCGTCAACGAGTGGCCCTGGCGGTACGAGGCGCACCTGGGCCTCGGCAAGGCCCTCATCGGCAGCGGGCACGCCGACCAGGCCCGCACCCACCTCGAGATCGCCTACACCCAGCGCCCCAACGACCCCGAGGCCGTCGAGACGCTCGCGGAGGCCATGTTCCAGTCCGGCGACAAGGCCGGCATGTCCCGCTTCCTCAGCAAGCGCGCCCAGGAGCGCCAGACCGTCGAGGACTGGATGCGCTTCGGCCGCTTCGCCCAGCGCGCCGGCGACCTCGACGACGCCCGCCGCGCGTACCTCAACGCCGCCAAGCTCGACAAGGGCATGACCGTCGAGCCCCAGCTCGCGCTCGCCGACCTCTACGAAGAGGCCGGGGATCGCGAGAACGCCCTGCGGCGACTCCGGATGGCCCTCTTCCTCGCCCCCCAGAACGCCGCAATCAACGAGCGGATCCGGGCCTTCGGCGAGACCCCGGGGCTGACCTACGCCCTCCAGCCCGAAGAGGCCGAGTAGGCCCCAGAGCCCCTCAAACCCCTCGCTTGACCTCCGCGGCGGGCTTCTTACACTTTATCCGGATAAACGGATGAAGCGTTCCCCCGCCCGCTCCGATCTCACCGACCGACTCGCCGCACTGGCCGAGCCGGCCCGCCTGCGCCTGCTGCGGCTGCTCGAACGGGAGGAGCTCAGCGTGGGCGAGATGGCCCAGGTCTTTCAGTCGCCGCAGTCCACGGTGAGCCGTCACCTCAAGCAGTTGTCCGATGGCGGCTGGCTTGTCCGGCGCGCCCAGGGCGCGGCGACGATGTACCGGTTGATCCTCGACGACCTCCCGGTCGAGTCCCGCGCGCTGTGGCTCACCGTGCGCGAGCAGCTCGGCGACACATCCGAGCACGAAGAGGACCTGCGCCGCCTCGAGGCCGTCATGGCCGAGCGCCGCACCGACAGCCAGGCGTTCTTCGGTCGCGTCGCGGGCGAGTGGGACGATCTCCGCAACGACCTCTTCGGCGACGCCTTCACCGCGCGGGCCCTGCTCGCGTTTGTCTCTCCATCGTGGACCATCGCCGACCTCGGCTGCGGCACGGGGAACGCCAGCGAGCTGCTCGCGCCGTTCGTCCGGCGCGTCGTCGCCGTCGATCAGTCCGGCGCAATGCTCAAGGCGGCGCGCAAGCGCCTCGCGACGGCGGACAACGTCGAGTTCGTCGAGGCGTCGCTCGACGCCCTGCCGATGCAGGCCCACTCCATCGACGCCGCGGTGTGCGCCCTCGTGCTGCACCATCTGGACCATCCCGCCCGTGCGCTGCGTGAAGCGCACCGTGCGCTCAAGCCCGGCGGCGTGATCCTCGTCATCGACATGCTCGAGCACGACCGCGCCGCGTACAAGCAGACCATGGGGCACAAGCACATGGGCTTCAGCGCCCAGTCGATCGAATCGATGCTCGTCGACGCCGGCTTCGTGCACGCCCGCGTCGCGCCCCTTCCCGCTCATCCCGACGCGCGCGGCCCGAGTCTCTTCGCCGCCCGCGCCGAAACCCCCTCGTGAAGTTCACCGAACAACCCAACTCCCCCCGTCATTCGACGACTCAATCAGGAGAATCTGCAGTGCCGACCGCCACCGCCTCCCGCCCGTTCCTCGACACCGGACTCCCGCTCACCAGCGACCTGCCGCACAAGGTTCGCGATCTCTCGCAGGCGGACTACGGCCGCAAGGAAATCACACTCGCCGAGCACGAGATGCCCGGCCTGATGGCGTGCGTCTCGGAGTTCGGCGCCAAGAAGCCGCTGAAGGGCG
>JBGTSD010000126.1:0-6464 GCA_041940385.1 Phycisphaerales bacterium | reverse complement strand
GGGTGATGGGCGAATCCAGCGCCAAGTCCATGCGCGGCGGCGGCATGGAGGATGTGATCTTCGCCGGCACCACCAGCCGGCCGCAGCGCGACTTTGCCGAAGTATCGCTGCTGACCATCCAGGAACAGGGCGAGCTGTTCAACGCGGTCGATGTCGGCGCGGACGGCGAGCTGGAAGTCACGCGCCGGATCGAGCGCGGCGCGGGCAGCGCCTATCGCGCCAATGGCAAGGATGTGCGCGCCAAGGATGTGGCGCTGATCTTCGCCGATGCCGCCACCGGTGCGCACAGCCCGGCGCTGGTCAGCCAGGGGCGGATCGCCGCCGTTATCGCCGCCCGGCCACAGGAACGGCGCGCCATGCTGGAAGAGGCCGCAGGGATCGCCGGCCTGCATGTCCGGCGCACGGATGCCGAGCAGAGATTGCGCGCGGCCGAGGGCAATCTGGCCCGGCTGGACGAGATATTGGCCGACATGGACAGTCGCGCCGGCAATTTGCGGCGCCAGGCGCGCGCGGCGGAGCGCTATATTCGCCTGTCCGAACAGATCCGCATATCCGAGGGCCGGGTGATCTTCGCCCGCTGGCGCGAGGCCAATGCCAGTGCCGAGGCGGCGCGGGCCGAGGCGAAGCTGGCCGAGGCGACGGTGGGCGCGGCGCAGGAGGCGCTGACGGCAGCCAATGCTCATAGCGGTGCCGCGGTGACCGCGCTGGCCGAGCGGCGGGCCGAGGCATTGGCGACGCGCGATGCCGCCAGCGAATCCGGCCACCAGCTCAACACGCTGAAGGCAGAGCGCGACGGGGTCGTCCGGCGGCTGCATGACCTGGCGCAGCAGGCGGCGCGGCTGGACGAGGATCGCGAGCGCGAGGGCACGCTGGCCAATGACGCGGCCGAAGCGATTGCGCGGCTGACGGCCGAGGTCGCGAGCCTGAAGGGCCGGATTGCCGAGACCGAGGCGATGCGCCCCGATTTCGCCGCGCGTATCGCCCGCGCCGAGGATGGCGCGCGCGATGCCGAGCTGGACCTCGCCAAGGCGATGGCCAAGCAGGCGGGCGAGCAGGCCGAGCTGCGCGTCGCGGAGGCGGCACTGGCGGCGGCGCGCGACCGGCTGGGCCGGGCGGAGCAGGCGATGCGGCGGCTGGAGGGGGAGGCGGCGGCCTTGCCCGATGCCGCGCCGCTGGAAGCGAAGCGCGACGAGGCGGCAGCGGCGCAGGTCCGCGCCAATGCCGATCGCGAGGCGGCGGAGGCAGCGATCGCGACGGCCGAGACGGAGCGGCAGGTGGCAAGCGAGGCGCGGGCGAGCGCGGAGGCCGCGCTGGCATCGGCGCGGGCCGCGCTGGCGGCGTTGGACAGCGAGGCGACGGCGCTGCGCAAGGCCATCGATGCCAGCGGCAGCGGTCGGGCGCGGGCGCTCGACCAGTTGAAGGCGGCACCGGGTTATGAGCGGGCGCTGGCGGCAGCGCTGGGCGATGATCTGGAAGCACCGATCGGGGCGGAAGGGCCGCGTCGCTGGGCGGGTGCTGAAGCGTTGAAGGATGATCCCGGCTTGCCCGACGGCGCCAGCCCGCTGGCCGCGCATGTGACCGCGCCCGAGGCGCTGGCCCGGCGGCTGGCGCAGGTGGCGCTGGTCGAAAGCGACAAGGGCCAAGCGCTGCAGGTCGGCCAGCGGCTGGTGACTTTGGACGGACAGTTGCGGCGCTGGGACGGCTATGTCGCGGTCGAGGGCGGCGCGGCGGCCGCCGAACGACTGATCCGCATCAACCGGCTGGAGGCGATCGATGCTACGCGTCCGGCAGCGGCGCAGGCGGTCGACGCGGCGCAAGCGGAACAGGCCGAGGCTGGCGCGCGCGAGAAGGCGGCGGTGGAAGCGCTGGCGGCCGGGCGCACCAAGCTGGGCGATGCGGACCAGCGGCTGCGGGCAGCCCTGCGCGCGGCGGACGAGGCGGCGGGCGCGCTGGAGCGGTTGAGCGGCAAGCGCGAGGCGATCGAGGAACGGCTGGCCGAGGCCCGGCGCGACCAGGGGGCGGTGCAGGCCGAACATGACAAGGCGTCGGCCGCGCGGGCCGCCCTGCCCGATGGCGCCGAGACGCGGGCGCAGGTGGCGGCGCTGTCGCAGGCGAGCGAGAAGGCGCGCATGGCCGTCAGCCAATTGCAGGCCGACCAGGCGCTGGCCGACCGGGCGCTGTCGAGCGATCGCGAGCGCATGGCGGCGGCCGATGCCGAGGCCAAGGGATGGAACACGCGCGCGGGCGAAGCGGCCAAGCGCATCGCCGCCATGGCATCACGCGGCGAGACGGTGGTGCAGGAGCGTGCCGCGATCGAGGGCCAGCCCGAGGCACTGGGCACCAGCATCGCCACGCTGACCGAGGAGCGCGAGGCGCAGGTCGAACGCGCCGAACAGGCCCGCCGCGCCGAGATCGAAGCCGAGGCGACGCTGAAGGCGGCCGAAAAGCGTGCGGCCGATGCCGGCGAGGCGCTGGCCGGTGCGCGTGAGGCGCGGGCGACGGCGGTGGCGCGGGCAGAGGCGGCGGACGAGCGGCGGATCGAGACCAATCGCCTGTCGGGCGAACGGTTCGAATGCCCGCCGCCGGTGCTGCCGGAGAAACTGGGCTTTCCCAGCGCCGACATCCGCATCGCCCAGAGCGAGCAGGCCGAACATGATCGCGACGGCCATCGGCTCCCACATGGGACCGCCGCCGAGATACAGCGG
The DNA here is from genome assembly GCA_041940385.1 of Phycisphaerales bacterium. GTDB lineage: Bacteria > Planctomycetota > Phycisphaerae > Phycisphaerales > UBA1924 > JACVCK01. Next base: position 3,759 of record JBGTSD010000126.1, on the reverse strand, counting down.
GATCATGCCGCCGATGGTCGTGGCCGTCGTGAGCAGGATCGGACGCAGGCGCTTCTGCGCCGACTCGATGATGGCGTCCGCCGGCTCCAGGCCGTTTTCTTCGATCTCGATGCGGATGCGGTCGAGGAGCACGATGGCGTTGTTGATGACGATGCCCGCGAGGGAGACGACGCCCAGCAGGGTCATGAAGCCGAAGTAGGAGTCGAGGACGAGCAGCCCGATGACGACGCCGATGATCGCCAACGGGATCGTCATGAGGATGATGAGCGGCCGCCGGATCGAGTTGAACTGTGCGACGAGCAGCATGATGATGATGAACCCGGCGATGGGCAGCTTCACGACGATGGACGCGTTGGAGTCGCCCGAGCTCTCCTTCTCGCCGCCGAACTCCCAGTAGTAGCCGAAGGGCCAGTCCCGTTCCTGCTCGGCCAGCCACGGTGCGAGGACGGCGTTGACCTCCGCCGCCGTGAGGCCGTCGCCCACCTGGCACTGGCCGGTCATCGTGCGCACGCGATCGCGCCGGTAGACGTTGTTGGGCTCCCAGACGACGCGCGTGTCCGCCACCTGCTTGAGCGGGACCGAACGCCCCGTCACCTGGGAGAAGACGGTGAGCGCCTCTATGTTCCCGAGGTCCTGACGATCGTCGCTCACCGAGCGCATCGTCACCGGAATGAGCTCGTCCTGCTCGCGGTACTCGGTCACCTCGAAGCCGCTCAGCAGCGCCTTCAGCGACACCGCCACGTCCTCGCTCGACACGCCGGCCCGGCGCGCCCGCTCCTGGTCCACGTCCACCACCAGCTTCTTCGTTCGGTTGCCCCAGTCGTCGTCGATGTTGCGCGTCCCCGGCACCTCGCCGAGCTTCGCCTTGATGCCGTCGACGATGCCGTAGAGCGTCTCCACGTCCGGGCCCGAGACGCGCACCTCCACCGGGTTCTCCACCGGCACGCCCAGGAGCGGCGCCCGGAGCGTCACCTTCAAGTCGGGGAACCGCTCGGCGCAGAAGTCCCGGATCGGCGCCATGACCTCGTCGACCTGCGCGCGGCTCGTGCAGTTGATGAGCATCATCGAGTAGCTGGGCAGCGGCGAACCCGGCGAGAAGACGAGCACGTAGCGCGGCGCCGGCCCGCCGATGAAGCTCGACCAGCTCGTGACGCCGTCGGGACGCTCGTCGCCGGCAACGAGCTCCTCGTCGAGGAACGTCTCGATCTCGCCCACGACGTCCGCCATGCGCTCGATGGGCGTGCCGTAGGGCATCTCGAACTCCGCCTCGAGCAGCGGCCGGTCGCTGGGCGGGAAGAAGATGTTGGGGACGTAGCCCATCCCCCACATGGCCGTGACGAAGACACCCGCGGTCGCAACGAGCGCCAGCGCGGGGCGCTTCAACATCGTCTGGAGCAAGCCCCGGTAGACCTTGTAGGCCGGCGAGTCGAAGGAGGCCGCCTCGGCCTTCTTCTTCACCTTGAGCACGTTCACGCAGAGCAGCGTGATCATGGTCAGGGCGAGGAGCCACGAGGCCAGCAGCGCGATCGTCACGACGAGGAAGATGGGCGCCGTGTACTCGCCCACCTCCTCCTCCGCCAGGTAGATGGGGAGGAAGGCGGCCGCCGTCGTCAGGCTCGACGTGAGCAGCGGCACGCGGAGCTCTCCGGCGGAGGCGATGGCCGCCTCCTTGGGCGGTCGGCCCGCCTCCATCTGCACCATGATCGACTCGGACATCACGATGGCGTTGTCGACGAGCATGCCCAGGGCGATGATGAGCGCCGCCAGCGACATCTGGTCGAGCCCGATGCCGAAGGCGGACATGACGAGCAGCGTGGCCAGCATCGTCGTCGGGATGAGCGAGCTCACGACGAGGCCCGTTCGCAGGCCCAGCGTCAGCAGCATCACACCGGCCACGATGGCGATGGCCTGGATCAGGTTGCCGACGAAGTCGTCGATCTTCTTCGCGACGACCTCGGGCTGGAACGAGACGATCTCGAAGTCGAGGCCGATGGGATAGACCGTGTCGAGGCGGTCCACGACGGCGCGCACGTCGTCGCCCAGCGCGATGATGTTGCCGCCGTCCTTCATGGACACGGCCAGCGCCAGCGCGCGCACACCCGACGACCGCACGATCATCGAGGGCGGGTCCACCGTGCCGCGCTCCACGCGCGCGATGTCCTCCAAGTACACCAGGTCCGACCGGCCCGGCAGCTGGAGCACCGAGCGGCGCAGATCCTCCACCGACTCGAGGTTGCCGGTGGGCTCGAGGCTGATGCGCTCGTCGCCGGTGTTCACGTTACCGCCCGACGCGATGATGTTCTGCGACTCGAGGATCTGCTTGAGCTGCGACGGCGAGAGCCCCAGCTCCCGGAGCCGCGCGTTGTCGTACTCGACGAAGATGTGCTCGTCCTGGAGCCCGTGGATGTTCACCTTGGCGACGTCGGGGATGCGCAGCAGCTCGCTGCGGACGTCCTGGGCCACGTCCCGGAGCTCGCCGTAGCCGTACCCGTCGCCCGTGATCGTGAGGAGGACGCCGAAGACGTCGCCGAACTCGTCGTCGACGCGCGGCTTGCGGGCGCCCTCCGGCAGCTCGTCCTCGGCGCGGTCCACCTTGCGCCGCAGCTTGTCCCACACCGGCTGGATGTCGAACACGCTCGGCACGATGTTGACGTTGATCACCGACAGGCCGGTCTTCGACTCGCTGTTGATGAAGTCGATCTCCGGCATCTCCTGGATGACCTTCTCCAGCTTGTCGGTCACCAGCATCTCGACGCGTTCGGGGCTCGCGCCGGGGAACTCCGTCGTCACGCGGGCGGTGCGGATGATGAAGCCGGGGTCCTCGTCCCGCGGCAGCGTGCGGTAGGCCATGATGCCGCCGAAGACGACGATGAGCAGCGCCACCGCCGTCACGCGCGTCTTGTCGATGGCCGCCCGCGTGATGTCCATCAACCACCCATCCCGGACTCGGGCAGGCGCACGGACATGCCGTCCGCGATCTTGCTCACGCCGCGCGTGACGACGCGGTCGCCGTCGCGCAGGCCCTCGAAGACCTCGATTTCGCCGCCGGCGGTGAAGTCGCCGATGGTGACGTTGCGCCGTTCGACGCGCCCGCGTCCGGGCCCGTCCTCGCGCACGACGAAGACGAAGCGGCCCTGCCGGTCCTCACCGACGCTGACAGCGGGGACGAGGAACCTCAGCCGCGCGTCCTCGTCGCCCAGCTGGAGGACGACCCGCGCAGCCATCCCCGGCCGCAAGTTCTCGGCCGCTTCCGACAGGCGCACCGTGACCGGGAAGGTCGTCGCCGTCCCCACCGCCGCCGTCCCCACCGTCACTCCGGCCGCTGTCGCCAGAGCTGGCGGGGCTACACGGAAATGCCATGGCAGATGCCATGCCCAACACGATCATCGATGTCCTACGCATATTCTTTCTCCAATGGGTTGCGGTTTGTTCGTTCAAAGCTCGCGCAGCGGACCCGTGCCAAAACGCGGATCGCCGAAGGTGTCTGTTTCCACGCCGAAGATGTTCAGCAACGTGACCAACATGTTGTTTGTGGTGCCGGTCGATCGCACAAAGCGGCCCGACTGCAATCGACCGCCCGCCTTGCCGGCCAGGATGTAGGGCATCTTTTCGTGGTTGTGGTCATTGCCCTTGGCCACCTCGTTGCACCCAAAGACAAGGCTGTGGTCAAGCAGGTTGCCGTCGCCTTCCTCGGCGTGCACGTCCAGCGCCGCGCCGGCAATCCGGCCCTCGGTGGTGAGCTCGCGATAGAGCGCCTGC
>JBGTSD010000125.1:0-7075 GCA_041940385.1 Phycisphaerales bacterium | reverse complement strand
AGGCAGGGAGGGGGAGGGGAAACTGGGACCTGGGCGCATGCCGCGTGGCATCCCGGCGCGCCGGGATACCACGGCACCCACTTGAACTTCCGGGGGAGGGATTCAAGGGAATTGCGGGGTTGGGTCGAACTATGACGGTTGGCCGCGGTGTTTAGTGACCGTGGCGACGCGCGCGGAGCGCGCGGTGGATTGAGCCGGCAAGGAGGCCGCAGGTGTCGGACCGACTCGGGCAGATTCTCGCCCGCATCCGGACGTCGCTGTCGACGCTGACGACGACGCAGAAGCTGCTGATCGGCAGCCTGGTCGTGGTGATGGCGATGGCGCTGTTCCTCGTGGCGCTGTGGACGGGCAAGCCGGCGATGGTGGAGTTGTTGCCGGGGATGCCTGCGGATGCGCAGCAGCGGGCGGTGTCGTTCCTGCGTTCGCGGGGGATCGATCACCAGGTGGATGCGAACGGCGCGGTGCTCGTCCCGGTGGGATTGGCGCAGCCGATCATGGGGCAGATGGGTCAGGAGGGGGAGCTTCCGGACGACACGTCGCTGCTCTTCAGCAATCTCGCGGCGAAGACGTCGTGGACGTGGTCCGCGCAGGACAAGAAGCAGTTCGAGACGATCGCGCTGCAGAATGAGCTCAGCAAGGTGATCGGCCAATTCCGGGGGATCCGGAAGGCGAGCGTGATCATCGACGTGCCGACGCCCTCGGGGCTCGGCATGGCGGTGCGTCAGCCGACGGCGTCGGCGACGGTGTTCACGACGGACGGGGGCCCGATCGGACAGCAGACGGTGGACGCGGTGGCGCACCTGGTCGCGAGCGCGCGGGCGGGGCTGAGCGTCGACAACGTGCGCGTCATCGACGGTTCGAACAACCGGCAGCACCGGGCGCGGAGCGAGGAGATCGCGGGGGCGACGACGTACCTCGAGCACGCGGCGACGGTGGAGCAGCGGACGCGCGACCGGCTCCTGACGATGCTGTCGTACATCCCGGGCGTGGTGATCGCGGTCAACGCGCAGGTGGACGTGCGCCGGACGGTGTCGGAGACGCAGCGGGTGCTGGACCAGGGCAAGGGCACGGTGACGGCGCCGAAGCGGGAAACGACGGAGGAGCGCACGGAGAGCGCGCCGATCGCGGCGGCCGAGCCGGGCGTGCGGAGCAACGTCGGGCTGGACATCAACCGCGCGGGGACGGCGGAGACGAAGTTCCAGGAGAAGCGCGCGGACACGGAGATGCAGACGGAGTTCGGGCGCACGACGGAGCGGATCGTCGATCCGCGGGGCATGCCGATCAAGATCAACGCGACGATCAACATCCCGCGCTCGTACTTCGCGGCGCTCTATCGCGCGGAGAACGCGGGCGGGAACGCGGCGGGCGGCGCGGCGCAGGCGTCGGAGCCGACGGATGCGGACCTGACGCCGGTGATGACGCGGGAGATGGACCGGATTCGTGCGGACGTGCAGCCGCAGGTCGATTCATCGGCGTCGTTGCCGGGCTTCAACGGCGAGGCGGGCGAGGTGGTGGTGTCGGTGATTCCGGACTTCGAGCGTCTGGCGAGCGGCGGGCTGCAGAACGCGTCGCAGGCGGGCGGCGGGTTCGGCGGGGTGGCGACGATGGCGGCGCCGCTGACGGGCGCGGTGAAGACGATCGCGCTGGGCGGGTTGGCGGTGTTGGCGCTGACGATGATGGTGATGATGGTTCGGAAGGCGAGCCGCGCGGAGCCGCTGCCGACGGCGGAGGAGCTGGTCGGCGTGCCGCCGGCGCTGCAGCGGGGCAGTGATCTGGTCGGCGAGGCGGACGAGGCGGACAGCGCGCTCGCGGGCATCGAGCTGACGGACGATCACATCAAGTCGGCGAAGCTTCGTGAGCAGGTGGAGGAGCTGGTGAAGTCGAACCCGGACGATGCGGCGTTGCTGCTGAACCGGTGGATCCAGTCGGACGATTGACGCACGGAGAGGTGGAGCGATGCCGCGCAAGCCGGGCGAAAAACTGCCTGCCGATCCCGACAAGCTCGACGGCCTGACCAAGGCCGCGATCCTGTTGCTTGGGCTCGATGCGAACGTCGCGGGCGACGTTCTGAAGAAGCTGCCGACGGAGGCGGTGGAGCAGGTGACGCGCGAGCTGGCGAGTCTCGGGCGCGTGCCGCCGGACGTGCGCGACGCGGTGGTGGAGGAGTTCTACAACCTCAGCATGGCCACCCAGCACATGAACGAGGGTGGGCTCGACTACGCGAAGATCCTGCTGAAGCAGTCGCTGGACCCGAAGCTGGCGGAGAAGGTGCTGGGCCAGATCCAGACGCAGGTTCGGAAGGCGCCGTTCTCGTTCCTGCAGCGGGCGGAGAGCGAGAACCTGCTGACGTTCATCCAGGAGGAGCATCCGCAGACGATCGCGCTGATCATGTGCCATCTGCCGCATCACAAGGCGTCGGAGATCGTGAGCGGACTTCCGATGCAGAAGCAGATCGAGGTGATCAAGCGGATTGCGGACATGGAGCAGACGAATCCGGAGGTCATCCGGGAGGTGGAGAAGGGCCTCGAGTCTCGACTGGCGAACATGATCATGCAGTCGATGGAGCGCGCGGGCGGCGTGCAGTCGGTGGCGGAGATCCTGAACCTGATCGATCGCGCGACGGAGAAGCAGATCATGGAGGGCCTCGAGAGCGAGGACCCGGAGCTGGTCGAGCAGATCCGCCGGTTGATGTTCGTGTTCGAGGACATCCTGATGGTGGACGACAAGGGCATCCAGACGGTGCTCAAGGAAGTGGACAACGACGAGCTGGCGCTGGCGCTGAAGACGGCTTCGGAGGATCTGCGGCAGAAGATCTTCGGGAACATGTCGGAGCGCGCGAGCCAGCTCATCAAGGAGGACATGGAGTTCATGGGTCCGGTGCGCGTGAGCGACGTGGAGTCGGCGCAGCAGCGGATCGTGGACATCGTGCGGCGACTCGAGGATGCGGGCGAGATCGTCATCCAGGGCCGCGGCGAAGAGGGACTGGTGGTCTAAGCAGACGCGGCGGCGCGTCGGAGGCTTCGGCAGCGCATGGCGGTGATTCGCAGAGCAGACGCGGCGACGCTGACGAGGGAAGCGATTGTGCTCGACCTCGCGGAGATCGGGGCGCAGGCCGAGCGGATGCTCGAGCGCGCGCGGGACGAGGCGGCGCGGATCGTCGAGGAGGCGAAGGCGGAGCGGAAGCGGCTGACGGAGACGGCGGCGAAGGAGGGGTTCGAGCGCGGCCATGCGGAGGGGTTGAAGAAGGGGTTGCAGGAGGGCGAAGCGAAGGGGCTGTCGGACTCGCGCCAGGCGGCCGCGGCGAAGATCGGCGCCGTGGCGAAGCAGTGGGAGGACGGGCTCGTGTCGTTCGAGCGCGCGCGGGACGACATGCTCGTGCAGGCGCGGACGGACGTGCTGGCGCTGTCGCTGGCGCTGGCGCGCAAGGTCGTGAAGCGCGTGGTCGAGTGCGATCCGAAGGTGGTGGAGGCGCAGGTCGAGGCCGCGGTGTCGCGGGTGACGCACGCGACGAAGCTGGTGATCGCGGCCCATCCGGAGGACCTCGAGGCGGCGAAGGCGGAGGCGACGCGGACGCTTGAGCGACTGGGCTCGAGCGCGCACGCGAGCGTGGTGGCGGACGCGGCGCTGTCGCGCGGGTCGTGCGTGGTGCGGACGTCGCGGGGAAGGATCGATGCGGAGATCGAGGGTCAGTTGCAGCGGATCGTCGATGCGCTGCTGCCCGGCGCGGCGAGCGCGCAGGGGGCTGAGCCCGATGGCGCGGAGCCGGGCGCTGGTCCGGGGTCGGGGGCGGGGTCGTGAGCGTGCTCTCGGCGCAGATCGACGCGCTGGAGATGATCGAGCCCCTGGAGATCTCGGGCTCGGTGGGCGCGCTGCGCGGTCTGACGCTGCTGGTCGATGAGCTGCCGCTGCCGATCGGTTCGTTCGTCAAGGTGCACAGCGACGAGGGTGTGAAGCTCGGCGAGGTCGTCGGTGTGGATGGCGACCGGGCGATCGTGATGATGCTCGGTCACACGGCGGGGATCCGCGCGGGGGCGCGCGTCGTCGGCGATCGGAGCGCGGCGATGGTGCCGGTGGGCCGGCGATTGCTGGGACGCGTGGTGGATGCGCTGGCGCGGCCGCTGGATGGCAAGGCGGCGCCGGTGGATCTGGTCGGCGCGCCCTTGCTGCCGGCGCCGATCTCTCCGCTGAAGCGCCGCGCGATCACGGAGGCGTTGCCGACGGGGGTTCGGGCGATCGATCTGATGACGACGGTCGGGCGCGGGCAGCGCATGGGCATCTTCGCGGGGCCGGGCGTGGGGAAGAGCACGCTGATCGGCTCGATCGCGAAGCACACGGCGGCGGATGTGAGCGTGGTGGCGCTGATCGGCGAGCGCGGGCGCGAGGTGCGCGACTTCATCGAGCGGTCGCTGGGCGAGAAGGGGCTGGAGCGATCGGTGGTGGTGGTGGCGACAAGCGATGATTCGCCGCTGCTGCGGATCCGGGCGGCGCTGGCGGCGGCGAGCATCGCGGAGCACTTCCGCGATCAGGGCGCGGACGTGATGCTGCTGATGGATTCGATCACGCGCTTCGCGCAGGCGCAGCGGCAGGTGGGGCTGAGCGTCGGCGAGCCGCCGGCGACGAAGGGGTACACGCCGAGCGTGTTCGCGCTGATGCCGCTTTTGCTCGAGCGCGCGGGGGCGGTGGAGGGGAAGGGATCGGTGACGGGGTTCTACGCGATCCTCGTGGAAGGCGACGACATGTCGGAGCCGATCGCGGACGCGGCGCGGGGCATCCTGGACGGGCACGTGATCCTGTCGCGCAAGCTGGCGCAGCACGGGCAGTACCCGGCGATCGACGTGCTCGATTCGGTGAGCCGCGTGCAGGGGGACGTGACGGATCGACAGCACCAGGCGGCGCGGATGCAGGTGCAGCGGATGCTGGCGGCGCATCGCGAGGTGGAGGACCTGGTGCAGATCGGCGCGTATGCGCGGGGATCGAACGCGATGGCGGACGTGGCGATCGCGATGAAGCAGAAGCTGGACGGGCTGCTGCGGCAGGGCTCGGACGAGGCGGAGCCGTTCGATGACGCGAAGCGGAAGCTCCTGAGTCTCGCGGTGGAGTCCGGCGCGATGCTGCAGCAGGTGCAGCGGGCGCAGGCGAGCGCCGCCCCCGGGAACGCGAGCGGAGGTAGGGCGCGCTGATGAAGAAGTTCCGGTTCGAATACGAGGCGCTGCTCGACGTCCGCAAGCGTGCGGAGGAAGAGCGGCAGCGCGTGGTGGCGGAGCTGGAGCGGGAGCGGCTGACCATCGAGGACGAGCTGCGTAGGTGCCAGCAGTCGATCGTGCAAAGCAAGAGCGGGCTGCGCGAGGCGCTGGCGCCGACGGGGGACGGGGCGCGGGTGGATGTGAACTCGGTGCGCCTCCAGACGGGCGCGGCGTTTCACCTGACGCACCGGGCGCAGCAGATTGCGCTGCGGCTGGCGGGGGCGCATCGTCGGCTGGAGTCGGCGCGGGCGGCGCTGCTCGAGGCGACGGTGGCGCGGAAGGCGGTGGAGACGCTGAAGGAGCGCCGGTTCGAGGCGTGGAAGACCGCGGTGGATCGCGCGGAGGCGGCGGCGATGGATGAGATGGCGACGATGCGCGCGCCGGGTCGGCGGCGCGGGGAGGATGTCCTGTGAAGGGAATCTGGATCATCATCTCGACGCTGGCGCTGGCGAACTTTCTGGCGATGGTGGGGCTGATCGGCTGGCTGAAGGGAACGGACCGGCTGAACGGCTCGCGCATCGCGGAGGTACGGGCGATCTTCGCGACGACGGTTTCGGCGGACGAGGCGCAGGCGGAGGCGGAGAAGGCGGCGGAGGAGGAGGCGAAGAAGCGCGCGGAGGAAGAGGCGCTGATGGGTCAGCCGCCGCTGTCCGTGGCGGAGTCGATGGGGTCGGAGCGGGTGGTGTCGGAGCAGCAGCGTCAGCACGTCGAGCGGTTGCGCCGGGAGGTCGAGGACCTGCAGCGGTCGCTGGTGCGCGAGCGGTTGGCGCTGGACGATGAGTGGGGGAAGCTGCGGGCGGAGCGCGAGGCGTTCGAGGCGATGCGGGCGCGGCTGGCGGCGATGGAGGGCTCGGAGCAGTTCGAGCGGGCGCTGCGGCTGTACGAGTCGTTGTCGCCGCAGCAGACGCAGATGCTGATGCAGCAGCTCATCACCGAGGGGCAGATCGAGCAGGTGGTGTCGTACCTGAACGCGATGCAGACGCGGACGGCGTCGAAGGTGCTGGCGGAGTTCCAGGACCCGGTGGTGGCAGCGGATTTGCTCGAGCGACTCAGGACGCGTGGCCTCGAGGCCCGCGTGCCTGAGGGCTCCTGAATGACGACGACACCAGCGCTCCCACTGATTCCAGCTCCGAACGCCGCGCCGAATCCCGCGCCCAAGGCGACCAAGGCCGCGCCGAGCGCGAAGGGCGCGGAAGCGCCGGGGCTGGCCGCTCCCGCCGGGAAGGGCGACTTCGAGTCGAAGTTGAAGCATGCGCGGCGTGACGGGACGGCGCAGGAGTCGGACGCGGGGGCGAAGAAACCGTCGAAGGGTGCGCAGGATCGGCCGGTGGAGTCGCGCGAGCGCGTCGAGACGCCGGCGGAGACCGAGCCGGAGCGGGTGCAACCCACAGAACAGGTGGATGACGCTCCGGTGGCGGAGGCGGAGACGCCCAACGATCGGCCTGCGACGGAGGATGCGCGTCCGGTGAAGGAACGCGCAGAAGCCGGCGAGGTGGACGGTGATGGGGAAGCAGAAGAAGCCGGGACGCGGCCGGTGAAGGCCGAGACGTCGGCGCCGCTGAAGGAGGGCGAGGCGGCTCGGGCGCTGGCGGCGGCGCGGGACGTTGAGGTCGCGCAGGAGGCGAATCCGGGCCAGGAGCAGTCGCGCATCGCTGATGCGGCGGCTCGGCAGGTCAGGGACGGGGGAGAGAAGAACGCGAAACAGAACGGCGCTGCGGCGCAGGAGACGGTCGAGCAGACCGCGAAGCCGGCGGCGGCCGCTGCGCAGGGTGAGCGCGTCGACGCGCGGACCGTTGCGGCGCGGGTGGAAACGGCGTCGGCGGAGCGTGCGA
>JBGTSD010000124.1:0-7215 GCA_041940385.1 Phycisphaerales bacterium | reverse complement strand
TCGCGGAGCGCGCCTTCGAGCGTGGGGTCGTAGCCGCGGAGCGCGCGCGCGATGCCGAGGCGGATGGCCTGGGCCTGGCCCATGTAGCCGCCGCCGTCCACGCGGGCGATGACGTCGATCTTGCCGAAGGTGTTGGTGGCCTTCAGCGGGGCGACGGCGTCGCTGCGATCGCGCAGCTCGGTGAAGTACTCCTCGATCGTCTTGGCCTTGTTGGCCGAGACCTTGATCTTGAAGTCGCCGTTGCCGGGCTTGATGCGCACGCGGGCGACGGCGGTCTTGCGCCGTCCGGTGCCGCTCCACCAGCCCTGCTTGTCGGGGGCGGCGGGGGCGCGCATGGGGCGGACGCCCTGCTCGACCTTGGGCTTGGTGGCGGATTCGGGCTGCGCGGTGAGCCCGCCGAGATTGAGACCTTCGATGCCGCTGCCCGTCATGCCGCGCCTCCGATTCGATTCTGCTTCATCATCTCGTTCGTCCTGTTCCTGGTGTTCTTAGGGATATGCCGCGAGGGTCGGTGGATCAGACCTCGAGCGGCGTGGGGCGCTGCGCCTCGTGGGGGTGCTCGGCGCCGCGGTAGACCTTGAGCTTCTTGAGCATGGCCCGACCAAGCATGCCCTTGGGGAGCATGCGTCGGACGGCGTCCTCGACGACGAACTCCGGCTTGCGCTGGAGGAGGTCGGCGTAGGTGTTGACGCGCAGGCCGCCCGGGTAGCCCGAGTAGGCCGTCTTCACGCGCTGCTCCGGCTTCTTGCCGGTCATCGTCACGCGCTCGGCGTTGATGACCACGACGTAGTCGCCGGTGTCGATATGAGGGGTGTAGTCCGGGCGGTGCTTGCCCATGAGGACCTGCGAGATCTCCGCGGCCAGACGGCCGAGGCGCTTCCCGCTCGCGTCCACCATGTGCCAGGCGCGCTCGCCCTGGTCCCGACTCGTCACAATCGTCGTCTGTCGCATCGGACGACCCTTTCCATCCGTTCGCGGCGTACCCGCTTGATGCTCGCGCCGCGCTCGCGGTGCGCAATGACTCATCCACTCTCGCCGGGTCGCAAACGCGACCCGCGATCTGCGTTCGGCTCCGTGCTTCGAGAAGCTCCGGCCCGACGCGGCCCGCCGCGGTCCCGCCCATCACTGGACGGCGCCTGACGCGAGCGACCAACTCGAAATGTGCCCCGCCGCCTTCATCCCCACCGGCGTGCAGGGTCGGGAAGGGTAACCGGGTCCGCCCCCATGTCAATCCCTGCCGGGGTCCTGGGAGGGTAGTCTGGGGCGGACGGGGGCCGCGCCCCGATACTTCAAGGCCACATGACCCAGTATTCCGACCCATTCGAGCCCTCGACCGACCCGACCCAGGACTTCGGCGGCCCGCCCCGCGACGCGGGAAGCCGGGGGGCGGCGATCCTGTCCTGGATCGCCATCGCCGCCCTGATCGGCGTCGTGCTGATGCTGCACCGGGTCGCGCCGGCCCCGCCGCCGGTCGCCGCCGTCGCGGTCGAGCCCCCCACTCCCATGATCACCCTCATGGGGCGCTACGCGGTCGGGGCCAAGTCCATGATGCCCGCGGCGGACGCCGACACCCTCGCGCCGCTCGCCACACAGATGCAGACCATCGCCGAGGGCTACCCGGAGGACCGGCTTCGCGCGGCGATCGTGACCGGCGAACTCAAGGGCCCCGAGGCCGCGCTCGCGGCGCTGGATGAGATCGAAGAGGAACACCCGCTCGTCCTGACGCCGCCGGACGCGGCCGATGCGCCCGCGGATCCCGACGCGCCGCTGCCGATCAGCGCGGACCTGCAGTCGGACATCGACCTGGTGCGCGCGATCTTCCGGGGCGACGTCGTCGAGCGCGATCCCGCGGCGCACACGGGGTTCGTCGAGCGTCACCAGTTCTTCGCCGAGACGGCGCTGAGCCAGGGTCAGCCGGACAGTGCGCCGCTGCGCGCCGCCGTGGTCGCCAGGGCGCAGCGCACGACCGCGGTGATGCTCGTGGGCGTCGGGACGCTCTTCTGCATCGGCATCGCCGGGTTCGTCGTCGGCATCCTCGCGGTGGCGTGGCTGGCCAAGGGCAGGATTCGCGCGGCGTACGCGCCGCCGGCGCCGGGCGGGTCCGTGTACATCGAGGCGTTCGCGCTCTTCCTCTTCATCTTTCTCGCGATCAACATCGTGGCGATGGTCCTCGAAAAGGCCACGGGGCAGGATTTCACGCCGCTGCTCATCTGGCTCGTGCCGCTCGCGGCGTTCTATCCGCTCCTGCGCGGCGTGCCGTGGTCGCAGCACAAGTACGCCATCGGCTGGCACACGGGGCGCGGCGTGTTCCGCGAGATCGGCGCCGCGGTCGTCGGGTACCTCGCGGGCATCCCGATCGTCGCGGCGGGCATCGGCCTGACGTTCCTGCTGATGCAGCTCTCGGCGCTGCTGAGCCCGGGTGAACCGTCGGCGCCGCCGTCGCACCCGATCATGGACAAGATCGGCACGGGCGGGGCGCTGGGCGTGCTGTCGGTGTTCCTGCTCGCGTCGGTGTGGGCGCCGCTGACGGAGGAATCGCTCTTCCGCGGCGCGCTGTATCACCACCTGCGCGGGCGCTGGCGGCCGTTCTTCGGCGCGCTCTTCGTCGGGCTGATCTTCGCCGTCGTGCACCCGCAGGGTTTCGTCGCGATCCCGGCGCTGGCGTCGCTGGGGTTCGTGTTCTGCCTGATGCGGGAATGGCGCGGCTCGCTGATCGCGCCGATGCTCTCGCACGGCGTGCACAACGGCGCGATCATGGCGGCGCTCTACCTGGCGCTCTCGTAATTCAGCGCCGGCGGCGCAGGCCCGCGAGCATGGCGCCGCCGAGCAGCGCGCTCGCGCCGGGCGCGGGGATCATGACTGTCACCACGCCGACCATGCCGGTCACGTGCCCGCCCGGGTGATGATCGGAATGGATCGAGCAGTGGTACATGAACTCGCCCTCGTTCATGAACGTGTACTCGAACGTGCTCGGCGGCGTGAGCAGGCCGGAGTCGAACACCTCCGTCGAGCCCGGGTTGCTCGTGACCGAGTGCAGCCCCGTCACCCACAGCCAGCGCACGGTGTCGCCGACGTTGATCACCGCGTCCTCGACCGGGCCGGAGCCGGGCGCGTTCACGCTGAAGTCGAAGTTGAAGACGTAGACCTCGACCGTCGCGCCGGGCGCGATGGACGAAGCGCCGAGGCCGGCGGCGGCAGCGAGGACGAGCGCGGTTCGCATGGAGATTCCCTCCCAGGGTCGATCGGTGAGGCCGGCGCTGTGCGCGGCGGGACGTGCTTCCAGCCCAAATCTACCACCCCGGTCAAGCCCGTCCAGCGCGATGCGCGAAGTTCGGCCGACCGATAAGCCCGTCAAAGCCCGCGGCCCCGGCCCCTGCGCAGAGGAAGGGAAGAGACCGAGGCCGCGTGGCGTGACGGACCAGAAAAAGGGAAAGATCGATCAGCGGCGCCTCCGCGGCGCTGTGAGCAAACCGACGCCGAGCGCGAGCGCACCCGCCCCGGGCGCGGGCACGACGTGGACGAACGCGCCCATGCCCTCGAAGCCGCCCATACCGTTGTCGTCGCCGTGGATCTCGCAGTAGTACGCGTAATCGCCGGCGGTCGTGAACGTGTGTTCGAACGTCTGGGTGCCGTCGCCCTGGAAGAACTCGGAGACGAACGACTCGGCCTGCCCGTCCGATGAGTGCACGTTGTGGAAGCCCTGCAGGAACACCCAGCGCACCGTGTCGCCGACGTCGATCACCGGGTCCGCGACCGGGCCGCCGGGCATGTTCACGCTGAACGCGAAGTTGTAGACGAACACATCCACCGTCGCGGCGCCGGCGGCGCACGACACACCCAGCGCCGCGGTGCCGGCCAGAAACCTCGAGACCATCGCGTCTCTCCTTCGTGATGTCTCTGCGCCAAGCCCGGACGACGGTGAACGCCCGCCGCGCGACTCTTCCTCGGCTCGACGGAACCAACCCGCGCCGCCCGCGGCGTATTCCGACCATGCCCGGCGAATGACCGGCGAAATCCCGCTCGGCGCGAGAAAAAATCCCGCCAGGCCGATGGGGACCGACCCGGGCGGGACTCTCGTGGCTCGCCCAGATCAACGCGCGCGGGGAGCGGGGTATTCCGTGCTCAGAACATCTCGATCATCCACGGACAGCCGCCCGGGAAGATTGCGTCCGCCGCGGCGATCGCGCTCGCATCGCCCTCGACCAATCCCGCGAGCGCCGCCTGGGTCGCGCTGAACATGCCGGAGTAGATCGCCGCCATGCCGCGCGCGTCCAGGCGGATCGCGCCGCCGGACGAGCCGCGGCTCGCCTCGGCGCGTCCGTCGCGCACGCGGATCTTCCACGTGCCCGCGTTGGCGCCGACGAGGTCGTCGCGGAGTTCGAGTGTTGTCTCGGCGTTGACGCCCGGCGCCCAGCCGCGGGTCGCGAGCGCCTTGGCGACATCCACGACGCGGATCATCCAGTAATCCTTGCGCTCGACGCTGTAGCGCTGTTGATCGAGGAGCGGGACGATCGGGTGCAGCGGGCCGCCGTAGACGTAGACCTCGTCCGCGGTGGTCGCGAAGCCGCCGAGGAACTTCGCGAGCGCGCGGCCGGCGCGCGCGGTGGTGAAGACGACGTCCGTGGTGTGCACATCGTGCCGGCCGGAGACGGGGTTGCGCTTCTGGTGGAGGTAGACGTAGCCCTCGAGGTCTTTCCCGGAAAACGCGCCGAAGCCCTGGTGCGGGTCGCCGCGCAGGTTCCAGACGCGCCCCCAGCAGTACGGCCCGCGATCGAGCACGCCGTCGTGGCGCGAGCCGAAGGCGTGGTAGCAGCGCTTGACGGTCTCGACGTCGCCGTCGGCGAGCGGGCGAACTTCAAGGGACTTCCAGCCGTCGTCGCCCCGCGCCAGCTCGAAATCCCGCGCGCTGAACTTCGTGCAGAAGCGGTAGCCCGACTGCTCGAAGCCAACCTGGCGATAGAGCGACTGCGTGCTCGCGTAGAGCGAGGAGATCGCCCAGCCCTCCTCCGCCGCTTCGAGGATGCAGGCGCGCATGAGGTCGCGCCCGAGACCCTTGCCGCGACGCTCCGGCGCGACGGCGACGCCCGCGATGCCGAGCGCCGGCACGCTCCGCCCGCCGTAGAAGTGCCCCATCGGGATACGCAACAGGCACGCCTCCGGCGCGCCCGACGCGCTCCGCATCACGCGGCTCTGCTCGAGCCCGGCGTTGCGCAGCCAGAGCGATGTCATCTCCGGCGGCGTGGCGAACGCGTGCAGGATCAGGCGCGACATCGGCGTCAGGTCCGACTCGGTCACCTTGCGGTCGTAGGTCCACTTCGTCATGCGTTGCTCCTCCGTTCGGGCGCACGGAGCGTCATCATCATCTCCGTCGTGCTGCGCCGGAAGCCGCAGGACGCGAACATGGCGCGTGCGGCGTCGTTCGCGTCCGCCGTCTCCAGCCGGATGCGCGAGACGCCGATCTCGGCGCATCGCTTCGCCGCGGCCTTGACGAGCGCCGAGCCCACGCCGCGCTTCCGCCACTCCGGGCGCACCACGACGTCATGGATCCACGCCGATTCCGGCGTCCAGTAGATCGGCATCTCGGGCTCGACCGTGCCGACGACGCTGCCGACGATCTCTCCGCCGCGCGCCTCGGCCACGAAGAAGATCGAGCGGGGATCGCGGACGCGCTCGGGGAGCCAGCGTTCGTACAGCTCGAGGATGTTCGGCCGAAACGTGAACCGCTCGGGGTCCATCGACTCGTGCTGGTTGCAGATCAGGCGCACCAGCGGCAGCACGTGCGGGACGTCCGCCTCGGTCGCGGGTCGCACCACAAAGCCCCGGTCGGCCGTGGTGGAGGTCAGACGGGCGCGGAGGATGTTCTGCACACGATTCCAATCCTCCGGCAGCACGCTGTAGTACACGGTGTCGCGCGCGAAGCCGTTGGGCTGGATGCGGTGCCGGCGCAGCGTGCCCTCGCGCGTCGCTCCGATGGCGGCGATGGCCCGCTGGCTGTGCAGATTGCGGGCGTCGCACTTGAGCGTCACGCGCACGCAGCCCATCGTCTCGATCGCGTGGCGCAGCATGAGGAGCTTGCACTCGGGATTGACGACCGTGCCGCGCACCGACGGGGTATACCACGTGGCGCCGACCTCGACGCACCGGTTCTTCTCGTCGATGTCGAGGAACGAACTGCTGCCGACGACGCGCCCGGTGGCGCGCTCGATCACGGCCAGCGGCAGCCAGCCGTCGCGCCCGACGGACGCGGCAAGAAACGCGCGGAAGACCTCGCGCGTCCACGGCTCGGGCCAGAAGAGGAAGTACTGGAACGTCCCCTCGGGCGTCGCCTCGAAGAGCGCATCGGCGTGCGCTTCGACGTCAAGAGGAACGAGTTCGACGTGCTCGCCGGTGAGGGTGACGGGTGACCATGGCATGGCGAGAAGCGTATCCCGGATTCATGACACCGCGAAGAACCCCAGGTGCAGCTCCGCGTGCCGCAGGTTCATGCCCTTCCACTCCTCGTGAGCCAGCGGGCCGAGGATGGGGTTGGGGCGCGTGGGGGCCTCGCGATCGAGGCGTTCGAAGGCGCGTGTCATGCGGGCCAGGCCCGCGTCCGTCGTCGCGGGCTCCGTCGCCATCGTGCCGCCGGGGATCTTCGGGATGCGCATGCCCGCGGGCATGGGCTTGCGCGCGAAGCGGTGCTTCATCATCTTCGCGATGACCTTCACGAACCATGGCGGGTTGGCGACCTCCGCCGGGTAGCCGTCGAAGGGGTACTCCGCCCATGCGCCGAGGTGATGGAGCGCCGTGCCGAGGGACCAGTTGCCGTTGACGCGCAAGCGCCCCTCGCGCTCCGCCGCGGCGAGGCGCTCGGCCTCGCGCAGCGCGCTCGGGATCGTGTCGAGCTTGAGCGCGCGGCGATCGGCTTTGCGGGTGTCGATCATGGGGAGACTGTACCGACGGGCGCCAAAAAAGATCCGGCCCCCGCGAGACGCAGGGGCCGGGTGAGGTTCGGAACTCGGGGCGGGAGGTTTACTCCTTCGCCATCCGCTCGGCCTTCGCCCGCGCGTCGTCGAGCGTGCCGACGTACATGAACGCGCCCTCGGGCAGGTCGTCGCCCTCGCCGTTGCAGAGGCGCTCGAAGGAGTCGAGCGTCTCTTCCAGCGTCGAGTCCACGCCCTTGAAGCCCGTGAAGACCTCGGCGACGTGGAACGGCTGGGAGAGGAAGCGCTCGAT
>JBGTSD010000123.1:0-7414 GCA_041940385.1 Phycisphaerales bacterium | reverse complement strand
GCCGGCGCGCTTGTTGATCCCCGCGGGGCGCACCGCGTCCGCCAGGTCGCTCTCGCCCTTGCTCTCGCCGCCGGAATTGATCAGGCCCGCGCGACCCATGTAGCAGTTCGCCACCTGGTAGCGGCACAGCTCGATCGGATGATCGCCGGGCGTCAGGTCGCTGTACATCCGCTTGTCCAGCTTGCCGTAGGACGAATCGCCCGTGTTCAGCGCCTCGTACCCGTGATTGTTCGTCGCCAGCTTCTGCTTGATGATGTCCGCCTGCACCGTGACGCCGAGGTGATTCGCCTGGCCCGTCGGGTCCGCGGCGTTGTGATAGTCCTTGCCGCCGGTCTTGAACGAGTTGTTCCGCAGGTAGCACCAGAGCACGGTCACCATGCCCAGCGAATGCGCCTCCTCGAACCAGTAGGCGACCTCGTCGAGCTGGCGCGTGGACTCGTCGGACCCGAAGTACACGGTCGCGCCCACGGCGATGGCGCCCATCTCGAACGCCTGGCGCACGCTGCCGTAGCGGGTCTGATCGAACTTGTTGGGCAGCGTCAGCAGCTCGTTGTGGTTGAGCTTGACGAGGAACGGGATCTTGTGCGCGTACTTGCGCGCCACCATGCCCAGCCCACCGACCGTGCTCGCGACGGCGTTGCAGCCGCCCTCGATCGCCAGCTCGCAGATCGCGGCGGGATCAAAGAACGGCGGGTTCTTGGCGAACGAGGCGCCGGCGGAGTGCTCGATGCCTTGGTCAACGGGGAGGATCGAGATGTAGCCCGTGCCCCCGAGGCGGCCGTGATTGAGCAGCGTCTGGAAGTTGCGCAGCGTCGCGGTCGAGCGATCGGAGTCCTTCAGCACGCGCGTCACGAAGTCCGGGCCCGGCGCGTGGATCGTCGATCGCTTAAAGCCCTTGCACTCGTACTCGAGAAGGGACTTGGCGTCAGAACCCAGGACTTCGGCAATCGACGGCATCGCGCTGGCTCCACTCGGGGGCGGCTGAAATGAGGATGAACGATCGCGGCGGGCGAATGGCTCGCCGTCCCCACGGGCTCCCATGATAGCCGCGCTCCGAGAAGGGTCCGGGCTGGTCGGGCGCTACTTGCGCCCCGCCGCGACGTGGACCTCGGGGCGCCGATCCGGGCGCACAACGACCTTGAGCGGGTCGAGCTTGTCCTTTTCTTCGAGGGTCTGCTGCATCTTGCGACCGGGCTTGAACTTCACCGTCCGCCGCGCAGGCACCTCGACGCGCTCGAGGGTGCGCGGGTTCTGGGCGGTCCGCGGCGCCCGGTGCTTGGGCTCGAAGATCCCGAAGTCGCGCAGCTCGAGCCGGTTTCCTTCCGCCAGCTCGGCGATCACCTGATCGAGAAATGCCTGCAAGGACTTCTTGACGTCGGCTCGGCTGAGCCCCGTATCGACCGCGATGCGATCGATGAGTTCCTTCTTCGTCACTGTCGGCATCGCGCCTGGCTCCCCGCCTCTATTGGGCTCGATCCAGACCAACGTGAGAGCCGCACAAATGGACCGGGACGCGTGTCTGGGCGGCAGCGTCGTTTGCCCACGGCTTCAGCGATCAACACTCGGGCGCCCCGGTGCACCCACCACACAGCAAGGCAATATCCCGATCGAGGCGCGCGAAGTCAATCACGACATGGCGATTCCACAGGCCGTCAACCACCCATCAGCCCGTCGCAGTCCGTACAGCCCGAAACTTTTCACGCGCTGTTCGGAGAACGTCCGCCAAGAAAGGCCTTGACTTTCACGCCGAACTCGCTTCAGAACGAGCGGCCCCAGCGTGAATAGATGGTCGGGATGCGGTCTTCCGCCGGGCGCGCCGGCTCCGGCCACTGACGCGTCCCCAGCACCGGCCAGTACGATCGCTGCGACAGCGCGCCCGCCCGCCGATCGTATTCCGGCCTCGTTTCCAGCGATCCCGCGCCGAATCCCGCGTGCCATGCCTGGACATAGGGCGACTCGAACACGCGGGCCGACGTGGCGCCACGCATCACGGGCGCGTGCACGGGCGCTGCAGACTGCGCGGGAGTTGCGCCCGAACCACAACCGACCACGCCCGTGGCGACGCACAGCATCGCGACGGCATGGGCCATGAACGACACAGATCCGCGGCGCTCTCTCTCCACAACGAGCATCCTCTCGTTCTCGTGCGCCGCATCCGTGGCGCAGGAACCCGCGGCCGCCGTGCCGCGGAAGCTTCGGAGCGCGCTCCGCGCCCCCTCCAACTCTGCCACAAGAATGCGCCCGGGGGGACTCGAACCTCCGACCTGCGGTTTCGGCTGCTCCACCGGTTTCCCGATGGGCCGGACCATCTCTTCGCCGCTGCGGAGAATCGGGAGGATTCTCGGACTCTTCGCAGGGCGCCGGGCGCTGCGGCGCGACCGTCGCGCCGGTGCGGGGGTATTGCCGGGGCGGCTCACCCGCTGGTCTCTACACCTTCCGCCGACGTCGCGCAGAGTGCGCGAGCCCCGCCGACGGCTCGGCTCGGGATTGCCCTCCCTCGCCGATCGAGGGGGTGGGGTTCCCCGAGTTCACCCGGTTCGCCTCGACCCGTCTCCGGGCCGGGCCCCTCTTTGTCGCCCGCCGTGGCGGGCCGCCAACCAAAGGAAACCGCCGCTCTATCCAGCTGAGCTACGAGCGCGTGGACGCATTCTAAGCCCCTGCCGCCGGGGGCGTTCGTGAGCGGCGGGCCGCAACGAATACACTCCCCTTCACGCCGGGGGCGGCCCGCATGGAGCGAACGACCGACCAGTCCGATCGATCGACCGAGCCGGCGCCCTCCGTGCGCCGGCGCCGCCGCCGACGACGCTGGATCCTGATCCCCCTCGCGCTCCTGCTCGTGCTGCTGCTGCTGACGCGCACCTGGGCGCTGCGCGCCTTCGTCGAGCCGCGCCTCGAGCGCGCGCTCGGCTGCGAGGTCGCGATGGGGCGCGTCATCCTCGAGCCCGACGGGCGCGTCGTCATCCGCAATCTGCGCCTCCAGCTCCCCGGTGTCCAGGACGACGCCGCGGAAGTCCTGCGCGCCCGGCGCCTCGACGCCACCATCGACTGGTCGGCGCTCTTCGCCGGCGAGTTCCGCATGACGCGCATCTCGCTCATCCGCCCGCGCGTCCGCCTCAGCCAGTCGCTCGAGGACGATGCGCTCAATATCCAGGCCTTCCCCCGCGCCGCGGCGCCGAGCGGCGCGGTCATGCAGACGCTCCCCGCCGTCAACGTCGTGGACGGCCTCCTCGAGTTCGGCGAACACACCAGCACCACCTACACCTCGCTCCACACCGTCCCCATCGAGGGCGGCGCCACGCCCCGCAAGAACGAGCCCGTCGTCTACGACATCTCCCTGCGCGAGATCGTCCCCATCGTCGACGGACGGCCCGCGCAGGAGCCGCTCCTGCTCGCCGGCTCCATCGACACCGCCGACGTCAGCGGCAACCTCCGCCTCTTCAACGTCGATCTCTCCCGCTGGGCCGAACGCACCGCGCCCGCGCGATACCGCGACCAGATCACCGACCTCCAGATCCGCGGCGTCGTGCGCGAGACCGAGTTCGCCTTCTCCGACGAGGACGGCGTCGTCGCCACCATCAACCTCGAGAACGTCGGAATGCGCCTGCCGATCGACGAGAACCCCGCGCCCGGCGAACGCCTCCTCCCCGGCGCGCCGCTCCGACGCATGGAGATGAGCAACGTCACCGGGCGCATCCAGTTCGATCGCAACGGCGTCGTGGCGCGCGGCCTGCGCGGCACCATCGAGGACCTGAACTACGAGGTCTCCTTCCAGACCGAGGGCCTCGCCCTCGACGCGCCCTTCCGCCTCGACGTCCGCACCGTGGACGGCTTCACCGTCGCCTCCACGCCCGAGCTGCTGCCCTTCGCGCCCGAAATCGTTCGGCGACGCTTCCGCACGTTTTCCGGCCCGACCGCGATCGTCGACGCCGAAGTGACCGTCCAGCGCGCCGCGTCCACGCCCGAAGGGCCGGCGCGCCCGACCATCAACGGCGTCATCCGGTTCCGCGACGGCGCCGCGGCGTACGAGAACTTTGCCTACCCCGTGACCCAGCTCGCCGGCCTCGTCGCGTTCAACGACGAGGAGATCCGCATCGAGAGCATCACCGGCGTCGGCCCGACCGGGGCCAAGCTCTTCGCCGACGGCGTCATCAGCCCGCCCGCCGACGGCGCCCAGGTGGACCTCGACATCACCTTCGTGGACGTGCCGATCGATCGCGAGTTCGAGCAATCGATGCCCGAGTCCCGGCGCGCGATCATCGCGGCGCTGGTCGATCAGGAGGCGTACGCGGAGCTCATCGATCGCGGGCTCGTCCAGCCGAGCGCAGCGCGCAACGCCGCGCTCGCGCGGCTGTCGGAGCTCAAGACGCGCATGCTCACCGAGCCCGACGAGTCGAAGCGGGCGGCGATGGCCGAGGAAACGCGCGACTTGGAGCGCGTCGCGAACGTGCCCGCGTTCGATCCGGGCGGCCTCGCCGAACTCAAGATCAAGATCCATCGCGACCTCGGCGACGACGCCGAATGGACGCGCGACATCCACGTCCGCCTTCCTACCGCCGGGCTGCTCGTCAGCTCCTTCCCCTACCCCGTTATCGCGAGCGACGTCACCGTGCGCATCGACGACTATTTTGCCGACGTCGACATCCCCTCGCTCAAGGGCCTCACCGGCGCGAGCGGAACGCTCGTGGCGCGCATCAAGCTCAGCGAGGGCGAGGAGTCCGTCTTCCTGCCGGACATCTTCATCGCCGCGCACGGCGCGCCGGTGGACGAGCTGCTCGTGCAGGCCGTTCCCGGCGACGAGGACGAGGCCTTCTCGGCGCCGCGCCTCCTGAACATCCTCAGTCTCGAGGGCGGCGTCGATTGCGCCGCGCACGTCCTGCCCCGCGCGGACGGCGAGATCGGCTTCGACGTCTCGGTGCGCATGGACGGCGTCGCCGCGCGCCCGGACAGCCCCGCCATCGGCGAACTCCCCGACGAGCCGCTCGTCGCCGGGCTGACCGGCGAGGTCAACCTCTCCGAGCGCGGCATGACGATCACCGAGCTGACGGGCATGCTCGGCGACGCCCGCTTCGACATCAGCGCCATCGCCCGGTTCCCGCGCGAAAACATCTCCGGCGGCTTCGACTCCGAGGTCGCGATCTCTGGCCTGAACCTGCGTCACCCGATCGAGCGCATCGTCGGCGCCCTCTCCCCCGGCGCCGGCGCCGCGATGAGCACGCTCCGCAGCGCGTACCTGCCCTCGGGCTTCGTCGACGCCCAAATCCGCGTCGCCGGCGAGGGGCTCGCGCCGAGCGGGGCGCCGCGCCTTGAGCTTGGCGCGCACATCAGCGGCGTGCAGGACTTCGAGTTCGATCTGCTCGGCGGGCGCATCTCGATCCCGTCCGTCGCCGGCGACGCGCTCGTCGGCATGGACCGCGTCCAGTTCGACGAAATGGCCGCCGAAGTCTTCTACAACGGCGAGTCCTGCGGCGTGGCGCTCCTCGACGGCTCGTTCCAGTTCCCCGATACGCCGGACCCCGCCGACGCAACGCTCCGCATCGCGCTCTCCGACACCCCCGTGGAGTCCGCGCTCGTCAAAGCGCTGCTCGAGAAGCGCAACCCCAACGCATCGATGTGGTACGGCGCCTTCTCGCCGCGGGGACGCTTCGACCTCGACGCCACCCTCGCCTTCAAGCCCGGTGAATCCAGCGTCGTCGACGCGTCCATCCGCCCGCGCTCGCTCGCGCTCACCCGGCGCGGCGTGAACGTCGACTTCACTCAGGTCGAAGGCGCGCTCTCGCTTCGCACCTCGCTCGACGGCGGCGTCGGCGCCAGCGGCGATCTCGAGGACCTCACCCTCACCGGCGACGACCTCACTGTCTCCCTCTCCGGCCCATGGTCGGTGAAGGGCTCGCCGATGATCGCGCTCACGATCAACGCCGACGCCGCGCGCATCGACGAGCGCGTGCGCGCCGCGTTGCCCGAGGGCGTGGCGGAGATCATGTCCGAGCTGGACGTCCGCGCCGACGGGCGCGTACGCATCGCCGACGCTGTGCTCGAATACGAGGGCGCCGACGACGCCGACGGCCGCCTGCGCTTCGATGGCGTCGTGTCGTTCGAGGGCGCCGCGTTCAATCCCGGGCTCCCGATCGACGAGGCCTCCGGCGCCATGTCGGTGCACGTCGAGCGCCAGCCCGGACTGCCGCAGGAGATCGATCTGACGTTCAACGCGGACGGCCTGCGTCTCGGCGGCCTGCGCACCACCAACGCGCGTGCGCGCGTCGTCTCGGGCCAGTCGCCCGGAGAGGTGCTCATCCCGGTCTTCGAGGCGGACGCGCACACCGGTCGCGTCACCGGTTCGGCGCGAATCTCGGAGGTCGCCGTCGGCTTCGATCGTCCGCCCGTGCGCCGCTACGAGGCCGAGCTCAAGGCCGCCGGCGTCAACTTCGGCGCCGCGCTCGCCGACTTCACCGAAGACCGCGGCGAGGCCGCGCAGCCCGAGGCCTCCGGCTCGCCCGAGGACGACCGCGGACTGGTGGACGCGTCCGTCTCCATCGAGGGCGTCGTCGGCGACGCGGACGCCCGGCTCGGGCGCGGCGCCGCGATCATCTCCGGCGGTCGCGTCATCCGGCTCCCGCTGCTCATCCAGCTCATCGAGCTGAGCAACCTCCAGATCCCCGCCGGCGAACCGCTCGACGAGGCCCGCGCGTCCTTCTACGTGGACGGCGACATGATCACCTTCGAGGACCTCGGCGTCGCCTCGGCGGCCGTGGACATCGTCGGCCGCGGCACGCTGCGCTGGTCGGACCTCGGCCTCGACCTGCGCGTCAACAGCCGCAGCCGACGCCGCCTGATCGTGGTGAGCGACCTCCTTGAAGGTCTGCGCGACGAGATCGCGACGATCACCGTCGGCGGCACGCTCGCCGAGCCGTCCTTCGGGATGGAGCAGCTCTCGGGCACGCGTCGGCTGCTGGAGAGTATCTTCGGGCCCGACGAATCCAATCGACGCCCGATCCGACCCTCTCTGCCCGAAGAACGGAATCCATGACCGATCGACCCATCCAGTCTTCCTCGCCCACGTCTCCTGATCCGGAGGGCGTCGAGGAGTCGCTCCTCGAACGCCTGGACGAGCTCGTCGCCGAGGCCGGCGCCGCCCCCGGCTCGTTCGCGTCGAAGCTCCTGCGCGACATGCTGGTGACCACGCTCGCGCTGGTGCGCGACGGTCGGAGCACCGGCGAGATGAAGCTCATGGGCGCCGCGCTCAAGGAGCTGCGCCACGCGTACAAGGTCTTCAGTCTGTACCCGGACAAGCGGCGCGTCAGCATCTTCGGCTCGGCGCGCACGCCGCCGGCGCACCCCGACTACAAGGCCGCCGTCGTCTTCTCGCGCCTCATGGCCGCGATGGACTGGCTCGTCATCACCGGCGCCGGCGACGGCA
>JBGTSD010000122.1:0-7803 GCA_041940385.1 Phycisphaerales bacterium | reverse complement strand
AAGCGATTTTGACATCTTGCGGCCTTCGCCGTCCTGGATCATCGCGTGGATGAACACGTCGCGGAACGGTGATGGGCCGGGCACACCGTCCCTAGCGAGGAAGTAGCGGTTGAACATGACCATGCGCGAGACCCAGAGGGTAATGATCTCGCGCGCGGTGCAGAGGACGTTGGTGGGGTTGAAGGCGCCGAGAAGGCCCTTCGTCTGCTCGGATTGATCAGGGTCGGGCCAACCCATCGTGGAGAGCGGCCAGAGCCCGGAGGAGAACCAGGTGTCGAGGACGTCGGGGTCCTGCTGAAAGCCCTTTTGCTCGAGCTTCTGGATCTCGGATTGTGCTTCGGGCGCTCCCGAGACGAACGCGATGCTCTTCTCGCTCTCGGAGGTGCGCGATGCGATTTGTCGCGATGACGAGGGAGCGCTCGATGCGTCGCCCTGCCAGATCGGGATTCGATGGCCCCACCAGAGCTGCCGCGAGATCGGCCAGTCGCGCAGGTTCTCGAGCCAGGTCTGGTAGGTCTTGGTGTAGCGCTCCGGATAGAACTTCATCCTGCCAAGCTCGCATTCGACAGTGGGGCGGGCGTCTCGCCCGCCGAAGTCAGACGCGCGGTCATTCTCGTCCGCTGCCTCACGTGAACCCGACTGTCGCTCACGCGCCTCGTCCATCTCCGGACTCCGCGTGAACGGGTAATCCCAGGGATCCTTCACAAGCCCGGCCTTCACCGGGTTGTGCAGCATGTAGTTCCACTTCTCATTGAACTCATCTTCATCGCGCACAAGGCGGTCGAAGTACTCGTCCTGCCACAGCGGGCCGGAAGCTCCCCGGTCCTTCTGGATCTTGTGGGAAGTGAAGGACTTGACACTGTGCAGTAGTTCTTCGAGCGGCCACCAGGCGCCCTCCGATTTCTCCAGAGGGACCAGCAGGAGGTGCACATGATCGGGCATCACGGTGACCAGCCTCACGCGCATGCGCTCGTTGTGCCAATGCATGCAGGAATCGACAACGGCCCGTCGCTCGGTCTCGCTCAGCGTCCCTTCGAGCACTCGGAACGTGACAAAGTAGGCGCTGCCGCCCTTCTCCCAGTGTGGGAGTCGCCGGCGTCGCTTGGTCAGGGACTCAGGAATCCCCGCTGACGCGGCGGGCGAGACGCCCGCCCCACCTGAGGATTCTGTGGTGTCCAGGATCGGCGTGAGCGCCAGCCCTGCGAGCGAGTGCACCGGCACATCGGTCCCTGCGATCAGGCCCTTGTCGGGCAGCGAGGGGATCGGCTTCTTGACGGCGATGTACCACTGGTCGCTCAGGTAGGGCTCGATCGGCGCGTGGCTGCGGTAGGAGTGGCCGACGGAGTGGCGGTGGGGCTTCAAGCCTTCGAGGAGGTTCGCTTCGCGGAACGCCGCGACGACGGCTTTGCGCGCATCCTCGCGCGACATGCCGAGGAAGCGCTTCGCGTCGCCGGTGTCGGTCCAGCCGTGCTTGTCGCTGATCGATGCGTCCGGCGCCATGACGTTGATGGCGTCGAGGTTGTGGCGCTTGCCGATCTCCGCGTCGTTGGGATCGTGCGCGGGCGTGACCTTGAGGAAGCCGGTCGCCATCGCGGCCTTGGCGTCCTCCTTCCCTTCCTTCTGAGCCCCAAGCGCAAGCGCGGGGTTCGTTGACCCCTCGCTTGCGCTCGGGGTTCGGTTCAGAGCGGAAGGCATCACGACATAGTCGTCCGCCAGCACCGGGATGATGCGATTGACGAACGGCAGGCGCACGTGCGCCTTCGCGGCGCTGAGCGCTGCCCAGCGCGGGTCGCGCGGGTTCACGGCGACGGCGGTGTCACCGAGGTACGTCTCAGGACGCGTCGTCGCGACGGTGACGTGGTCCAGCTCTTCCTGTGCGCCGGTCGCGAGGTTCAGCATGCGGACCTTGATGGGCTTGCCGGCGGCGTCGCAGAGCGGGTAGCGGAGGTAGTAGAAGTGGCCGTCCACTTCCTCCATCTCGACCTCGTCGTCGGCGAGCACGGTCTGGGTGACGGGGTCCCAGTTGACGAGGCGCTTGCCGCGGTAGATGAGGCCGTCCTGGAAGAGACGGAAGAACGCCTCGCGCACCGCTCGCGCGCATACCTCGTCCATGGTGAAGCGCTGGCGGTCCCAGTCGCAGGAGCAGCCCATGGCCTTGAGCTGGCCGGTGATGATGGCTTCGTACTCGTCCTTGAACGCCTGGACCTTGGCGACGAACTCGTCGCGCGGGTAGTCGGTGCGGCGTTTTCCTTCCTCTTTCTGGAGGCGCTTCTCGACGACGGTCTGGGTCGCAATGCCGGCGTGGTCGGTGCCGGGCATCCAGAGGGTCTCGTCGCCCATCATGCGGTGGGCGCGGGCGAGGACGTCCTGGAGGGTGTTGTTGAGCGCGTGCCCGAGATGGAGCGCCGCGGTAACGTTCGGCGGGGGGATGACGATGGCGTAGGGCGCGCGTCCGTTGACGGCCGTGGGATCGGCGTGAAAGGCCCGCGCGGCGTCCCAGCGGGCGCGGATGCGCTCCTCGTGGTCCGCGGGTCGATACGCTTTGGGGAGTTCCGGTCCGGGCATGGGCCGGAAGTGTACACATCGGGGCGCCGCTGACCCGATGGGGACCACGACGCGGAATCCGCATTGATGCACGAGCACCTGGACCAACTTCGCTGGCGTCGGCGCTTCGCGGCTCTCGGGCTGCTGGGCGTGGCGGCGATCGTGGTGGGGGTGGTGTGGATGGTGCGCGCGGTGGCGACGGCGCCGCGATCGGAGACCGAGGCGGCGGTGCAGTCCGGGCGGATGAGCGCGCTGGACGTGCAGACGTCATTGACGGCGGTGCGCCAGTACCTGCGGGACGGCGAGGCGGGGAAGGCTGAGCTGATCCTGCGCGAGGCGCTGGATTCGGCGCCGCGCAACCAGGATGCGCGGATCCTTCTCGCCGAGGCGCTGCTGGGCCAGGACAAGGCGGGCGACGCGTACGAGCAGTACGTCGAGGCGATCGCGATCGGCCCGGACCATGCGGAGCTGGAGTTCGCCGCGGCCGCGGTGGCGAACACGGCGGGTCTGCCCGATCGCGCCGAGGAGCACTACTGGAAGGCGCAGTCGCTGGACCCTTCGAACCCCAAGCACCCGCTCTATCTCGCGCAGATCCAGCGCAAGCTGGGGCGGGTGGACGAGGCGAAGGCGAGCTTGCTGCGCGCGACCACGCTGGATCCGGGGCTGGCGATCGGCTGGGGCGTGTTGGCGGACATCGCGCTCGAGGAGAACAAGCTGTCGCTGGCACGGCAGCACATCGCCAAGGCGCGCGAGGCCGAGCCGGGCACGGCGCGGTGGCGGCTGATCGAGGCGCGGATCCTTCGGCGCGACAACAACCCGGAGGGCGCGGTGCGCCTGCTGCGCTCGCTGCCGGAAGAGGAACTGCTCTTTGACCCGGCGCTGCTCACGGAGCTGGCGACGTGCTACGCGATGCTGGCGCGCCCGGACGATGCGGCGGGGCTGTACATGATGGCCTCGGCGCGCCGGCCGGAGGATGCTGACCTCGCGTACGACGCTGCGGTGTGGCTCGATCGGGCGGGGCGAGCGCGCGATGCGCAGGTGTTCGCCGCGGCGGCGGCGAACCGGGGGCATCAGAAGGCGCGCGAACTGCTCGAGACGCTGCGGAGCGGCGGAGAGTGATCAGTCGGCGCTGGTCGTCGAGGCGACAGCGCTCGCCCGTTCGACGACGCGAGCGGGGCCGGAAGCCACAAACTGCGGCGGGAGTGAGATGCGGGTGATCTCACCCCCGGGCGGCGTCGCGTCCACACGCTGCCGGCCGCGGCGCGGGCCGGGCTCGTCGTGCAGTTGGATGGTCGCGCGGGGGAGGGGGAGCGCATCGGCGCGCGAGTGGTCGAATCGCGCGGGGTTGACGTGGGTGCGGACGCGCTCGATGTAGCCCTGCTCGCGCAGCCACTGGTTGCGCGCGGCTTCGAGCGTCGAGAGGGCGCCGCGGCCTTCGATGCGGGTCCAGGGATCGATGGCGACGATGTTGTGACCGGCGCGGGCGTAGATCGGGCGGTCGATCTCGGCGCGCGGGGCGCCGTAGCTCGCGGCGCCGGGCTGCGCGTAGACCGACTCATCGATGGGTGTGCGTGTGCCGATCGGCGAGCGCTGCGCCCACACACGTCCGAGTTCGGTCCGGTGGGCCGAGCCGGGGCGATTGGACGGATAGGGCGCGGAGGTCGCGAGTAGCGCATCGCGCGCTTCGGTGGCGCCGAAGATGGGCGCCGGCGCGCCGGAATACGCCAATGCGGCGATGGCCGCGAGGGTGGCGAGCATCTCTTTCTCCTGTCGCTACGGGTCGTGTCGAACCCGTGTGAAACATGCCGCGCATGGGGCGTGCGGCAAGGCCGAGGATGGAGAAAGAGGCGCGAGGTCCGAGAATCAGGCGGCGGGGGCGCCGGCGACGGCGGAGTAGGCGTTGAGGACGGCGCGAAGGTGGGCGCTGGCCAGGCGTTCGCCGCGGATGAACTCTCGTCCGGCCATGCCGATGCGCCGGGCGGCGCTCAGGTCGCTGAAGAGGTCCCGCAGCGCGGATTCCCAGGCGACGGCGGCGCCGCTCTCGACGAGCACGGCGCGATCGGCGCCGAGGGCTTCGATCTCGTCGTCCTTGCGCGCGACGACGGCCATGCCCGCGGCGAGGGCGTCGAGCACGATGGTCCGGTGTCCGCCGTGCGTTTCCGGCTGGAGGAGCAAGTCAGCGTGCAGGACCGGCTCGCGTCGGCCTTCGAGGTTCTCGATCACGGAGAGTCGTTTGACAAGGCCGGAGTTCTCGATGGTCTTCCAGAGACCGTGGTGCGCGTGGACGTAGGCGTCGTCGATGAAGACGAAGAGCTGGGGGCAGATCGAGGTGAGCTGCGCCAGCGCGGTCAGGAGCGCACTGCACGCGCCGCCCTGCTTGCCGGAGCCGATCACGGCGGCGCTGATCGATTGCTCGGCGCGCGAGAACGCGACGACCTGTCCGGGCACGTGCACGCCCCACGGCGCGAGGCGAATGCTGGCGCTGGGCATGGAGGTGCGGATGGCGGACTCCATGTGCGCATCGGGCGCGAGCCAGAGGAAGCGGTCGCGGGGGAGCTGATCGTCGCGCTTGTGCGCGGCGTCGAGACGATGGGCCGCGGTGAGCGCGTCGTGGGACCAGACCTCGATGGCGAGCGAAGCGCCGGAGGCGGCGGCGAGCGAACGAGCGAGCCGCCACGCGCCGTCGCCGAAGGTGTGGATGATGTCGATGGGGCGGTCGTCGTGGCCGGTGGGGTTGAGGCCGAACTTCGAGGCCTTCTGGAGGAGCGAGCCGGCGCGGATGGACGTCGGCGCAAGAGAGGGGCGATCGTCGTAGAAGATGAGCGGGCCGAGCGCGTCGTCGGCCTGAGATTCGTCGTCGCCCGGAAACGCGCGGACGACGCGGCATCCCTCGTCGGCAAGACCGACCTGGAGGCGCGCCAGCATCGCGTGTTCACGCGTGGCGAAGGACCGATCGGCAAGGAGCATGACGCGCATCGCAACTCCAGACTAAGGCGTTTCGGCGCGGACCGCGACGCGGCGGTCGGGTCGCGGCTCGGTGTAACGCGGTTCGCCCCATTGCTCGATCGGCGCCCACGCGGTCTCGGCGCCGATCGGATGCGGCTCGCCCCGCCGCCAGCGATCGTCGGGCGTCGTTGCACGCCGGCCGATCTCGGGCGACGCGGTGATGAGCGAGCGGGTGTACGGGTGCAGCGGCGACGCGAGCACATCGCGCGCGGGGCCGGACTCGACGACCCGTCCGGCGAGCATGACGACGATTCGGTCGGCGACGGCCGCGGCAACCGGGAGCGCGTGGGTGATGAAGAGGATGCCCATCGAACGCTCGCGCTGAAGCGTGCGCAGCAGGTCGAGCACGGCGCTCTGGACGGTCACGTCGAGCGCGGTGGTGGGCTCGTCGGCGAGGAGCCAGCGCGCGCCCCCCGCGAGGGCCGCGGCGATGAGGACGCGCTGGCGCTGCCCGCCGGAGAGTTCGTGCGGGTACGCGCGCAGGCGGCGCTCGGCGTCCGGCAGACCGACGGCGTCGAGCGATTCGATCGCGGTCGAGCGAGCGACGCGGCGGCCGAGGTCGGCCGGCATGCACTCGAGGAGCTGATCGCCGAACAGTCGGTCGAGCAGTCCGGATGCAGTCTCGCTCATGCGGCACTCCCCATCGGCGCCGCCCGAAGCGGCAGTCAGACCTCGAAGAATACCGTCTCGCCCTCGCCCTGCAGGCGGATATCGAAGCGATAGGTGGACGAGCCGGAATCGCGCGCCGCCAGTAGGGTGCGCCGGCGCGCCGGGTCTTCCACCAGTGCCAGGATCGGATCCTCGCCGTTCGAGGCCTCGTCAGCGAAGTAGAGACGCGTCACCAGCCGGCGCAGCTGGCCGCGCATGAACACGCTGACCAGGATATGCGGCGCCTGCAATGTATTGCCGGGGCCGCGCACGCGCCCCGGCTTGATGGTCTCGAAGCGGAACCGGCCCTCCTTGTCGGTATCGACGCGACCGAACCCAAAGAAGGCCGGATCGAGCGGCTTTTCCTGCGTATCGTCCGGGTGGTCGTAGCGCCCATCAGCATTGGCCTGCCAGATCTCGATCATGCCGTCCGGCACCGGCGCACCGTCGCCGTCGAACAGGCGGCCTTCGATGGCGATGCGCTCGCCTTTCGTTCCCTCGCCGGCAAGCTTGGTCGTGTTGAGCCAGGTGAGGCCGATGTGGAGATAGGGGCCGACCGTCTGCCACCCCGTAGGGATCGGTGCCATATCAAATTCCCGTCGGCGTAGCGGCGCGGCCCCGCAGCACCATGTCGAAGCGAAAGGCCAGCGCGGTATCCGGCACCGTCATGCCGAGGTCGAAGCTCGAGACCAGCAGGTCGCGCGCCGGCGCCGGCACGCCGTTGAAGATCGGATCGAGCGCCAGGAGCGGATCGCCGGGGAAGAACATCTGCGTCACCAGGCGGGTAACGAAGCTCGGCCCGAACAGCGAGAAATGGATATGCGCCGGCCGCCAGGCATTGAAATGGTTCGGCCAGGGATAGGCACCGGGTCTGATCGTCACGAACCGGTAGTCACCGTTGCCGTCGGTCACCGCATGGCCGCGGCCGATGAAGTTCGGGTCGAGCGGGGCGTCGTGCTGGTCGGCCGGATGGTGGTAGCGGCCCGAGGCGTTGCACTGCCAGAGCTCGACCAGGGTATTCGGCACCGGGCGGCCATCCTCGTCCGTCACCCGGCCGGCAACGATAATGCGTTCGCCGAGCGGCGCCGCCTTGCCCTGACGGGTTAGGTCGTCGTTGACCGAGCCGACACGCTCCCGCGTCCAGAGCGGGCCCGTCACTTCCGACAGCGTGTGGGGCACGGCGATGGTCGCCTTGGTCGGGGAGCGCTTGACCGTCGACTTGTAGTCGGGGTGCAGATAGGCCGGCTGGGTCCCGGGCGCCTCGCGTCGATATCCGACCGGATCTGACATCAGCTTCTCCCGCCACCTTGTTGTGATGCACAACATTCTAGCGCAATTCAGGCCGCGAGAAGGGGAGTTTCATCGCCGCAGGGCGGCCTAGTATCCGCGCCGCGGCTGCAACGGCTTTGGGGGCCGAAAGTGGTCCACCCGGCTGGACCCTCGTACAATAGTCCGAATCCGTGGACCTTGCGCGCGGGCGTGTCTTGGCCCATTGCGACCGCGAGACGAGGGTGGCGAACAGGCAATCCAAAGCAACGCTGATTGCAGGGGAGCATCGACATGAACGCCCGCATTGTGTTTCTGCTGGTTGGTACGTTCGTGCTT
>JBGTSD010000121.1:0-7872 GCA_041940385.1 Phycisphaerales bacterium | reverse complement strand
CGGCGATGGCAACGTGTGTGCCGCGCTCGCCGAGCTGCGTTCACCGTCGGATGTAGGGCGCGCGCCGGCGCCCGAGTGCAACCGCTTGCACCGCGGGTGCAACGCCCTGCCCTCGACGGCGTTGCTCAGCGCCGCAGGCGAGCTTGAATTTCGGCGATCGCCCGGTCGAGCTCCGGATGCTTGGTGCAGCAGCCGCCACCTTGCGGACCGCAGGTCGGCGGTTGCATCGCGCCGAGGATGGACAGCGCCCGGTCGTCGCCGTCCTTCGCGGCGCGTGCGAACAAGAAGGTGCGCCGTTGGCACTGCGAGCTTCGAATCTCGAGGGCGACCCGCATCGCGGGGCTCGCGCGCGCGATGACGTCGGGCTTGGCGAGGATGGCGCGTGCGCGTGCCGGAGCCCCGGACGGTTTCACGAGCCCGCCTCGTTCGAGCGGATCCGTTTTGGACTCTCTCGACACGAGGTCGTAGAGCACGTCGAGCCCGTCGGCGCCGAGCTTCGATTCGAGGATCGTAAACACTGCGTCGGCTTCTCGCCGGTCGCCGGTGACCACGAGCTCGGCGAGGAGCGCCGTTTCGGTCTGAACGGCGCGGTCACGGAACGCTGCGGGGTCGCGTGTCGCGAGATCACCGATGGCGGCGGCGGCCTTCTTGGGATCCTTGGATTCGTTCGCGGCGCGCAGCTGCTCGCGTGCCGACGTGGCCACGGGACGCGCAGAAGGGACGTCGACAGGCGCCTGCGTGACCGCGGCCGCAGCGGTCTGCGTCGCCGCCGGGGCAGGGCCGTTGCCCGCGCGGCCGACGACGAACGCCGCCGCGCCGACGGTGACCACGGCGCCGGCGATGGCGGCGATCCACACGAAAGAACGCGGCGGCCGCTCGAAGGGCGATCGAAGCCGAGGCGGCGGCGTCGACGCCGAAGGCAGCGGCGTACGCTCCGAGCTCGGCACCGGTGAAGGCCGCCCGCGATCGAGCGCGAGATCGATCGCTGCGATGAGGCTCTTGGTGTCGGCGAAGCGCTCGTCGGGATCTTTGGCGAGGAGGCGCATCACCACGGCCTCGAGCGCCGGCGGAACCGAGAGCCCGGGCAGACGGACGCCGAGAGGCGGCGGCGGCGTATTTCGATGCTGCGCGAAGAGCGCGACCGGTTTTTCTGCGTCGAACGGGTGCTTGCCGGTCAGGAGCTCGTAGAAGACGACGCCGAGCGAGTAGAGGTCCGCGGGCACGCGCACCGCCCGCATTCCGAGCGCCGCTTCGGGGGCGAGGTACGCGACGGTGCCCATCACGATCCCTGCCTGGGTGATCGAGCGGCGAGGGTCGTCGGCATCGCGCGCGACCGTGGACAGCTCTTCGACGGGCACCTTTGCCAGGCCGAAGTCGATGAGCTTCACGACGTCTCTCCCGCTCCCGACGTCGTGGAGCATGATGTTCCGCGGCTTCACGTCGCGGTGGATGATCCCCTTCTCGTGCGCCGCGCCCAGCGCAGAGGCGACTTGGCTCACGATCGAGGCGGCGCGCGCGTAGGAAACGGGCCCCTTCTCGATCAGGTCGCGAAGCGTCATGCCGCGGATGAGCTCGAGCACCAGGAAGCGCGAGCCCGCGTCGAACTTTCCGAAGTCGCTCGCCGACGCGACGTTGGGATGATCGATGTGCGCTCCGGCGACCGCCTCACGCTCGAACCGCGCTACGAGCTCCGGGAAGTTCTCGGAGTCCGGATGCAGCACCTTGATCGCGACCTCCTTCTTCATCAGGAGATGCTCGGCGCGATAGATGGCGCCGATCCCGCCCATCGCGATCAGGTCGACGATGCGATAGCGATCCGAGAGCACCTTGCCGCGGAGCGACGCCGCACGTTCGGACGCCGATTCCGAGCCGGCGTTCTCGCCTGCGACGACTGGCTCCACGCACGAAATGCTATCGCGCGAGGGCAGCGATCGATCGCCTCGAAGACGAAAATCAGCTGCGATCATTCGTGTCGCAGCGGGTTTTCCCGGTGTGCGCGTCGATGTAGCTTCTATCCAACATGCGTCCGGCAGGGATCCTCGCCGCGTTCTGTGTCCTGTCCGTGGCGTGTGGCCCGGAGCCCGAGGCGTCGACGCCGCGGCCCTCGGCGACCGTTATGACGGAGCCGTCATCGAATGCCACGGTGAGCGCCGCGCCATCGACTGCCGCGGCTGCTCGCTGCGAAGCCCTGGCGCGCACCATCGCTTCGGCCGAGGCGCGGCTCGCCAAGCAGGCGTATTCGTGCACCAGCGACGCCGACTGCGCCTGCTACGGAGGGCCCGTCTGTCCGAACGCCATCGCCGATGTCTGCCCCAAGGTGATAGGCGTCGGCGCGCAGCGGGAGCTCGCGTCGTTCGAAGTGACCTGGCGTCAGGCCGGCTGCGAGCCCTACGCCTGGTCGCCCTCGATGTGCGAGCCGGCATGTCGTGGCGGCACGTGCGTGTCCCAGAAGCGCCGTCGTGAGCTCACCGACGCGGAGCGCGCGGACCGCTGCGGCTACAAGGGCAACCAGATCTGCTGCCTCGGGCCGCCGACCATCCAGCCGCCGCCCAAGCCGATGTGCTACTCCGCAGACGAGTGAACCTCGGTGGGGCGAGGTATGCTCCGGCGCCACGATGCCGCCGGCAAACGTCATTCATGTGGGCGAAGGGTTCTGGAACATCCGCGGGTCGCTGAAGATCGGCGGCATCCTCGACGTGAAGACGCACGCGTCGCTCGTACGGCGCAAGTCCGGCGGCTACCTGCTCCTCGACGCTTGCGAGATCGACGAAGAGACGCGGCGCTGGATCGGCGAGGAGACGAACGGCGGCCTTTACATCGAGGCCGTGCTCCACCTTCATCCGTTTCACACGCTCTTCGCGCGCCGCCTGCACGAGGCCTACCCCGACGTGAAGCTCTACGGGACCGCGCGTCACAAGAGGCTCGCGCCCGAGCTCTCTTGGGAGGCGGACGAGACCGACGGAGACGGGGTCGCCGCTCGGTTCGCCGACGATCTGGAGCTTTCGGTTCCGCGTGGCGTGGACTTCATTCCGTCGAACGAGAACCTTCATTTTTCGTCGGTGCTCGCGTTCCACCCGGCGTCGAAGACGCTGCACGTGGACGATACGCTCTGCTACGCGAAGCTCCCGGCGCCCCTCTCCTGGTGGAAAGCGGACATGCTCGCGTTCCATCCGTCCCTCGCAAAGGTGCTCGAGCGTCGCGCGGGCGCGGTGAGCGACTTCCGCGACTGGACGACGGAGCTCGTCGAGCGGCTCGGGTCGATCGAGAACCTCTGCGCTGCGCACACCAGCGTGCTCCTGCGCGACGCGGGGGGACCGTCGATCGCCGAGCGCGTGTCCGAAGCCGTTCGAGGGCTCGAGGGAAAGCTCGCCGCGCACGAGCGCAAGTACGGCTGACGATGCCCCCAATGGCGCGTGCTCGGCGCTCCGCGCCTCCGCGCGCGCTCCCGCGCTCGCGTCCACGCCCGCCCGCGCTCGCTCTCCCCGTCACGCCAGGAGGTGACGAATCATCAGACGTGGAAGTGCACGTCGAGCCGCAGCGCCGAGTCGCCGCGCTGAACCACGCTCAACGCGCCGGTGTGCATCCGGTAGCATCACGAGAAGAGGCGACAATCCCCATCGAGCGCATCGTGCGCCCGCTGCTGGGCGTCGTCGTCCGGGTTCTCGACGCCCCTTCAGAGCCGCCGTTTGTTCGCCAGGGTGTTAAGGCATTTAACGAGAGCTCATTCGCGGCGGCGCGCCCTTCCGGGCGCGGCCGGGACCGCCGATGTGGAGCGCAGAGCGAGGGCCCACACGTCGGGTGTGGCGAACCGGTCCCAACCCGCGCGCCCCGATAGGTAGATTGCGTCACTCCCTGCGGCGGCGCGCGTGAGCACGTGCTCGACCGCGTCCGGGCTGCCTTCGACCGCGCCATCGGCCGAGAGGGCGAGCCAGCCCCCGCTGTGGAGAGGGTACATCGTCGCGACCAGGCTCATCTCGTCGTCGCGGCGGCGCACCTGCACCATGTCGAACATGTCGACGAAGAAGAGCTTCGCTCCGTTCGCGTAGCGGATCGCCTTCACCCCGATGGCCCAGCCGTTCTTGTCGACGAGGGCGAGCTTCTTGGCCGCCACGTCGTAGAGGTAAACGGCGTTCTCCATGTGAAAGACGATCTGACGGCCGTCCGCCGAGATGGCGATGGTGCTGGGCCAGCCGTCGACGATCATCGTGTGCGGCTCGCCGCCGTCGATCGGATCGAGCCGCGCCTCCGCCTTGCCGCTCCGGTCTTCATCGTCGCGCACCATCGATGCGAGGTACGAGCCGTCGGGGGCGAGCGCGATCGCGCGCGCAGGCCCCAGCTGCTTGGCGAGCTTGCCGGTGGCGACGTCCCAGATACGGACTGGAGCGCGCTGCCCGGTGGTGGCCAGGAAGCGCCCGTCGTCGCTCAGCGCCGTCGTCCACACCGGACCCTCGAGCGCGAAACGGCGCTCGACCGACGTCGTGAGATCGCGCACCACCGCCGCAGCCGGCTTCTCGAGCTGAGGGTCGACCAGGACCAAACTCTTGCCGCCCCGAGTGAACCACGTCCGCGGACGATCGTCGCCCTCGGTGACGACGATCCCCGGCGCGTCGACCAGGGTGCGCA
Organism: Phycisphaerales bacterium; assembly: GCA_041940385.1. GTDB lineage: Bacteria > Planctomycetota > Phycisphaerae > Phycisphaerales > UBA1924 > JACVCK01. The sequence continues at coordinate 3,249 of JBGTSD010000121.1, read as the reverse complement.
GCTCGTTGCCTCGGGCGGTCTTCACCACGAACCGCGTCCCGTCTTCGCTCGTGGCGATCACCTTCTCGAGGTGCCCCAGGTCCCGCCGCACGGGTTGCTTGGCGGCGAGATCCCACACCAGTTCCCTTGCGCCATGATCGAACACGAGGAAGCGGCCGCTCGGCGAGATGGTGGGCGCGATGGGTCCGGTCTCCACGGGGGACGGTAGGATGGTGGAGAGCGCGTTCGGCTTCGACCATCGGCCGAGCTGCCCGTAGATGTCCGCCAGAGCGAGGTCTCCCTTGGCGTTGAACGCGAGCTCTTCATCCGGCAAATCGCGGTCCACGCGCAAGGCGACCGGCTGGCCATCGGGAAGGCTGCGCACGCGCAGCTGGTTGCCGGTGGTGGCGAGGAGGCGCCCATCGGGAGAAAAGCGGGCGTGCTTCGCGTAAGCGCAGGACCGCTCGGCATCGGCGTCGGGCTTCTGCACGGGATCGTCCGGGCCCGCATACCGATTGGCGACGATCGCCGCCTCGGCGGTCGTGCATGCACCGGACAAGCGCGTGGCGCGGCCAGTGGCGGTCGCCCAGCGCAGAAGATCGCCATGGGTGTGCACGACGGTGAGCTCGCGGCCGTCGTCGGAGAAGCGCATCGCCACGGCCTCGTTCAGGTCGGGGTTGCCGCCCATGGGACGGCGCTCCTCGTAGGACCACGAGAACTCGAGGAGCCGCGTCTTACCCGTTTTCCGATCGAAGAGGCGCACCTTCGAGTCGGAGCCGCCGACCGCGACGAGAGAGAGGTCGCGGGTCGCGGCGAACGCGGTCGCCCAAGTGGGCGAGTCCTGCAAGATGTTGTCGTGGTGCGCGCCGCGGCCGGTGTACCTGCGAGTGATGGTCGGCGTGGTGCCCTTGAGGGCGATCTTCGTCAGCACCGTTCCCTCGAGATTGCGGATCTCGACCTGGCTTTCGATGCCGATGACAATCAAGAGGTCGTCTGCGTTGCCGAAGGCCTGGAGCAAACCGAGACGTGAGCCGCCGAACGAGAAGCGCGCGACCTCCTCCCCGGTGGCGGCATCGGCAACGAAGACCTCGCCGTCGCGGTACCACAAGAGACGCTTCCCGTCGGCGGAGACGGACACGTCGTAGACGTCGCGCGGGATCAGGACGCGCTGCACGAGCTTGCCGTCGCTCGACGAGACGCGCTCCAGCGCCGTCACCTTGACCGAAGGCACGAGGCCGATCTGCTCGACGTTCCGGACGAGCACCACGTCGTCGCCGGCCCAGAAGAGCCCGCTTAGGTACCGCTCTTCTACCGGCACGAGCGACAGCGATGCACCAGCTTCGTCGAGTCCGATGCGCGCGCGTGTCCACGCCGCGCGCGCGCGATCTTCGTGTCCGGCCTTCCACAAGAGATCGCCGAGGCGAGCCACGTCGCGCGGATGGGTGGCTCCCTCGAGGGCCTCGATCGCCGGTGCGAGGCTGCTCTTGGCTTCTTCGGCGAGCGAGCGCCGCGCGGCGGGCGAGTGAGGTCCCCCAAGCGCTGCGGCTGGAGCGACCGAAGGCGCGCCCCTGGCGCGCGCCGCTTCGCGAAGCTGCCCGCTCGACTCGAGTGCTTTCACCCAGGCGTCGCGCGTCGCGGCGCTGGGCTCGTACTGGTGCGCGAACCCCAGGCACGCGGCGGCAACATCGGAGATTCCTTGCGCCCCGGCCGCCTCGGCGCGCGCGCGCCAGCAGCCTGCGGTCACGCACGCCGGGTTGGACGCGGGCTCGGGAGCCGTCGACGCGACGGGACGTGGTGCGCCGGAACGCTCGGCGGGCGCAGAGCAGCCGATCGATCCCGCGAGCACCGCGGCGCCGAAGCTGCGGCGAAAGCAGATGGACCTCACCCGCCCACCGGTTGGACGAGGGGTCGGACGTTACCGCATCGCGGTCGACGGCGCGGTCTGGCAGGTCCGGGGCTACGGCTTTCACGCCAGCGCGGCGCTCGTGCGCGAGGGCGAGGGCGAGCACGAGGGCGATGGCGCCGCGTTCGGTCTGGTCAATTTCGGGCACTGGCCGCCCGGCGCCGGGACCTTCCTGTTCTCCTACGAGGATCCGGACGATCCGATCAGCGAATGGATCGGCTATCCCTATCGACGGCTGGGCTCGGCCGATCTCGAGCCGCTCGACCGCCGCACGGCGCGGACGGACTCCGGCCTCGTCGGCGATGCGCGGCTTTATCGGTTCCGGCAGGCGCCGAAGGCGCTGCTCGCGCTCAAGATGACGGATGGCTGCGCGGTCTTCTCGACGGCCATCACGATTGCGCTCGCGCCCGGCGAGAACCCGATGCAAGCGGTCGAGACCGCGCTGGACCAGCTCCAGCGCGCCCTCCGGCTCGAGCGCCGGCCCGCGGATGCGGACGCGGCGAAAGGCGAAGACTGAGCGGCGCGGCGGCGCGCCTCAGAGACCCTTGCTCGGGTTGATCAGGTATTTCTGACCGGTCGCGCGCTTGGCATAGGCCGCCACGATCTCCGGCTTCAGCGCATCGGCGAGCGAGATCTCCTCGGTGAAATGGCTGGCGAAGGTCGTCGTCAGCTCGTCGGCCACCCGCTTGCCGAGCCGCGCCCGGTCCTCCCGGCTCGACCGGGCGAGGAAATGGGTCAGCAGCCAGCCGCCGACGCCCCAGGAGAAGCCGATGCTGCGGGCGATCTCGATCGGGCCGACGTCCAGCGTGCCGTAGATATAGACCTGCTTGTGCGTCGAGGAGCCGTAGCGGTTATAGGGCTGGCCCCGGCTGAGCGAGACCTCCATGGCGCGCAGGATGCGCGAGGCGAGGCGTCCGCCGCCGATGGCGTCGAAGCCGAGGGTCGCGCCGGTCTTCTCGATCGCGTCGGTCAGCGCCTCGTCGAAATCGGGCTTCGAGCTGTCGCAGACATGCTCGGCGCCGATCTCCTTGAGCAGGGCCGCCTGGGCGTCGCTGCGCACGATGTTCACCAGCGGCACGCCGTCGGCCTTGCAGATCTTGACCAGCATCTGACCGAGATTGGAGGCGGCGGCGGTATGGACCAGCGCCTTGTGCCCCTCGCGGCGCATGGTCTCGACCATGCCGAGCGCGGTCAGCGGGTTGACGTAGCAGGACGCGCCCTGGCGCGCGGTCGCGCCTTCGGGCAGCACGAGGCAGTCCGCGGCGCGCATGATCCGGTATTGCGTATACATCGCGCCGCCGAGCATCGAGACGACGCGGCCGACCAGCTTCTCAGCGCCTTCGCCGGCGCGGATGACGGTCCCGGCG
>JBGTSD010000120.1:0-7889 GCA_041940385.1 Phycisphaerales bacterium | reverse complement strand
CAAGCTGGTCGGCGCCGAGATGTGCATGCCCGGCGACAACGTCGCCATGGAAGTCGACCTCGGCGACAAGCCGATCGCCATGGAGAAGGGCCTCCGCTTCGCCATCCGCGAAGGCGGACGCACCGTCGGCTCCGGCGTCGTCACCGAGATCATCGAGTAATCCAACGCCTCACCTTCCCCTACTCCGACTAGCCCAACCCTGACGCAACCAAACGGCCCGGTCGCCGCCGAGGCGACCGGGCCGACTTGACGAAAAGAGAAGTCCGAAATGGCCAAGAAGAAGTCCGACGCCCGCGAGTACGTCTGGCTGCAGTGCAGCGAGTGCTCCGACCTCAACTACCGCACCCAGGTCAACGTCAAGGGCGGCATCCCCGAGAAGCTCAAGGCCGGGCTCATGAAGTTCAGCCCGCGCCTCCGAAAGCACACCCTTCATAAGATCAAGCGCAAGTAAGCCGCGCCGCGGCCTCGCGCCTACCGCACGACAACTCATCCGGACGCCGGTAGCTCAATTGGTAGAGCAGCGGATTCCAAATCCGCAGGTTGCGGGTTCGAGTCCCTCCCGGCGTGTTCTCCCTGAGGGGCCGCGCCCCGCGACGCACGCCCCCACCACGGGGCGACAGCGCCGCCGGGCGCGGCCCCTGTTCCTCTCGCACCCGTCCACTCCATCGCACACGGAACCCTCCTCATGTCTCTCGGGATCTACAAGCCGGGCCAGGGCTACTGGACGCGAGTCCTCACCGCCGTCGGCCTCGGCGTCCTCTGCCTCACCGGCATCATCTGGCTCTGGAATCAGGTCGGCGCCAACTTCCCCGTCCCGATCAACTCCTGGAACCTCACCCTCGCCGCGCCCTCCGGCGACATCGCCCCCGGCCAGCAGGTCCGCTTCTATCTCAACGCCGACGCCGCCGAGCCCATCGGCACGGCCCTCGTCCAGTCCGTGGACGACACCGGCCGCTCGATGATGGTGAACAACGTCGCGATGACCGGCTCGAACACGACGATGACGATCAATCTCGTCAGCGCCGATGGCTACGACGCCGCCGTCTCCAACCGCATCGGCATCCCCGCGTACAACGTCCTCTACATCCAGGCCGCCATGGCCGCCGCGCTGCTCGTCCTCGCCGCGATCCTCATCTACCTGATCGTCGGCACGCGCCAGCGCACCAACGAGTTCTTCATCGCCGTCGACACCGAGATGCGCAAGGTGAACTGGTCCACGAGGCGCGAGATCATCGGATCCACCACCGTCGTCATCGCCGTGTGCTTCGTCCTCACCGGCGTCCTCTTCGCCGTCGACCTCGCCTTCGGCTCCTTCTTCCAGGCGATCGGCATCCTCAAGCAGTGATCACCTCCCGCAACCGGAGGCCTCTCATGATCGACGAAACCAAACAGAGCGCCGCTTCCGGCGGAGCCGGCGCCGACGTCCTCGACGGCCGTCTCAACGAGCGCACCGACATCCTCGGCGACGGCGAGCCGCTGACGCAGGAGGGCATGAACTGGTTCGTGCTCCGCGTCGCCTCGAACAAGGAAAACTACGTCCGCGAGACGCTCCTGCGCAAGGTGCAGATCGAGGGCATGACCCACCTCGTCGGACGCATCCTCGTCCCGACCGAGAAGACCAAGACCGTCAAGGCCGGCAAGATGAAGATCACCGAGACGAAGCTGTACCCCGGGTACATCTTCGTCGAGATGCGCCTCGAGCCCGACGGCCGCATCCCCCAGGACGTCTTCTTCCTCATCAAGGAAACGACCGGTGTCGGCGACTTCGTCGGCGCGACCGGCCGCCCGACCCCGATGAAGTCCCACGAGATCGAGAAGATGCTCCTCGACTCGCGCCGCCCCGAAGAGCTCCCCGCCATCAAGACGGTCTGGACCAAGGGCGACAACGTCAGCATCAAGGAAGGCCCCTTCCAGGGCTACGAGGGCAACATCGACGAGGTCTTCCCCGAGAAGGGCATGGTCCGCGTCCTCGTCACCATCTTCGGCCGCCAGGCCCCCATCGAGCTCGAAGAGTGGCAGGTCGCCAAGCCCGAAGGCACGTGAACAAGCCCCCAACCCCGCACGCTCCCAAGGCCGGTCCCAAGACCGGCCTTTTTCATTGTGCCCGTGGCAATCCCCGGGGCTTGACAGCCCCGGTAGATTCCTGAGGTCGGCTTCGCTCGACCAATCCTGCTTCCGAGGAGCATCACAATGCGTCTCCGTCTTTCGGCGCTTGCGGCGGCAATCGCTCTGTCATCGCATGCCATCGCCGATTCCTCGTGCGCGCCCGATTGGCTCCCCTACTTCCGCGCCGGCGATCTCGCATACCCGGTCCGCGCGATGCTGAGGGTGGGCGATGTGGTGTATCTCGGCGGAGACTTCAACAGCGCCGGACCGATCCGAACGCCCGGCCTCGTCGCATGGAGCGAGCCGCACGGGTTCACCGAGGCAATGTCCTCGTACAACGGTCCCCTGAACGAACAGATCGAGAGCATCGTGCTGTTCGACGAGGACGGCGACGGCCCCGCGGAGCCGACGCTCATCGTCGGCGGCTTTCTCCGCGACACTCCGCTCGGCATCGAGGGCGTCGCCCGCGTGACGCCCTCGGGCTGGCAACGTATCGGCGAGCTGCGAGGCCGCGTCCGGAAGCTCGTCGTCATGGACGTCGACGACGTCCCCACGCTCTTCGCCATGGGAGACTTCACGGTCGGTGCAGGCGCCGTCGGGCCCGACCACCCCGTCACCCGCATCGTGCAATGGACCGGCGATGACTGGGTCTCACTCCCGGGAATCCTCGAGCCCACCGCGCTCGGCGTGTACGACACCGGAACGGAGCAGACGCTCTACGCATCGGGACGATTCAACGAGATCATCACGGAGTACCGCGTCGCGCACTGGAACGGCGCCGCATGGACGCTCGTCCCCGGTCGGCTCGTCAACGGCCAGATCCACACGTTCTGCTCGTACGACCCGGGCCCGGGCATCACGCGTCTCTACGTCGGCGGCACGTTCACCAGCATCGAGGGTCATCCCTCGTCGACGAGCATCGCCGCGTGGAACGGCTCCAACTGGCAGACCGTCGGCTCCGGCGTCTTCGGCGGAGCCAACATCGGCATTCTCGACATGGTCGTGCATGACGCGGGCGATGGCCCGCGCCTGTTCATCGGCGGCCGCTTCACCAACGCCGGCGGCGCCGCATGCAATGGCGTCGCGTCCTACAGCTTCAACAACTGGCGCGGCGAGTCCACGCTCGCCAACGACGGCCACGTCCGATCGCTCGCGTCCGCCGCCCTCCCGGACGGCGCTCCCGTGCTCTATGTCGGCGGCGAGTTCACCCAGCCCGCGCTCAACCTCCTGCGCCACCAGGGCGCCGACACCCGGCCCCTCACCGATGCGCCGCCGAGCGACAACCTCGTGAGCTACGCCGAGACCATCACGTTCGGGGGCAACACATCGGTCTACATGAGCGGGAGCATCGACGCCGTCGACGGCGGCGTGACGCCCTGCGACAACGTGGTGCGATGGAACGACCAGACCGGCTGGACCGTGCTCTCCAACGACACCACCGGCGCCGTCCATGACTTGATCGTTTACAACACCGGCCCTGGGCTGCGCCTGATCGCAGGCGGCGGATTCAACCGCATCGGCGGCGTGAATGCCTCCCGCTTGGCGCAGTGGAACGGCGCCGCATGGTCATCCTTCGGCGGCGGCGCCAACGAGCTGGTCGAGGCCCTCGTCCTCTTCGACAGCGGATCGGGGCCCGAGCTCTACGCCTGCGGCCAGTTCACGCAGATCGGCGGCGTCGACGCCAATCGCATCGCGCGCTTCAGCGGGGGCACGTGGCATCCCCTCGCCTCCGGCCTCGACGCCCCCGCGCGCGCCATGGCGGTCTTCGACGATGGCTCTGGACCGGCGCTCTACGTGGGTGGTGAATTCACCAACGCGGACAGCGTCCCCATGACCCGCGCGATCGCGCGTTGGAACGGAGCGGGATGGAGCGCCGTCGGGACCGGTGTTCTCAGCGGCACATCGGAATGGCGAGTGACCGATCTGGTCGTGCACGACGACGGCGCCGGGCCGCGGCTCATCGCCGCCGGCGCCTTCCGGACTCCGGACGTGCTCGGATCGGTCAACGTCGGCGCATGGGACGGCCAGGACTGGACCGCTCTCGGCGTCGGTCTTGTGGGCGTCGCCGAGGACTTGGAGTCCCTGTCGTTCGGCGGCAAATCACTGCTCATGGTCATCGGACCGACCCAAACGCAGGACGGCCTCATCCTGAACAAGGTCGGCGTCTGGGACGGCGAGAGCTGGGCGGCGCTCAGCGGCGGACTCAGCGTGCAGAACGTCGCGCTCGTGCCCTATGCGCTTGCGGCGATCCAGGTTGGCGGCCGACCCGCCGCGCTCGTCACCGGCGCGTTCAGCGGCGCCGGCCCGCTCTGTGTCCAAGGGCTCGCGATCTGGGGCTGCACCATGGACACGGTCACCTGCCCCGGCGACACCAACGGCGACAACGTGGTCGATTTCGCAGACCTCAACACCGTACTGAGCCAGTACAACCAGGCCGGCCAGGGCCTCAGCGGCGATCTCAACGACGACCAGGTCGTCGACTTTGCCGACCTGAACCTGCTTCTCGGGAACTACAACCTCGTCTGCAGCTGACATTCTCCGCCTGCGTATCGACTCCTGCGTCGCTCGTGATGGTTCCTGTGCCTTCCGGAGATCTCCTCATGGCGTCCCTGGCGCTCCACGTCCTCCGTGCGGCCGTCGCCATCGCGCTCACCGTCGCGCCCAGCGCTCGCGCCGGTCAGTGCCAAACCGACTGGATCAGCATCGTCGGCGAACCCATCGATCCACCCATCTACCCATACGCCGCCAACGCGCCCCTCCACGTCATGCTCACCCATGGAGACGCGCTCTACGCCGGCGGCGAGTTCACCAGCATCGGCGGCAAGATCGCCCGGAGAGTCGCGGTCTTCAGCGAGAACGAATGGCGGCCGCTCGGCGACGGATTCAATGGCCCCGTCTACGCGCTCGCGTTCTTCGACGATGGACTCGGCGCCGGTGAAACGCTCTTCGCCGGCGGCGCGTTCTCGATGTCCGGCGCAACCCCGATCTCCAACATCGCGCGCTGGAACGGCACGAACTGGCTCCCCGTCGGATTCGGCTTGGACGACGCCGTCCGCGCGCTGCTGACCTACGCGCCGCCCGGCGGCCCCACGAGTCTCTTCGCCGGCGGCGACTTCGATCAATCCGGCGCCGCCGCGGTCCCCTACATCGCGCGCTGGAACGGCGTCGCGTGGAGTTCGCCCGGCGGAGGCGTCACCGGCCCCGTCCGCGCGATGGCGGTCTACCACGACGGCATCGGACCCGGACCGTCGCTCTTCGTCGGCGGATCGTTCGAATCCGCCGGGGCGATCATTGTCAACAACATCGCCCGCTGGAACGGACAGCTCTGGCTCCCGCTCGCCGGCGGCGGCGTGCACTCCACCGTGCATGCGCTCGCCACATGGAACGACGGCGCCGGCGAAGACCTGTACGTCGGCGGACGCTTCGTCGCCAACGCGAACGCTGCGGTACGCCACATCGCGCGGTACGACGGCGCCAACTGGTCCATCGTCGGAGGCGGGCTCGAGGAAGCCGCGGGCGAGCCGATCGACATCTTCACCCTCGGCGTGCACGACGACGGCGCCGGAGAGGCGCTCTACGTCGGCGGACGCATCCCGCTGACCGCCGGCGAAGACCGCGGCGACCTCGTGCGCTGGAACGGCCAGGCATGGTCCGTCATCGGCGGACCGGTCGACGGCGCCGTCCATGCCATCGCGTCGCGGCCCGTCGACGGCGGGCCGGCGCTCTGGATCGGCGGCGACCTCAGCACAGTCGGCGCCGAGCCCGCCGCGGGATTCGCCGTCTGGACCAATGGAGCGTGGATCAACGAACCCGTCATCAAAACCGGCCCGCTCGACGGGCCCGTCACCGCGCTCGCCGCGGCCACCCAGAATGGCCAGGACATCGTCTACATGGCGCGCGTGCTCGAACAGAACGACCAGATCCTCGCGTGGGACGGAAGCGTCTTCAGCCCCCTCGGACAAGGCCTCAACGCGCCTGCCGCGGCCATCCTCCCGCGCGAGGACGCCGTCTACATCGGCGGCCTCTTCACCGAGGCCGATGGCGCCGAGGCCAACTACGTGGCGCGCTGGAACGGCGCCGCGTGGGAGAACTTCGCGCCCGGCCTCGGATCCGACGTCTTCGACATGCGCTTCTACGACTTCGGCGAGGGCGAGCGACTCGTCGTCGGCGGCTTCGTCGAACAAAGTAGCGGACCCGCGCTCAACCACGTCGCCTTCTGGGACGGCGCCGCGTGGCAGCCCCTCGGCGCCGGCGTCAGCGCCACCGTGTCCGCCATCGAAGTGTTCGATGGTGACCTCTATATCGGCGGCCTCTTCCCCTTCTCCGGTTCGACGACGGTCAACTCCGTGGCGCGCTGGAACGTCGACCACTGGGAGCCCCTTCAAAGCGGCCTCTCGCTCACGCTGCCCGGGCTCCCCTCGCCGAGTCTGCCCATCGTTTCCGACATGATCGTCTTTGACGACGCCCTCATCGTCGCCGGCCACTTCGATCACGCCGGCGGAATCCCAGTCTCCAACGTCGCGCGCTGGGATGGCGGCGCGTGGTCAAGCGTCGGCGGCGGCGTGCCGTTCCTCGTCAACGCGCTCGCCGTGCACGACCGCGGCGACGGCCCCGCGCTCTACGCCGCGGGCGCTCGATTCCAGACCTCGCCGAGCGCTCCCGTCATGGCGCGCTGGGACGGCGAAGTCTGGGAGACGATCGACGCCAACATCGAATCCTCCGCGCTGATCGCGGCCCTCGTCTCCAGCGACACCCAGGACCGCCCCTCGCTCTTCATCGGCGGCTCGTTCGAGAACATCGGCGGCCAGTTCTCCCCCTACCTCGGCGTGCTCCTCGGCTGCGACCCCGTCTTCTGCCCCGCCGACCTCGACGGCGACAACTTCGTCGGCTTCGCCGACCTCAACATCGTCGTCAGCCACTTCAACGAGATCGGCGAGAACATCCCCGGCGACATCGACGACGACGGCCAGGTCGGCTTCTCCGACCTCAACACCGTCCTCTCCCAGTTCAACATGGCTTGCGACTGAAACCGGCGCGGCATCGGCGTGCTCCGATGCAGCCGACCACCCGTTCCAGGCGTATCGACTCCTGCGTCGCTCGTGACGGTTCCTGTGCCTTCCGGAGAGACCCACATGCCGCGCCCGCCCAGCCGCCTGACCCTCGCAGTCCTGGCCACGCTCTCCTCCTGCGCGCCCGCGCTCGCCGGTGGATGCGATCCGGAGTGGAGCAACGACTTCGCCATTCCCAGCACCGGTTCGGACGACATCTCCGCCAACGGCGCCGTCCACGCGCTGCTCGAACTCAATCTCGGCGGCGAGTCCATCCTCATCGCCGCGGGCGAGTTCACCGTGATCGGCGGCGTCGCCGCCAATCGCATCGCCTTGTACCTGCACGGCGCCTGGATCCCGCTCACCGGCGGCCTCGACGGCCCCGTCTACGCGCTCGCGCTCCACGATGACGGATCGGGCGAACGTCTCTACGTCGGCGGCGCCTTCGCCAACGCCGGCGGAACGCCCGCGGCGAACATCGCGCGCTGGGACGGCGGAAGCTGGTCGGCGCTCGGCGCAGGATTCAATGCGCCCGTTCGCGCGATGCAGTCGTTCACACCACAAGGTCAATCTGCGCGCCTCATCGCCGCGGGCGACTTCCTCCAGTCCGGCGCCACCAGCGTGCCCTACATCGCGCAGTGGAACGGCGCGCACTGGTCCGCCATGCAGTTCGGCCTCTCCGGCCGCGCCAACGCGCTCGCGGTGTACGACGACGGCGCCGGGGGCGGCGAGGCG
>JBGTSD010000119.1:0-8349 GCA_041940385.1 Phycisphaerales bacterium | reverse complement strand
TGGCGCGAGGCGTTCCGCGGCCGGTCGATCGACGAGGGGGCGCCGATCGTCGTGGACGGCCTTCGCCGTGCGCTGCCCGCCGGCGCGCTGCGCTTCCTGGTCCGCTGCTGGACGGCGCCGGCCGCGACGGGCTCGGTGGTGCGCATCGAGCTCGTGCCGCAGCTCTTCGAAGGCGTCGCCACGCTCTCGCGCGCCGAGGAGATCGCGGCGCAGGCCGCGGGCCTGCCGATGCCCGGCTTCGATGCGCGGAGCGAGGGCCGCCTGTTCGAGTCGCTGGCGATCGAGGCGTCGTTCGAGCCCGGCTATGCCTACGTGATCACGAGCGAGGCGCCGGGCGTGAGCTGGCGCGAGACGGAGACGCCGCGCTCCGACGCGCACCTCAACGAGACCGGGTTCGTCGTGGAGCCCACGAGGACCTCGAGCATGATCATCGCGGGCCCGCCGGCGGAATCGCCGCCGACGCTGGGCGAAGCGATGCTGAGCGTGCGGTCCTTCGGGCCGAACGATCGGCCGGCGCGGGCCATGGTCATCCTGGCGCCGCGCGCGCCGAAGACCTACGACGTCTTCGCGCCGTAAGCGTCCGGGGGTCGCTCACCACAGCTTTTCGATGATCGCGCCGGGGTAGAAGCGCAGGACCATGTCCCTGCCGCGCTCGCCCTTGCGTCCGAGCCCCTCGACGCAGAACTGGCACATGCCCACGCCGTGCCCGAACCCGCGTCCGTTGAAGGTCACCGATCCGCCGCGCACGAAGGCGTCGAAGTCCGCGCTGTTGATGCGCTGCGGGCGCGTCACCGCGGGGATGGACGAGCCGTCGGTGTAGTTGAGCGCGAAGCGCAGGTGCTCCGCGTTCATCGTCCACGACCGGCCCTGCGCGTCGGTGACCTTGAACTCCGCGGGACGCCCGAGCGCGCTCCGCTTGGTCGGCTCGATCCGCGAGACGCTCGTGATCGCCTTGATGCTGAGCCCGTGATGCGTGGCGTACCCCGAGATCCTGCGCACCACGTCGCCCATGTCGCGCGTCACCGTCCAGCGGTACAGCGGAGAGCTCTGGCAGTAGTGGGGGCGCGCCTGCGCCTGCAGCGGCTGCGCGAGGTTGTACTCGTAGCCCGGGCCCGTCGGCCACACGTCTCGCGCCGAGTTCGGCCGCCCGCCGCACGTGCTCGAGTAGTACGCCCGCAGCGGGAACCCGCGGAACGTGAGCACCAGCCCGCGCGTGGCCTCCACCGCCGCGAGCGCCGTGCGATTGCTGGTGTCGCCGCCGTAGACCTGGTCGGCCTCGGTGGTCTCGAGGTCGTAGTCCGCGCCCTTGGCGATGTTGCGCTGGCGCTCGTGCATCGCGTAAGAACGGGCCGCGATCGCCTGCGCTTCGAACGCGCCGCGCGACCAGTCCTGGTACAGCTCCTTCGCCAGCACGCCCGGGAGATACTTCTCCATCGGCACGTGCGCGATGAGGTCGAACGCGCCGGCGGAGATGCCGGGACGCGCGATCAGCTCGATCTGGCCCGCGTAGGTCCCGCCGTCCACCGACACGCTGCCGCCGTCGGCCGCGCGAATCCGGATCGGGCGCACGCTCCCGAACCGCCGGGCCGAGCCCGCACGGTCCGTCACCAGCCAGACGTCGTCCGACAGGCGGACTGTCAGGGGCGTCGTCATCCGCACCCAGCCGCGGCTGAAGGGACCCGCCTCCACCTCGACCGTCGCCGGGGAGCCGAACACCACGCGATCGTGGGCGGCGCCCACCCGAATCCGGACGTCTGGCTCCGGACCCGTCGCCCGAGGCGACACCGCCGTGGATTGCCCGGTCGTACAGCCCGAAGCGACGAGCAGAGTCACCAACGCCAGCGTCCGCACCGCGGCCCGCAGGAGCGGACGAACGGCGCACGATGTCGAGAATTGGGTCGTGTTCACGGCGCTCTCACCTTCGGACGCCGGAGCGTCCGCGCCGCAGATTTCACCGCCGGCTTCAGTTCTCGAGCAGCCGCAGCGCCAGGCCGTGCTCCGTCAGCCGCGCCTTCACCTCGGACAGCGACGTGGCGCCGAAGTTCTTAACGCCCATCAGCTCGGCCTCGGTGCGGCTGGCGAGGTCGCCCAGCGTGTGGATGCCCAGGAGCTGGAGCGCCTTGCGGACGCGGACGGAGAACTCGATCTCCGTGACCGGACGCGCCAGGGCCGCCTCGTTGCCCGAGCCGCGCAGCGACTCGAACAGCTCGCGACGGGACTGCCGGCGCTGGTCGTCCAGACGCTGGCCGAGGCGCAGGCCCTTGCTCGAGAGCATCTGCTTGATCTCGATCAGCGTGGCCTCGCCGAAGTTCTTGTAGCCCAGCAGCTCCGCCTCGCTCACCCGCAGGAGGTCGCCCAGCGTGCGGATGTTCATCTTCTTGAGGCAGTTTCGAGCCCGGACGGAAAGGTCGAAGTCTGTCACCGGCGTGTCGAGGAGCGCGTTGCGCTTCGCCAGGTCGCGCTCGCCCTCGTCGTCGATGACCATCTCCCGCGACGCGATCACGTCCTTCATGAACAGGCGCGCTCGCAGGTGACCGGGATTCGTGTCCAGCACCTGGCGCAGGCACTTCTCGGCGCGGGGGTAGTCGCCCCGGTCCTCGTACAGCACCGCCAGGTTCATCAGCGCGTTGACCGGCGCCGGCTGCAGCTCGATCAAGCGCTCGTACAGCGCGATCGCCTCATCCTCTTCGCCGCTGAGGTCTAGCAGGAACGCCAGACGGAAGATGCTCTCCGCGTCCGCGCCGTCCGCCGCCGCCGCCTTGCGATAGAGCGCCACGGCGCCGGGGCGATCGCCCGAGGCCTCCGCGCTCTGCGCCGCCTTCCGGTGCTTCTCCGCCGTGGCAGGATCGCGCGAAACGCTCTCGTCCGAACCGATCACCATGTCCATCGGGTCAGCCATCGTGCAGCAGCTCCTGGAAGGGGATCATCGCTCCGCAGAGGCCGCGAACCCGGGCTCTCGCAGACGCGATCAGGACCCGAATGTAGGCCCGCCGATCGCCATCCTCAAGCCGGATCGCCCTTAGGGGCCTCTGGGAGCCCGTCCTGGGCGACCAGGGCGATTGTCTTCCACCGGCCTCCCTGCCAACGCAGCCACGTCGCCACGCTCAGCGCCGCGATGTACAGCGTCGCCGCGATCCAAGGCCCAATCGCCCCCAGCCCCGGCAGGACGGTCACGAACAGCCACCCGACGCCGAGGATCAGTGTCCACGACAGGATCATCGTGACCACGCCCGGCCAGATCGTGTCGCCAGCGCCGCGCAGAGCGCCCATGAGCACGATCCCCAGCGCATCGAAGAGCTGGAACACCGCGCAGCACACCAGGATCCACGATCCGACGTGGACGATCTCCTCGCGCACCTCGGGGTCCACGGTATCGGCGATGAAGAAATGGATCATGGGTTCGCGCAGCACGACGATCGACGCCGCGCACATCGCCATGTACGCCATCGCGACCTTCACGCCGAGCCATGCCCGCTGGTTCGCCGCGGCCAGATCACCCCGCCCGATCTGCCGCCCGACCACCGCCGTCACCGCCTGCTGCAGCCCGAAGATGGGCATGAAGCCGACGGTCATCCAGCGCAGCCCGATCCACGCCGCGGTGTTGTGCGCCGTGCCGAAGCTGCCGATGAGGTAGGCCATGAAGATCCACCAGCAGAACATCTCGTTGCCCTGCTGCACGCCGCCGGGCCAGCCGACCCGGATGATGTTGCGCGCCTTGGGCCACGACCATCGCCACGCGCTGCGCGTGCCGTAGTCCCGGTCGTACGACTTCGAGAGGAAGAGCGCCATCGGAATGGCGAGCTCGATCGACGCCGCGATCACCGTGGCGATCGCCGCGCCGCGCACGCCCATCGCGGGAAAACCGAGCTTCCCGAAGATCAGGACGTAGTTGAGCCCGATGTTCACGATGTTCGACGCGACGGTGGATGTCAGCACCACCATCGGCCGGTGCACGCCGTAGAAGAACTGCCCGATTGCGCGCGACCACATCCAGAAGATCCCGCCCGCGATCAGGATCTGCGCGTACTCCGTCTCGAGGCGCACCAACTCCGGGTCGTGCCCGTCTTCGCCCATCAAGCGGAAGATCGGCCCCAGCGCCGCGCCGTACGGCAGCGTGAACAGCCACGCGATCAGGCCAAGCCAGAGGCCGTTCCACGCGTACGCGGCGCCCTCGCGAGGCCGCCCGGCGCCGAGGTTCTGCGCGACGTACGTGTTGACGATGAACAGCACGCCCAGCGACGTCGCGATGGGGAACCACGCCGCGACGCCGCCGTTGCCCTGCGCCGCCAGCGGCAGCGCCCCAAGCTCCGCCACCATGCGCGCGTCGATGAACTGCATCGCCGTGTACGACAGCATCGCCGCCATCGAGGGCAGCGCCTGACGCAGCAGCTCGCGCAGCGGCGATTCCGGCGCAGCCCAACGCGCGCTCGTCGAGTTCTCGTGGGTGTCGATGGACATGGCGGCTCCCCCCAGAGGAGGGCCGCCACTCTAGCCCCGCCCCGCGCTACGCGGCCTTGCTTCGCCGCCGAACCGTCCGCGTGACCTGCCGGGCGTACCCCGCAAGCTCCATCATCTGGGTCCGAAGGGCGTCAGGGAGGTCCAACTCCCGGGACATGGCCTCGAGGTCGGACGCCATCCACACCAGCACCTCGGCCCAGCGGGCGTTGCTCGTCGCCCGCTCGCAGTCCACCCGGACCAGCGTCATGAGTGATTCCGCGACCGTGCAGTCATTCGTGTTCGCCATGGGACCGAACCTGCCTTCTCAGGAGTGACGCCGGACCCCGGGGATGCCCGAAGACCGGTAGGGCGACGTTCCATCGGACCATCCTCGCCCCGTTCTTCAGCGGCGCCGGAGACCCGATATCACGCAGTTCGCTTGCTAGACTGAGCAGATGCCCTCGCAGGCCGAGAAGATTCGCGTTCAGCCCGAGAAACCCGTCGAGGTCCGCGTGGATGAGGCGCCCGACGCGGCCACGACCGATCCCGCATCGATCGCGCCCGCCGTCGAGGCCATCCTGCTCACACTCGACAGACCCGTCACAGCCGGACGAATCGCCGAAGCCCTGAACGTGGGCCTCGACAAGGGTGGGGCCCGCGCCGTCAAGCAGGCCATCGAGCACCTCAACGCCGCGTACGAGTCCACCGGACGCGCCTTCCGCATCGAACAGGTCGCCGGCGGATTCCGCGTCATGACCCTGCCGCAGTTCGCCGAGGCCGTCGGCGCCTTCCGCCAGGCGCGCCAGTCCCAGCGACTCTCCCGCGCCGCCGTCGAGACCCTCGCCGTCATCGCCTACCGCCAGCCCATCACCCGCGCGCAGATCGAATCGATCCGCGGCGTGGCCTGCGGCGAGGTCCTCCGCTCCCTCCTCGAACGCCGCCTCATCAGCATCGTCGGACGCGCCGAAGAGCTCGGCCGCCCCATGCTCTACGGCGTCAGCAAGCAGTTCCTCGAACTCTTCGGCCTCTCGAGCGTCAAGGACCTGCCCTCGGTGGAGGACCTGGTCCCCACCGGCGCAGACGAACCCGAATCCGACGACGACGCCTCATGAACCACATCACACGCCTCGCGCTCCTCGCGCTGTCCTGCGTTGCCATCGCGCTCGGCGGCTGCTCGCCCTACACCCTCAAGGGCAAGGTGATCACCGGCGACATCTCCTACGCCGCGCTCGTCGACAAGTCCGACGTTCGCCTTTCCGACACCGGAGTCCCCGGCGTCGCGATCGAGCTGTGGACCGATCCGGAGAAGCTCAACCGCAAGCAGGTCGCCACGGCCGTGAGCGACAACGCGGGCGAATTCTCGATGAGCGTCAGCGAGGTCGGCGCCGGATTCCTCAACTACGACTGCGCGGTCATCGCCAAGGGCGCGGGCCTCGCGCCGGTGTCGCAGACCTTCCGACTCCCGCCGTCGTCGCAGCGCCTGCTCATCATCGTGCGCAAAGGGCCCGGCGACGGACCGCTGCCGGAGGACCTGATGGAGGAGTTCCGGCGATACAGCCGCTGAACCCCCCGATTCGCGTCGATCCGTCGGCGCCTCCCCCTCGTACACTTCTCTGATGAACGCCCGGCCGCAGCGACGCCGACACCTCTCCGGCTCCGGGCTGGCGTACATCGTGATCGTCGGGCTCCTCGGCCTCGGCGCCCTCAACAGCCAGAACAACATGCTGTTCTTCGCCTTCGGCCTGGCCCTCGCCGGCGCTCTGGTCTCCGGCGTCGTCAGCGGCGGGATGCTCGTCGGCCTGCGCGTGAAACGCCACGTGCCCCGCACCGGCGCCGTCGGCTCGCCCCTGCACATCGGCTACACCGCCACCAACCGCTCCCGCTGGCTCCCGATGTTCGCCGTCGGCCTCTCCGAACTCCCGCCCCGACGCGCCGAGCCCGACCCGGACGGTCCGCCCGTCGCCGTGCTGCCGCCCACGCACGCCTTCATCGCCCACGCGCCAGCGCGATCCAATGTGCGCGTCGACGCCATCGTCACACCCGCGCGTCGCGGCGTGCACACCTTCGCCGCCCTGCGCGCCCGCACCTCCTTCCCCTTCGGCATCACGCGCAAGTCCGTCACCTTCCTCGCCGGGCCCGACCTGCCCGGGTCGCGCTGCCTCATCCGCCCCGAGCCCGCGCCCGTGCTGCGCGACGCCCTCCGCCGCGCCATCGCGTCGTCCTACGAGGGCGACACCTCCGCCACGACCGTCGGCATGGGCGATGAGTTCTTCGCGCTCCGCGAGTACGCCCCCGGCGACAGCGCGCGCCAGATCGCGTGGCGGGCCTCGGCGCGCACCGGCGCGCTCGTCGTCCGCGAGAACGCCGCCCACTCGCCCCAGCGCCTCTGGGTCGCCGTCGTCCCCGTCCCCGCAAACGCCGCCGGCGCCGCGGCCCTGAACGAGCGCGCGCTGAGTCTCGCCGCCGGCTTCCTCCTGCGCGCCGCGGAAGACGGCGCCGAGGTCGGCCTCTCGATTCCCTCGGCCGGCATCGCCCTGCCGCCGCGCCCCGGCGCGCGCCACGTCGAGCGCCTGCTCGACGCCCTCGCGCTCGTCCGCCTCCCCGACGAGCCCGCGCCCGCCAACTTCCCGACCGTCTCTTCGCGGGCCGCGGGCTGGGTCGTCGTGCACGCCGGCGCCGCCCGTCCGCCGCGCGCGCCCGCACGCGCCGTCTTCGTCTCCGCGATGCGCCCCGACGCCGTCCTCGACCCGGCCAAGCTGGAAGGGAGCCCGACGTGGCGCTGAAGCTCGTCGAATCCTTCCCGCGCTGGCTCGCGCTCACCGTGGCGCTCGGCGTCATGGCGTTCTTCGTCGCCGACGAGCGCGCCCTGATCGGCTTCATCGCCATCGCTCTCGTCGCCGCGGCCCGCTACCTCACCAAGGACGAGGCCCACGGCGTCCTTCCCCAGTGGCTGCTCAACATCGTCGTCATCGCCGCCGCCGCGTGGACCGCGCTCGCCGCCGTCGAGCAGCCCGAGAAGTTCGTCGAAGCCCTCGCGACGCTCTGCGCCTGGGTGCAGGTCGTGAAGTTTTACGAGAAGCCCACGCCGCGCAACCAGGCGCAGCTCCTCGTGCTCAGCGTGTTCATCGTCATCGCCGCGCTGCTGACCAGCAATTCCCTGCCCGTCGGCTTGATGGTCTTCCTCTACGTGCCGATCGCGCTCTGGACGATCCTCCTCTTCCAGATCCACGCCGGCCTGCACGGACCCAGGGCGCCGACGCAGACGCCCGCCGCGCCCTCGCCCCCCGGCGCCGCACGGCGACTCCGCTGGGTCACCGCCGGCGCCGCCGCCTTCATGACCGTCTTCGGCGTCGCGGTCTACCTCGTCATCCCCCGCGGCATGGCGTCGGACTTCATCACCGACTGGTCGAGCCCCGCCGTCGGCGCCACCATCGGCTTCCGCGACGAGATCGTCCTCGGCCGCTCCGGCGAACTCGAGGACAACGCCTCCACCGTCCTCGATCTCACCATCCTCGACGAATTCGGCCGCAACATCGGCAGCGAGGACCGCGCCGTTCTGCTGCGCGGCGCCGTGCTCGACGAGTACGACGCCGCCACCGGCGTCTGGCGACGCGCGCCCTTCCGCGCCAACCCCAACAACCGCCCGATCACCGTCGGCGAGAACTTCCAGCGCCTCGGCCCGCGCACCACCGGACCGATCTACGAGCAGCGCGTCACCATGCGCAGCAAGTCCAACGACTTCCTCTTCGCCATGTACCGCCCGATCGAGATCCGCTTCGACCGCGAGACCAACGTGCTCATGGACGTCTCCGACATGGTGCTGACCTCCCAGCGCCGCTCCGGACGCGTCTCCTACACCGTCCTCTCCCAGGACGACTACTCCGCGCCGTCGAGCGCCGACGAACCCGATCG
>JBGTSD010000118.1:0-8732 GCA_041940385.1 Phycisphaerales bacterium | reverse complement strand
CGGCGAGTTGGGCGCCGCGATTTGGTGGACCATCATGTGGACCAGTTCGTCATAGAACGCCTGGGCGTCGTCGGCGGAGTCGAAGTAGTTGTGGCTCTCGCCCCAGTGGCGCCAGCAGCCGGCGAGGCGGTGGATGACCTGCTTCGCGCTGCGCTCGGGGCCGAGGATGGGCTTGCCGGCGTCGTCGAGCGCGGGCGCGCCGTCCGCGTTCTTCTGCGGCACGCCGGCCTTGCGGAAGTACTTGCTCACCATGATGTCGGTGGCGAGCTGCGACCAGGTCGCGGGCACTTCGGCGTCGGTCATCTCGAAGACGACGGAGCCGTCGGGATTCGAGATGCGCGAGGAGCGCTTGACCCAATCGACGGAGGCGAAGGGGTCCTTGCCAGCGGCGGTGAACTTGCGAGTGATCTTCATGGGAGGCACCTAGGCATCAAGGCATCAAGGCATCGAGATGAGAGACAAGCCGCGTCGGGCATTACGATTCCAACGACCGGATCAGCCCGGCCAAGACTCGCTCGGCCTCGAGCAGATGCTGGTTTACTTCCTCGAACTGGCTTGAACTGACGTAGCCCAGTTCCACCGCAAACTGCAGTTGTGTGTCGAGTTCGTAGAGAGCGCCACGGGCAATCTTCAGAAACCGAACGTAGTCCGATGTGCTGCCGCGGCCGTAGCCCTCGGCGATGTTGCTTGCAATGGAGATCGATCCGCGACGGAGTTGCGAGATCAGCCCGAATCGCTCGTGATCCGGAAGCTCCCTCGTGAGCTTGTAGATCCTGAGTCCTAGCTGGAATGCTCGCTGCCATGCGATCAGATCTCGATAAGTCCGAATCCGTTCTGCCACGCCAATCCCCGGTCCAAAACTTGATGCCTCGGTGCCTTGGTGCCTTGTTGCCTACTGCTAATCAACCATGGGAAGCGTGAGTCCGCGCTGATCCTGGTACTTACCCGCCTTGTCCGCGTAGCTGACCGCGCACACGCGATCCGCCTTCAGGAACACCAGCTGCGCAATTCCCTCGTTGGCGTAGACCTTCGCGGGCAGCGGCGTGGTGTTGGAGATTTCGAGGGTGACCTTGCCGCGCCATTCGGGTTCGAGGGGCGTGACGTTCACGATGAGGCCGCAGCGTGCGTAGGTGGACTTGCCGACGCAGATGACGAGGACATCGCGCGGGATGGTGAAGGTCTCGACGGTTTCGCAGAGGGCGAAGGAGTTGGGGGGGATGACGACGTGGTCGGAGCCGCGGGCTTCGGCGTCGATCTCGACGAAGAGGTCGTCGGTGAAGTTCTTGGGATCGACGATGGCGACGCCGCCGGTGCGGGGCGTTGCGGTGAAGACCTTGAAGCGTGATCCGACTCGGACGTCGTAGCCGTAGGAGGAGACGCCGTAGGAGACCTTGCCGTTGCGCTTGGTCCCTTCCTCGAAGGGCTCGATGCCGATGAGTTCACGGATCTGGGTGTCGCAGAGGACGGGCATATGAGCCTCCCGGGCGGCCCTGGCGAACGTTTCCGCGGGGTGGCGGATGCGCTCGCTCGGGTCGCCTCGTGGTCGGTGTTTGTATGGTACGCTGAGAAGCTGGCTTTGGAAGTCGCCCGGGCTCCCACGGCCCGAGGGTTGGGTCTGGTTGGAAGAGGCCTTCGGGGCCAGGTGGCCGCGGGGTCTCGTGCTGTGCGTCGCTGCCGGCCGTGCCCTTTTGTTCCCACGGTCGGCGTCGAGCGAGGGAGATGCTACCGCAATCCATCGTGGGTGCAAGGCGGGCGAAACACAAAATGCTGTGGATTTTGTCGGGACATGCTGTCGGAATCCTTAAGTCTTTCGTCGAAACGGGGTTAGAGGTTCGTCATCCACGATGGATGGGGTCGAAATCATCGGTTCCGGCCCCCCGGACACAACCCATTGTGGGGCTCGGGACGGTGGACAACCTGGCTGCGGCTGGCGGCGGCGGTGGAGCATCTGACGGCCCGCCGCCCGGGCCCCCGTAAACGCGGGCCCCGGATGGATGGAGGCCTTCTCGGACCCGAACGGCGCGGCCTTCCGGCTATGGTCAGGCGATGGTGAGCAAGCCCGTCATGGACGACGAAACCGACACAGTTCAGGCCCCCACCGACGGCGCCGACCCGCTGCTGGATGGCCTCACGGACGTGCAGCGCGACGCGACGCTGCACACGGAGGGGCCGCTCTTGATTCTCGCGGGGCCGGGGTCGGGCAAGACGCGGGTGATCACGCGTCGGATCGCGCACCTGGTGCGGATCGGCGTGGCGCCGTGGCAGATTCTTGCGGTGACGTTCACGAACAAGGCCGCGGGAGAGATGCGCGAGCGCGTGCACGCGCTGCTCGGTGAAGACGAGCGCACGGTGCGCGGCCTGACGGTGACGACGTTCCACTCGCTGTGCGCGCGACTTCTTCGGCGCTACGCGGGCGAGCTGAACATTCCGGGTCTCGATGGCACGTTCTCGATCTACGACTCGGGCGATCAGAGCGCACTGATGAAGCGCGTGGTCGCGGACGCGGGGCTGAGCACGAGCAACTTCCCGCCGTCGGCGGTGCTGTGGCAGGTGTCGAAGGCGAAGAACCAGCTCTTGGACGCCGCGGCGTTCGAGAAGGTGGCGGGGGACTTCTACACGCGGACGGTGGCGCGTCTCTATCGCGGGTACGAGCGAGGGTTGCGCGCGGCGAACGCCGTGGACTTCGACGATCTGCTCATGCTGACGGTGCGGGTGCTCGAGCGGAGCGCGGATGCGCTGCACGAAGTGCGGGCGCGCTGGCAGTACGTGATGATCGACGAGTACCAGGACACGAACCATGCGCAGTTCGCGCTGGCGCGGCTGATCGCGGAGCGCTCGGCGGAGGAGAAGGCGCTCGGGGCGCGGGTGAACATCTGCGTGGTGGGCGATCCGGACCAGAGCATCTACGGCTGGCGCGGCGCCGACATCGGGAACATCCTCGAGTTCGAAGAGGTGTGGCCGGATGCGCGGGTGATCACGCTGGGGGAGAACTTCCGTTCGAGGTCGCCGATCCTCGAGGCGGCGGACACGCTCATTCAGCGGAACAAGCGTCGCAAGCACAAGCGGCTGTTCACGAGCCGAACCGGGGGCGAGTCGCCGGAGGTGATTCACTGCGGCGATGAGCACCACGAGGCGCGCGTGGTGCTGGACTGGCTGCGGGCGCGGAGCGAGGAGGGCACGGCGTGGCGCGAGATGGCGGTGTTCTACCGAACCAATGCGCTGAGCCGCGTGATGGAGGATGCGCTGCGCGCGGGCGGCGTGCCGTACGTGATCGCGCGGGGCACGGCGTTCTACGACCGCGAGGAAGTGAAGGATGCGCTGGGGTACCTGCGGGTGATCGCGAACCCGGCGGACGATGTGTCGCTGGCGCGGATCGTGAACAAGCCGACGCGCGGGATAGGGGCGACGTCGCTGGAACGCGTGCGGGCGCACGCGGCGGCGAAGGAAGTCCCGCTTTTGAAGGCGATGCGCGAGGCGGCGTCGATCGACGGCGTGTCGGCGCGGGCGGCGGGGGCGATGCAGAAGTTCATCGAGATGCTGGGTGTCTGGACGGGCGAGGGCTCGTTCATGGGCGCGCAGGTGGCGACGTCGCTCTCGGAGCTGGTGGAGCGGGTGGTGAAGGAGTCGGGGCTGGAGAAGCTGCATCGCGGGTCGGGCGATGAGCAGGGCGAGGAGCGCACGGCGAACCTGGCGGAGGTGGTGTCGTCCGCCGCGGAGTTTGAGAACGAGTACGAGGCGGAGAGCGACGCGGCGGTGGCGCCGGGGAGCGCGCAGGCGCCGCCGCTTCTGACGATGCTGCGCGGGTATCTCGAGGCGGCGTCGCTGGTGGCGGACGCGGACGCGATCGATCCGGAGCGCGGCGCCGTGACGCTGATGACGCTGCACGCGGCGAAGGGCCTGGAGTTCGACGCGGTGGCGATGATCGGGCTCGAGGATGGTCTGCTCCCCCACTCGCGCTCGCGCGAGAACGAGAGCGAGCTGGAGGAAGAGCGCCGGCTGTGCTTCGTCGGCGTGACGCGGGCGCGCGAGCGATTGCTGCTGACGAGCGCGCGACTGCGCACGATGCGCGGCATCCCGGAGCGGACGATCCGCAGCGCGTTCATCGAGGAACTGGGCGAGGGATTGACGGTGTCGGACCAGTCCGGCGGGTTCGACTCGTACGACGAGGAGGAGTCCACCTGGGGGCGCTCGACGACGCGGCTCACGCCGACGGGCGGCGCGGGGCATGGGGGTATCGCGCCGGGGGCGCAGGTGCGGCACCCGCAGTTCGGGCGTGGGCGCGTGTTATCGGTCGATGGGCGCGGACCCGAGGCGCGGGCGAAGGTGCAGTTTGCGGGGGCGGGGACGAAGACCCTGGTGCTGAAATACGCCCGTCTGGAGGTCGTTTCGGGGGTTTGATCGGGTGGGCTGGAGCAGGGCCGGGGTCGGGGGGCGCCGGTTCTGCGGGCGAGGGCCTGATAACGGGCAGAATCCGCATCTGAAAGGTTGGACGGGGGTTTGCTTGCCGACCGATCTGGGGTATCGTTCTGGTGGGTCGGACCGCACATCCGATCCGGAGTCGTAGCTTCACAGGGAAACTGGAGTTGCCTCGCTCCGATTGCACATCGGACGGGGAGAGATCGAAAGAAGGGATTGACCAATGGTTCGTTCCGCACTGGCGGTCGTGGCCGGCGGCGCACTTGCCGCGGGTTCGCAGGGCGCGTTCATCTCGTTCGCGTCGGACAGCAATCCGGCCGCGCCGACATTTAGCGCGACGTACGACGGCGCTTCGCAGACGACGACGATCAACGAGTTCGCCGGGACGACGGTGGACCTCCTGATCGATCCGGACCACGACGGGCCTCTGGGTCCGATCACGGTCGCGGCGTCGTTCACGACGGCGATGGAGCTCGCGTTCGCGGGCACGGTCGCGATCGTGCCGGGCGTGTTCTCGCACAACTTCTCGGTCGCGGGCTTCTTTGAGTTCCGCGAGGTCGGCAGCGGCGATCTGCTGTTCCGCGGCGACTTCGACAGCGCGGCGTTCGCCGGCATCGGCAACGCGATGCGCGTGTTCTCCGGTTCGATGAGCGGCTTCGAGGTCGACTACACGGTCGGCTCGGCCGGCTCGCAGTACACCGGCGACTCCGGTCAGTTCCCGGGCGACTTCGGCTTCACGTTCACGAACCTCAACAGCTTCCTCGGCGCGGCGCTGGTCTTCGACGGTCAGAACGTCGTCGGCATCAGCGACTTCACGTCGGAGGGCTCGTTCTCCGGCTCGTACATCCCGGCGCCGGGCAGCGCGATGGCGATGGGCCTCATGGGCCTCGCCGGTCTGCGTCGCCGCCGCTGATCGCGGGCGACTCCAGCACGACTCCTTCGGCCGGCGGACTCAGGTCCGCCGGTCTTATTTTTGGCCTGCCTCGGCGAGTGCGCCCGCGCCGATGTCGCGCCGGTAGACCTTGCCCTTGAACTGGATGCGCTCGGCGGCCAGGTTGGCCAGGCGACGCGCGTCGGCGAGAGTGTCGCCGAGGGCCACGACGCTGAGGCATCGCCCGCCGCCCGTGACGATGCGCCCCTGCGCATCGCGACGGCTGCTGGCGTGGAACACGACGACGTCGCGCATGGCCTCGACTTCGTCCAGACCTTCGATCGGGTGGCCCTTCTCGCTCGTGCCGGGGTAGCCCTCGGCGGCGAGGACGACGCAGCAGGACGGACGGGGATCCCAGTTGAGGTCGGCGTCGGCGAGCGCGCCGGTGGCGGTGCGCCAGAGGAGTTCGGCGAGGTCGGCCTTCATGCGGACCATGAGCGCCTGGCACTCGGGGTCGCCGAAGCGAACGTTGAACTCGAGGACCTTGGGGCCGCCGTGGGTGAGCATGAGGCCGGCGTAGAGCACGCCGCGGTAGTCGATGTCCTCGCGCTTGAGGACGTCGACGATGGGGACGAGGACCTCGCGCTCGATGCGGCGCATGGTCGCGTCGTCCACGACGTTGGCGGGGCAGTAGGCGCCCATGCCGCCGGTGTTCGGACCCTCGTCGTTCTCGAGGAGGCGCTTGTGGTCCTGGCAGGTTTCGAGGACGACGATGCTGCGGCCATCGACGAGCGCAAGGACGGAGGCCTCGGGGCCGCTCAGGCGTTCTTCAACGATGATCTCGGCGCCGGCGTCGCCAAACTCGCGCTGGGTCATGATGCGATCGACGGCGATGAGGGCTTCGTCGAGGGTGTCGGGGACGAAGACGCCCTTGCCGGCGGCGAGGCCACAGGCCTTGATGACGTGGGGCGACTCGCGGGACTCGAGGTACTGCCTGGCGTCGGCGGCGCTGGTGAAGACGCGGGCCTCGGCCGTGGGGACGGAGGCGGCGCGCATGATGCGCTTGGACCAGGACTTGGACGCCTCGAGGCGGGCGCCCTCGGCGCCGGGGCCGAGGACGGCGCGGCCGGGCGCGGCGAGCTTGTCGGCGACACCGTCGGCGAGGGGGGCCTCGGGGCCGGTGACGACGAGGTTGATCTGATTGGTTTCGCAGAAGCGGTTCAAACGGAACGCATCGCGCAGGTCAAAGGGGAAACCGACGGGCTTGGCGAGCGAAGCCAATCCGGGGTTCTCCGGGTGGGTCGCGTAGATGTTGCGCACGCGCGACGACTGACGGAGCTTCCACGCGAGCGCGTGCTCGCGGGCGCCGGCGCCGATGAGGAGGATGTTGAAATGATCGGGCGGGGTGCGCATCGGCGGAGGATAGGGGCTGAGATTCGCCGCGCGTCCGCGACGTGGGCTGAGGGAACGGAATCAGGGTGACTGGATTTGAACCAGCGGCCTCCAGGACCCAAACCCGGCGCTCTACCAAGCTGAGCTACACCCTGTTGAACGATTGTCGCGGCGCCCGGGAACGGAGCGGCGAACCTACGATGCAGCGGATTCATGAAAGCCGCGTCACGCGAGCCGGAATGAATCGTACACCGGAGCAGCCGGTCGCGGTCCCGCCCTGACGCGGGAGCCGCCGTCACCCAGCGAGAGGTCGGGTCGGCGTAGGCCGGCCGCGGTATGCAACCAAGGCACGGTCGCCGGGTACCTTCCCGGACGAAGATCGAACATCGTCAAGCGAGGTGGATGTGGGCAAGTTCTGGCGAGTGATGAAGTGGGTGATCGGCGCGACGGCGCTGGCGGCGCTCCTGATCGGCGGCGCGGCGATCATGCTGTTCCCGGCGATCCAGAAGCGGATCCAGGACGCGCGGAATCAGGGCGGCGGCGCGCTGGTGCGTCTGGAGCCGGTGGAGACGGGCCGCCTGGTGCGGACGATCAGCGCCCCCGGGCTGATCGAGGCGACCCAGCGGGTGTCGATCTCGGCGCGGATCTCGGCACAGATCGTGGCGCTGCCCTTTGACGAGGGCGACGCGGTCAGCGCGGGGAACGTGGTGGTGAAGCTGGACGATCGCGACCTGCTGGCGCAACTGGCGTCGGCGGAGGCGTCGCTGAAGGCGGAAGAGGCCCGGTTGCTTGGCGCGCGGGCGTCGTACATCAACGCGGTGGCCGAGTGGGAGCGCCAGTCGTCGCTGTACCAAAGCTCGGACGTCTCGAAGGCGTCGATGGAGGCGGCGGAGGCGGAGAAGAACCGCGCCGAGTCCACGCTGCGCGCCTCGGAGGCGGGCGTAGAGATGGCGAAGGCGAACATCACGCGGGTGCGTGAGGACCTGCGCTACACGGAGATCGCGTCGCCGATCGACGGCACGGTGACGCGCCTGAACGCGGAGGTCGGCGAGCTGGTCGTGACCGGCACGATGAACAACGCGGGCACGGTGATCATGGAGATCGCGGACCTGTCGGAGATGATCGTCGTCGCCGAGGTGGACGAGACGGACGTCGCCGAGGTGCGCGTCGGTCACAACGCGCGGGTGTACATCAACGCCTATCCGGACGAGGAGTTCATCGGCACGGTCAAGAAGATCGCGCTCGAGCGCCGGAGCCCGATCTCGCAGCGTCCGCGCGCCACGACGAACACGGATGTGTTCGAGGTCGAGGTGCTGGTGCAGCTCGACGGTCGGCGGATCCTGTCGGGGCTGACGGCGAGCGTGGACATCGAGGTCGAGACGATCGACGACGTCATGCTGGTGCCGAGCCAGGCGATCAAGGACGTGCGCATCGACGAGCTGCCGCTGGACCTGACGCGCGACAACCCGCTGTTCAACCGCGACAAGACGTTCGCGACGGTGGTGTTCACGCTGCAGAACGGCGAGGCAATTGCGACGCCGGTCGTGACCGGCGCGAGCGACCTGCGGACGACGGCGATCCGCCAGGGGCTGGACACGGAGTCCAAGATCATCGTCGGGCCGTACAAGGCGCTGCTCTCGCTGACGCACGGGACGAAGGTGCGCGACGAAGAGGCCGTGAAGGCCGAGGAAGAGGCGCGCCAGGCCGCGACGGCCGCGGCGACGAAGGAGGGCGAGGAGCCCGCGGCGGACGACGCATCGGGCGATGAGACCGAGGCGGCGGCGGACGACACGGACACCAGCGCCGACGCCTCGACGCAGACGGTCAGCAGCAACGGGTCGACGACGCCATGACGATCTCCATCCGCCAGTTGCACAAGGTGTATCGCATCGGCGACGAGCGCGTGCATGCGCTGCGCGGCGTGGACCTCGAGATCGGCAAGAACGAGTTCGTGGCGATCATGGGCGCGTCGGGCTCGGGCAAGTCGACGCTGATGAACATCATCGGCTGTCTCGACCGCGCGATGTCGGGGACCTATCGCTTCAACGGGCAG
>JBGTSD010000117.1:0-9305 GCA_041940385.1 Phycisphaerales bacterium | reverse complement strand
CGCGTCCGGCGGCCCGGACGCCCTGACGCCACAGGCCTTGGGCGATCTCGCCGCCGCGCACGGCGTGGAGTTCCTCGCGCCAGGCGCCTGACCATTCGAACCAACCCGTCACCCGCGCCGTACGATCCCGCGCATGGACCGATCCCTCATCGAGCGGTACGCCTCCGGCGCCGGCGCCGTCCTGAAGTCGATCGAAGGCCTCTCGCGCGAACAGCTCGACGCCGTGCCCGTGCCCGGCAAGTGGAGCGTGCGCCAGCTCGCCGTCCATCTGCTCGACAGCGACATGGTCGGCACGGACCGCATGAAGCGCATCGCCGCCCAGCCGCGCCCGCTCATCATCGGCTACGACGAAAACCTCTGGCTCCGCAACCTCCCGATCACGCGCCTCGACCTCCGGCGCGTCGGCGAGCTCTTCCGCATGAACCGCGAGCTGACCGCCGAGATGCTCCGCGCCCTGCCCGACGAGGCCTTCGCCCGGGACGGCGTCCACAACGAGCGTGGCCTCGTCACTCTGGGCGGCCTGGTCGAGGACTACGTGGACCATCTGGCCCACCACCTTCGGTTCATGGAGGCCAAGCTGGCCGCACTCGGAGTCCGTTCGGGGTCCGGATAACGGGGTTTTTCGCCGATCGGCCGGGATTCTGCTTCCCACCTAGCAAAAACCCTTGCGGTCCCTTGTACGCGGGATGGGTCTGCTGTACCTTTTCGGCTGCCGACTGGCGGGGAGTCGCGGACAGTTTGCCGCGACAGTCAGCCGGCATTTCGAATAGGTCCGGGTCCGCTCGAGCGCCCGGACGGGAAGAAACAGAAGGAGATAGGGAATGAAGCACGTCCTTGCCCTCGCCGCCGGCGTTGCGCTGTGCGCCGCCGCCGTCGCCGAGCCCCTCGGCACCCCGCTGTCGATGACCGTCAGCCACACCGGCCCGTTCGGTGAGACGCAGAACTTCACGCACGTCTACGGCAGCGGCTCTCAGCAGGTCTTCGACTCGTTCGGCTTCTCGTACCTCGTCATCTCCGCGGCGCAGGTCGCTGGCTGGCAGAACGCCATCCAGTTCGACTTCAACGCGTTCGCCTACACCGACTTCGCGGGCGAGACGGGCACCCTCAGCGTCAGCGGCTTCGCCGTCGGCGTTCAGAACTCGTCGCTCCTCAACGGCAACTTCGCCGCGATCGGCTCCACCAGCGGCGCCATCAATGGCTCCTGGGCCGTCGACGACGTCATTGCCACCGGCAACATCATGTACCTGGCCTGGAACAAGGTTCCGGCCCCCGGCGCCACGGCGCTCTTCGGTCTCGCTGGCCTCGCCGGCCTGCGTCGCCGTCGCTGAGTTTCGTACTCAGAGGGAAGCAGATTGACACGCGGCCCGGCTTCGGTCGGGCCGCGTTCTTTTTGCGCCGATGCCGGCCTCCGGCGAATTCTCTTGCAGCCCGCAGAGACCGCGCAGTAGGCTTCCCCCGGGACGACTTGCTGTCCCTTCGGGAGGAAGAAACATGCGTCCCAGCCGCATCATCCTCGCCGCCATCGCGATGCTCGCGCCCTCCGCGGTGAACGCCTTCACCGAGCCGCACGGCACGCCGCTCACGATGTCCGTTTCCCACACCGGCCCCTTCGGCGAGACGCTGAACTTCACGCACGTCTTCGGGGGCCAGAGCATCGTCGTGAACTCGTTCGGGTTCCCCTTCCTCGTGACGAGCGACAACTCCCTCCACTTCACCAACATCATCACGATCGATTTCTCGGGCTTCAACTACGCGTCGTGGTTCGCCGGACAGACCGGATCGTTCACCATCGACGGCCTCGTGCAGCCCGTGTTCGCCTCGGTCATGCTCGACGAGGGCTTCGGCTTCATCGGCCAGGCGCAGCACGACTTCGGCGGCGACGCCATCAGCGGCTCCTGGGCCGTCAACGATGTCCTCGCCGCGGGAACGACGATGCACATCATCTGGAACTACGAACCCGCGCCCGGCGGCGCCGCGCTCCTCGGCATCGGCGCCATCGCCGCGCTGCGCCGTCGACGCTGATGCTGACGCGCCCGATCAGGCGACGATGTCGAGCAGCTCGACGTCGAAGATGAGCGTCGCCTTCGGCGGGATCGGCCCCATGCCCGAAGCGCCGTACCCGAGCGCCCACGGCACGATCAGCTTGCGCTTGCCGCCCGTGCGCATCGACCCGACGCCTTCCTTCCAGCCCTCGATCACCTGGTTCAGCCGGAACTCCGCAGGACCGCCGTGATCGTGCGACGAATCGAACTTCTTGCCGTTCGTCAGCCACCCCGTGTAGTGCACCCGCACGCGCGTCCGCGGCGAGTCCGGACGCTCGCCCTCGCCGGGCTCCACATCGAAGAACTGCAGGCCCGAAGGCGTCGTGATCGGGTCGCCCTCGACGGGCCAACCAGGAAATTCAGACTGCTCGGGCATCGTGCATGCTCCAGAGAAGGGTCGTCGTGGGGTTCGGTGCGCGCACGGTAGCGGCCCGCGGCGCCCGGGTCTACCCTCACGCGACATGCGACGCCTCTCACGCATCGCGATCGCCGCAGGCGCCCTCGCCGCCGCACTGAACGCCGGCTGCTACCAGCGCACCATCCGCGCCGAAGGCCCCGCGGCCAGCCGCACGAACGTGCAGGAGCCGTACCAGGCCAACTGGCTCGTGGACGACCTGCTCTTCGGACAGGAAGCGAAGAACACGAGATCCGGCTCCGGAAAGCGCTGACCCGTGCCGCCGAACCCGGATCGAAAACCGCCCGATGATGCTGTACGCTGCGCCGGGAAGGCGGGAAAGGAGCGCGCGGTGGACGAAGAATCGGACGCGGTGCGCAAGCGCAGGACCGGCGAAGCCGTTGATGTCTTTCGCGCGCTGCCCCGCTGGTGGCCATTCCCGCTCTGGCTCGGCGCGTTCTATCTCGTCTGGGCGCTGATCGTGTTCGGCGGCGGCTGGTGGACGACCGTCACCGAGCACTGGCAGATCGCCGCCGCCATGGCCGCGGGGTCATACGTCGCCGGCTCGACGCCCATGGGCGGCGGCACGATCGGCTTCCCGATCCTCACGCTCCTGCTCGATCAGTCCGCCGACATCGGACGCACGTTCTCCTTCGCCGTGCAGTCGATCGGCATGACCTCCGCGTCCATCTTCATCCTCGCGACCGGACGCCCCGTCGCGCTGCGTCTCCTGCGCTGGTCGATGATCGGCGCCGTCATCGGCACGCCGATCGGCCTCGCGCTGCTCGCGCCGATCGTCCCCGGCGAGATCGTGAAGGTCCTCTTCGCCGTCGTCTGGGCGTCCTTCGGCGTGATGACGCTCGCCAAGGTGTTCGAGTTCGCGCGCGTGCAGGGCATCACGCCCGTCGAAGCGTCGTTCGATCGCGCCTGGGGCCTCTTCATCGGCGTCTTCGGCGGCCTCTGCGTCGCCTCGCTCACCGGTGTCGGCATCGACATGCTGCTCTACACCGCGCTCGTCCTCGTGCGGCGCGCCGACCTCAGGATCGCCATCCCCACCAGCGTCGTCATCATGGCCTTCACGTCGCTCGTCGGCCTCGCCTCGAGCGTGATCCTCGAACAGGCCGACCCCGCGCGCTACGCCATCAGCCCCGAGGTCTTCTACAACTGGATGGCCGCGGCGCCGATCGTCGCGCTCGGCGCGCCCTTCGGCGCCTTCATCGTCAGCATCGTCTCACGCACGCCCACGCTGATCTTCGTCTCGATCCTCTGCATCGGCCAGTTCATCTGGACCTGCGTGGACCTCCGCCTGCCGTTCACGACCATCGCCATCGCCTCCGGCGGCGTCGTGATCGCCAACGGCGTCTTCCATCTGCTCTATCGCTACGGCAAGCGCCTCGCCGTCCGCGCCGCTACAGCCGGCGCGTCGTCGGCGGCAGCAGCCCGATGAGCACGCACATCGCGCCGCCCGCCGTCAACCACAACCGCGTGCGATCGTTGTTCGTCCAGCGCTGCAGCACCGTGTCGGGAATCAGCAGCGTCACCTGGGGCGGCGCCGACGGCTCCAGCGCCGGGAACGGATTCGCGTCGGAGCGCTCGTCCGGCATCGCCAGCACCGTGCGCCCCTCCGGCGCCAGGTTCAGGTGCGTCGCCGCCAGCGCGAGCGCCAACGGCTCGTCGCCCCGGCGCAGCGCATCCAGGTACGTCGTGTAGTTCTCGAGCCGCTTCGCCGAGTGCGCCTCCGCCACCAGCGCCTTCTCCCGCGCCAGCCGCGCCTCGTCGAGGTCGTTGCTCGCCGGGATCATCACCGTCGCCGCCAGGATCGCCAGGCCCGGAAGCAGGAACAGCCAGCCGGGGTCGAGCCATCCGGCGGCGCGTTCGAGAACAGGGGTGGTCCGGGCGTTGGTCATGGGGAGAGCAGCCGAGGAACATCGGCGATCGCACCCATCCCGCCGCAAAGTCTCCGGCCCGCCTACCGCCCCTCCCGCACCAGGAAGCGGCGCGTCGTCCGCACCGCCAGACCCAGGACCTTCACGACCTCCTCCGACCGCTCCGCCACCAGCCCGGCGGGGTCTTCACCCGTCTCGAACCACTGCTCGGTCGTCTTCACCACGTCTGCCGCCGACAGGTCCACAGTGAAGACCGCCCGCACCCGCACGGTGGACGTCGGCTTCTCGTCGCCGGTGGCGATGACCTGCTGCACGTCGAGCCTCAGCTCCTGCGTCGCCTCGCCCTGATCCTTCATCGTGTCCGGGTCGTGGATCGGGAACACCTGAATCTTCAGCTTCTGCTTGAACGGCACGTCCGGCTTCAGTTCCTTCGGCATCACCACGAGCGGCGGGCTGAACCACGTGATCACCCGCTCGCCATGGTCGGTCGACTTGATCAGCACCACGTCGCCCTTGGGCGACAACTGGTAGAGGTTCTCGACAAGCGGCTCGCCGCCCCGTTCATCGCGGACGAGCCAGGAATCGGGATCCCCCGCCGGCTCGGCGATGCGGACGAAGTCGTCCGCCCCCGCGCGGTCGGACCAGGTGGTCTTCCCCTCTCGCGCCCGCTCGGGGAACGCCGCACTCGCCTTGAGCGCCGACTCCGCCGGCGCCTCGGTCCCCAGCAGCGACCCCGTGTCCACGCGCCGCCCCGACGCGCACCCCGTCGCCGCGCCGGCCGAGATCAGCATCAGAACAGCCACGATCGGTCGATGAATTCGGGTCATGATGACCATCGTTGTATACTCCCGACCCATGACGCGTGTCCTTGCGATCGGCATGAGTCTCGCCTGCGTCGCCGCTCTGGGCGCCTGCGCCCAGGATCAGGACACCACCAATATGCCGGGGGAGTCCATTTTCGAATTCTTCGCGCCTCCCACCCCCGCCGAGGCCGTCGCCTGGGCCGTGGACCCCTACGACGCCGACAAGCGGTACCGGGGCCTTTTGCTCCTCGCCAACGCCCCCTTCGGCGGCGAGCCGCCGTACGTCGAGATGTACGAGAAGGCCACCACCGACGGCGATCCCGGCGTCCGCGCCATGGCCATCCGCGCCCTCGCGATGCACGGCTCGCCGCGCCACGCCGAGATCGCCATCACCGGCCTCGACGACGAATCCAAGCTCGTCCGCTGGGAGTCCGCCCGCGCGCTCGAGCGCTTCTACGCGCCGGACGCCGTCGTCCCGCTCCTCCGCCGCCTGGACCCGCAGATCGAAGACGACGTGCAGGTCCGCGCCTCCGCCGCGCGAGCGCTCGGCCAGTACCCCGAGCCCCGCGTCGTGCAGGGCCTCATCCGCGCGCTCAACGATCGCCAGCTCGTCGTCAACGAGGGCGCGCTCGAGTCGCTGCGCACGCTGACCGGTCAGGACTTCGCCTACGACGGCCGCGCCTGGCTCGCATGGTCCCGCGATCGCGACGACCTCTTCGCCGACGGCGGCGAGTACTCGTACCCCGTCTTCCAGCGCGACAAGACCTTCGGCGAACTCTTCATGTTCTGGTTCGAGCCGCCCAACGAGGTCGAGGGCCGTCCCATCGGCGCGCCCGCGCCCGGCGACAAGGCCCAGAACGGCTGATGCGCGCCCTCCGCTCCGATGGCGCGCGCATCACCCTCGATCGCAACGCGCCCGAGCCCTCGCCGCAGCCCGCCGCGACGACCGCCATCCTCAAACCCACCCGCACCGCGATCTCCGAGCAGGACCTCGCCATCGCGCGCGATCCCTCCCTCTTCACCGGCGCGCTCGGACGCGAGTACATCGCCGTCGTCGAACGGCTCGCCGGACCCGGCGCCGACGCCGCCGACGCCAAAAAATGGATCGGCAAGCGCGTCTCCGGCGGCGCGTGGCTGGCCTGCGGCGAGTGCGACCTCTGCAAGGGCGGTCTCTCCAACCACTGCCGCAACGGACGCATCATGGGCCTGCGCGACGCCGACGGCTGCATCGCCGAACGCTTCGTCGCGCCCCTGCACACCCTCGTCGAAGTCCCGCGCGATGTCGACGACGACGGCGCCGTCTTCACCGACGTCGTCTCCCGCGCCATCCACGCCGCGCAGCAATCCCGCGCCGATGCGCGCTCCATGCCCACCATCGTCGGCGACAACGCCCTCGCGCTCCTCGCCGCGCAGGTCATGTACGGCGTCAGCTCGCGCGTGCGCGTCATCGGCTGGCACGAGCGCACCCTCGCGCTCTGCGAACGCTGGGGCGTCAAGCACCGCCTCGCCACCGAGGCCGGCCTGCGCGCCGATCAGACCGTCGTCGTCGAATGCTCCGGAACCGCCGACGGCCTCTACGTCGCCGCGTCCATGGCGCGACCACGCGGACGCATCGTCCTCGCCGCGCCCGCCCGCCCCGACGAATCCCGCGCACGCCTCGCCGAAGCCCTCGAGCTCGCCCACGAACGCGAGCTCGAACTCGTCGGCAGCCGCGGCGGGTCCGCGCCCGAAGCCATGTCCATCCTCCAGCGCGGCGGCGTCGACGTCGTCAGCCTCATCTCCCGGCGCATGAAGTTCAACGACGCGCCCGAAGCGCTCCGCGCCGCGGCCGAACCCGGCTCGATCCGCATCCTCCTCGAGATGTGATCAGCCCAGCGTCACCACGCCCGCGACCATCAACCCGCCCATCACAACCGCCAGCGCGATCCGGTACCAACCGAACGCGCCCAGGCCGTGCCGCGTGAGAAACGCCACCAGCCACTTCACCGCGATCGCCGCAGCAACCGCCGCGACCAGCATCCCCACCACCACGTTCATCACGCCGAGCATCTCGAACATGTTCGGCGCGCCGTTCTCGCGGCTCTCCCACACGTTCTTCGCCAGCTTGTAGATGCACGCCGCGCCGAGCGTCGGCAGCCCGAGCAGGAACGAAAACTCCGCCGCGTCCTTCGGGCGCATCCCGAGCATCGTCCCGCCCGCGATCGTCATCATCGAACGCGACGTCCCCGGCCACATCGCCACGCACTGAAACAGCCCAATCGCCAGCGCGTGACGCCACGTCATCGTGTCCACCGTCAGCGCCGGCGCTTCCTCATCCACCGCCAGCCGCGCGCTGCGCCGATGCAGCCACAGCATCCACACGCCGCCGAGGAACAGCGCCGCCAGCACCGGCCAGGGCCGGAACAGGTGCTCATCGATCACCGACTCCAGCGGCACGCCCACGATCGGCGCGGGGATGAACGCCACGATCAGGTTCACCAGCAGCCGCCGCCCCGCCGCGTCCTTCCCGGCCAGCCCCTTGAGCATCTGCACGATCCGCGCGAAATACAGCCCGGCCACCGCGAGGATCGCGCCCCCCTGGATCACGATCGTGAACGCGTCCACAGCCGCCTTCCCCGCCTCGTCCTCGTGCAGCCCGAGCAGCGACGACGCCAGGATCAGGTGCCCCGTGGACGAGACCGGCAGGTACTCCGTCACGCCCTCCACCAGCCCCAGGATGATCGCGTCCAGCAGGGTCATCGCTTCGATCCGCTCTCCATCAACTCCGTTCGGGCCGGGAGCGTAGCGACCGCCCCATTTCCACGCCCCCATCCTTCCTACGCCGCGACCTGCCAAATCGGCGCCTTCCACGCCCCGCTTGCCACCCGCGCCCCCGAAATCGCCCCATTCCCGCACGCCATCGACCCTCCCACGCCCCCAATCCCGGCCCAACCTTTGCAACCTCGCCCGGCACGATGTGGTCCAGCCGACCAACCCGCTCCCCCGCACCGGCCCAGCGACCGGCCGGCCAGCCCGCGCCCTCGACACCCTCCGAGGCCCGGCTCAACCTCCTCCTGACCTACGGCGGCTGGCAGCACGACTCCTGGGCCGACCGACTGCCCACCCTCCTGGCGCCCATGGGCGTCCACTGCGTCCGCGCCGCGGCCGCACAGGACGCCGCACGACTCCTCCAGGCCCAGCCCGTCCACCTCGCCGTCGTCGACCTCCGCCTCCCCCTCGACGCATCGCCGGGCGCTCAGAACGCCGTCGAAGAGGGCGGCGCCCGCGTCCTCGAACTCCTCTCGCGCCTCGAGTGCCCCCCGCCGACCCTCGTCGTCCGGCGCAACCGCTCCTCGCGCGACGACACCCGCGAAATGGAAGCCGCGCTCCGCGCAGGCGCCTTCGCCGTCATCGATCAACCCGTCGACCTCGAGCTCATGCTCAAGGTCCTCTCCCGCGCCATGCAGCGCTTCTACCGCGGCCAGTGGCCCTGCCACGCCCCGCCACCCGCACGCTCGCGATTCCCGTACTGACGTTCATTCATAGATCGCACCAAGAGACATTCACCTCTTTCATTCGAAGCCGGAGAGAACAGTCATGGCCAAGGCCGCAACCGCTACCGCTCCCAAGGTCCGCCCCCTCGGCGACAAGGTCCTCGTCAAGCGCGACACCGCCGAGACGCGCACCGAATCAGGCCTCTACCTCCCCGAGACCGCCAAGGACAAGCCCAAGTCCGGCACCGTCACCGCCGTCGGCCCCGGCGCCATCAACACCGACACCGGCGAGCGCATCCCCATGACCCTCAAGACCGGCGACAAGGTCCTCTTCACCTCCTACGCCGGCACCGAGATCAAGCTCGACGGCATGGACCTCCTCATCCTCGACGAGCACGACATCCTCGCCGTCGTCGACTGAGCAAGGCACAACAAGCGCCTCGATGCATTGATGCCTCGGTGCCTTGATGCCTTGATGCCTCGCCATCCCCTTCACTCGAACAACACACCGATCACCAGATAAGGAAACGAACCCCCATGGCAGCCAAGCAGATCGCCTTCGAGAACGACGCACGCGAGAAGATCCTCCGCGGCGTGCAGAAGCTCGCCCGCGCCGTCAAGGTCACTCTCGGCCCCTCCGGCCTCGTCGTCGTCGCCCAGAAGTCCTTCGGTGCCCCCACCGTCACCAAGGACGGCGTCACCGTCGC
>JBGTSD010000116.1:0-9345 GCA_041940385.1 Phycisphaerales bacterium | reverse complement strand
AGCCGATGCTGCCGTCGAGCGCGATGTAGTTCAGCCCGTGCTCCGCGGCCTTGAGTTCGCCGGGATTCTCTTCCGACGGATCGAACATCGACTGGATCGCGGGCTGACGGAACATGGCGTTGTCGTCGAAGTTGAACTTCGCGTCGATCGCCAGAACGCGTCCATCGGGATTGGACTTGTCCGGCGGCGTGACGATCAGCGGGTTGATCTCGGCAAGTGCGCAGTCGCGTGCGGCGTAGACCTGCGCGAGCTTGGTCATGATCGACGCCGCCTGGCCGACCTGCTTGCCCTTGAAGCCCAACTCGAACGCCAGCTCGCGCGCTTCGAAGGGCTGGAGCCCGACGAGCGGGTGCAGACCGCGCTTGAGAATGGCCTTGGGGTTCCGCTTCGCGACTTCCTCGATCTCGACGCCACCCTCGGCGGACGCGATCAGGACGTTGCGACGCGTGGCGCGGTCGGTGGTGATCGCGAGGTAGTACTCCTTGGCGATGTCCACGCCCGCGGCGATCAGCAGCTTCGAGACCTCGAGGCCCTCGGGCGGCGTCTGCGGGCTCTTCATGCGATTGCTCAGCATGAACTTCGCCGCTTCGATCGCCTCGGCCTCGGACTCCACGAGCTTGACGAACCCCGCCTTGCCGCGGCCGCCCGCGTGCACCTGCGCCTTCACGACCACGAGCGAGGTGCCGCCGGCCTGCGCGACGCGCTTGTACGCGGGTCCGGCCTGGTCGATCGACTGGACGACTTCGCCGGGAGGGACGGGGACGCCGGCGTCGGCGAGGATCTGTCGCGCCTGATGCTCGTGGATCTTCATGGGGCGAACGATAGCGAGATGAAGCGCGTCGGGCCGTCAACGACAACGCCCGAGCCGCAAAGCTCGGGCGCGCCGTGCTGGTCACGAGATCATGTCCGGCCCGGAGGCCGGGAAGTTCTTACTTGTCGGCGACGTTCAGCGAACGGCCGGCGCGGCGCTTGCGATTCATCATCTTGCGCCCGTTCTTGGTCTTCATGCGAGCGCGGAACCCGATCGAGCGCTTGCGCTTCGTCCGCGAGGTCTTGTGGGGATAGTGCATGGCTGCGTCTCCGTCCTTGCCGCCGGGCCGTCCTCGGCCTGGGGGGTCGGAACAATAGCCGCTCGGTGGCTGTTCGCCAAGTCCAGCCCCGGAAGGTCCTGCCGCCCGGCCGCGGGGAACGGGCGATCCGGGGGTGGGGGGCTTGCCAAACGGGCTCCGACCGCTATCCTCTTCCTCCCCCTTTGACCCCTTGGGAGACTTGTGACATGCCCCGCGTCTGCGCGATCACCGGCAAGAAGACGACCTTCGGCAAGCAGCGGACCTATCGCGGTCAGAAGATCGTGAAGGGCGGCTTCGGTCTGAAGCCCACCGGCATCACGCCGCGCACGTTCAAGCCGAACCTGAAGAAGGTTCGGGCGCTCGTGGACGGCCGCGAGACGCGCATCCTCGTCTGCACGAAGGCGATCAAGCAGGGGCTGGTCACCAAGCCGCTGAAGCGCAAGTACGGGTACACCCGTCAGCAGAAGGCCGCGCAGGGCTGATCGAACGGCAGAGCGACAGCAATTCGCAGGGGCTCCGAGTTCGCTCGGGGCCCTTGTTCGTTCTGGCTATCGCTTCACGCCGACGACGCTGAAGACGGTGGGGGTGAAGAAGAACGAGTCGGCGTCCTTCGATCGCTCCGCCCACTCGTTCTCGAAGGCGCTGCGCTCGCCGGCGCTCAGGAACCCGTTGCGCTCGAGCTCGGGCAGGAAGTTGCGGAAGAACGTGGTCGGCCAGTGCCAGAGCGAGTCGGTGGGTCGTGCGATGCGCTGGAGCGGTTGGATCGCCTCGAGCTCGAGCCCGTGCTTGCGGAAGAGCGCAGGCACACGCGCCACGATGTCCGGATCGCCGCCTCGGGCCCGCCAGGACGCCTCGATCGCGTCCACGACCCTCGCGAGGCGCTCGCTGCGTGGCGCCAGCGTAAGTGCGCGATAGTTGAAATAGTCCTGCAGCGCGAACGCGCCGCCCGGACGCAGAGCCCGGGCGATGCCCGCCACCACGGCCTCGGGGTCCGGGACGAAGCACAGGACCCAGCGCATATAGGCGAAATCGAACGCCCCGGCGTCGATGCCCGCGCCCGCGAGCTTCTGCACGTCGCCCACGCGCGACTCGAGATTGTCCAGGTGCAGCAGCGCCGATCGCTCGCGCAGGTACTTCACGTAGTACGGCGCCTCGTCCACCGCGAGGACGCGACCCTCGGGACCGACGATCTGCGCCAATTCGGTCGCGGCGAACCCCGGGCCGCAGCCGGCGTCGAGCACGCGCATGCCCCGCGTCAGTCCGGCGCGTTCCCAAAGATCGTGCGCCTGCGCCGACCAGAGCTGGTGCTGGAATCCGAGGCGCGTCAGCTCCGCAGGGTTCACGCCGAGGATGTAGCCGTCCTTCGCCTGCGCCATGTCGCTGGCCTCAGACTCGACGCACCAGGCTCGAGCGGGACGTAATGGTCACATTGAGGGAGTTTCCGTTGTAGTTGGGGTTGTTGTCCGCGGTGTCGATCACCGTGGTGATGTCGATCTTCTCGAGCCGGCCGTTCTCGGCGTCCCAGACGATGCGTCCCTTGACCTCGCCGCCCTTCCACTCGAGGTGCTCGGCGCCCGGGGGCTGGGGCATGCTGGGGTCGACGACCAAATCGATCCCGCCGCCGATGTTGATGTAGGCCTTCTGCGCGACCACCGATTCGAGCGTGTACTCGCGCTTGATCTGGATCGACCCCATGCCCGACGGCAGCGTCGATTCCTCGGTCCACGGCTCGCCGACCGACGCCACCGACGGCTCCGCCTTCAGGCCGTAGAGCAGCTTCACGAGCTGCTTGAACGACTCCGGGTTCACGAGTTCGTTCATCATCTGGGCGATGCGCGGATCGACGCCCTCGGTGCTGACGCCCTGCATGTCGAGCAGCTCGCCGCCGGGCCCGATCCGC
Source organism: Phycisphaerales bacterium (assembly GCA_041940385.1). Classification (GTDB taxonomy): domain Bacteria; phylum Planctomycetota; class Phycisphaerae; order Phycisphaerales; family UBA1924; genus JACVCK01. The sequence goes on along the minus strand of JBGTSD010000116.1, from coordinate 6,375 downwards.
GCGATGATCGCGCGCCCGACAAGTTGACGCGTCGCCGGCGCCAGCGGATTGCCGGCGTCGCGGGCGATCGGCCAGTTGGTGTCGAACTCCATCTCGCCGGCCTGAGGATCGGACACCCGCACGAGCATGCGGTCGTAGACGAATTGCACGGTCGCGACATCGTTCTCGTCCACCGCGCGCACCTTGACGCGCATCACGGACTCGACCTCGGAGCCGCGATGGGCCGGCGGGCTCGCGCCGAGAACCAGCGTCTGCTTGGTCTCCGTGCGGAACGTGTACGAGTTCTCCTCGTCGGTGGCCATCGCCGGAGCAAGATCCACCGACGTCTCCTGCTCCTGCTGCGCGGACGCGAGAGGGGCGGGGATCAGAAACGCCGCGAGCGCCGCGGCGACGAGAGCGAACGGACGGATGACAAGGTGCAAATCAGTCTCCCTGAGATGAGTGGAGGCAAAGTGTAGAAGCCCGGGCCGTGGCACGGCTTGGACGCCCTGACGCCGACGATGTTCGGATCGCGCTAGTAGTCCGCGTCACCGCCCTCGAGCTGGAGGGTGTGGTCGAACTCCGAGCGAATGTCGTCGCTCGTTCCGGGGGATTTATCGGGACCATCGCTGATGACCACGATGGTGACGCCGTCGTCGAGCGTCTCGAGCCGGTAGGGACTGCCCCATGGGTCCGTGCGATGCTCTTCGTTCAGTCCGGTCAGGTCGCTCAGCGCCCCCGGGAGCGCTCCGTGCTGGCGGACGTGCTCCTTGATCGCGGTGTTGACGTTGTACTGGTCAGCGATCGCCTCGAGTTGCGGCGCGAAGCCGACAAGGGCGAGGACCCCGCCGATGCCCACGAGTGCGATGCCCACGATCAGGGCGATGAGCCAGAGCGATCCGATGAGGCCGATCACGATGCCGGCGATGGCCAGGCCGCGCGGGCGCCGGCCGACGGCGATCATCGACATGATGGCGCCGATCGGCGACAGCAGGCCGCAGGAGAACAGGCCGACGAGGGAGACGACAAAGCCGGCGATGCCGAGCGAATTGGCGGGGTCGCCGCGCATCGCGGGAGAGTTCGACGGGTGCTGGTCCACGAGTAGCTCCTGATGGGGCCGGGATTATGGGGTCGCCACTTGGCCGGGTGGCGCGAGCATGGGGCCTCTGCGGACGGCGCCGGACGGATTCCTGCCGAACCGGCGTAAAAGCCGTTGGCTCCGAACGTTTCTGACGTTATTCTAATCGATGACAGCCGCGCCACGGGGCGCGGCGCTGCGGCCGCGCAGGCTGATGGGCCGTCGAACCGGGAGCAGGGCGCTCCGAGCGAGTTCAACGGCCGTTCAGCCCACGCGTACGCGAAGCACTGACCCGTCGCGGGGCGAGTGCGTCCGCCCCTCGACCGGTGTCGTGCCGCGCACGTTGCATCGTGCCGGCGCGCGCCGCTGCCGGAAGCGAGGCGTGGTTCATGGACATCCAGACGATCGAGCAGGCCGAGCGCATCGTCGGCTATCAGTTTCAGAATCGAGATCTGCTCGTCGAAGCCCTGACCCACGCGTCCATCGCGGAGTCGCGCCTGGCGTCCAACGAGCGGCTCGAATTCCTCGGCGACGCCGTGCTGGGCATGATCGTCTGTGAACGCGTCTTCGTCCGCTTTCCCGGTCTCCTCGAAGGCGACATGACCAAGATCAAGTCCGCGGTCGTGTCTCGGCGCACGTGCGCGGTCGTCGCCGGGCGGCTGGGCCTCGGTGAACTCCTGAAGCTCGGCAAGGGCATGCAGGGGCGGGACCAGTTGCCCTCGTCGCTCCTGGCCGCCGTGTTCGAGTCCGTCATCGGCGCGATGTTCCTCGAGGCCGGCATCGACGCCGTGAAGGCGTTCGTCATGCCGCACCTCGAGCCGATCATCGAGCGCGCGGCCGAGAGCGGCCACCAGCACAACTTCAAGTCCGTCCTTCAGCAGCACGCACAGCAGGCGTGGGCGGCCAGCCCGATGTACGTCGTGCTCGACGAGCAGGGGCCCGATCACGCCAAGACCTTCCAGGTGTGCGTGGAGGTCGCCGGTCGGCGGTTCCCGTCCTGCTGGGGCCAGAGCAAGAAGCAGGCGGAACAACAGGCGGCGCTGCTGGCGCTGCGCGAGATGGGCGTCGCCAACGACAGCCCCGACGGCGAGGTCGTGATCGCGCCGGAAGGATCGATCAGCGGCGCGCCGATCGTCGATCCTGCCGCGGAAGAACGCGGCGCAATCGCCTGAGCAATTCAACGTGTCGAAGGCGCCTCGTCCCACGCGCGAAGGTCGATGGCTGCGCTCGGGGGCACGGTCTGCCACGGGGTGACCGCGCGGGGCCACGACGAACGCACGCTGCGTCCGTCCACGCGCTCGAGCCCAAGGAGCAGGATGTCCTCCGAAGTCCACGTCGCCGGGAGCGTCACCAGCGCCGTCCACCGGCCGGGCTCGCGCCGGATCGACACGGCGATGTCGCTCGACCACGACGAGGGACGCACCTCCACCTCGCCGGTCGCGCGCACCGTGATCGTTCCGATCGGCGCGTGAGCATCGCCGACAATGACGGTGACCTTGTCGGCCGAGTCCGGCTCCGCCGCAGCGCGGCCGTCGACGAAGAGTTCCCACCGCTCTCCATCGCCATCGGCCCTTTGCAGGAGCGCGCCCGTCGCCCACACAGGGTCGATGACGACCGGCGATTCTCCGAGCCACGTGGCCAGAGTCCATTGCGGCAGCAGCGGGCCGATGCGGACGCCCGGCGGCGTGGCGCGCCACGGCTCGGTCATTGCGGAAAGGATGAATCGATCCCGTCCGATCCGCACGTCGATCTGCGCGTCTCCGGCGATCGGGGCGGCGATCTCGATCTCACGCACGGACGAGGCGGGCAGCGTGATCATCTCCACGCGCCCCGCGGCGGAGGCCGACGCCGCGACCGGCGCGTCGGTGAAGTTCGCGACGCCGAGGCGCGCCGCTCGCCCGCCGGCGCCGTCGTCGATGATCCACGCGAGCGCATCGGCGTCATCGGCGAGCCATGTGTCCGCTGCTTGCGCCAGGCGCAGCGCCGTGGCGTCGGCGGCGGAGAGTTCGTCCAGCAGTGTGCCGAGGCGGGCGGCGTCCGTCCGCCAGGCGGGGTAGCAGGCGCCGTCGTCTATCTGCATCGTCCGGGTAAGCGACGCGAGGAGTCGATCATGACGCGCGGGATCGGATTCGCGCAGGCGAGCCAACGCCGCGGCCCATTGGTTTCGAACTTGCTCCGCCAACCGATGCACCGTCTCGTGATGCGGGGCGCTGGCGGCGCCGAGTAGATCGAGCCGCCACCAGCGGAGCGGGTCAGCGGCCTCGTTCGCGATCAGCGCTGGCTGCAGTGCGCATGGTGCATCGGCGACGCGCTTGAGGTCTGATGAGACGTGGCGCAGCGCGATGGCCGCGCCGCCGATCGAAACGGAGCTCGAGTCTTCGGCGACGACGGGCGTCAGCGCGAGCACGGTCGAGCCGGGCTCGACGGCGCCATCGACCGGCGTCAGCGTCCATTGCGGCCAGGCGCCGGTCCAGGCGCCGGGATCCGAGGCGGGGGCGAGGGTGAGCACCTGCAACGTGGCGGCCCCCAGCGTTGCGCCATCGGCGCCGATGACCTCCGCTTCGCCGCCTGCCCATCCGGGCTCCCGAACGCCAATCAAGGCCGAGACGGGCTGGCCAGGTCGGATGAATTCGTGAGCTCGCAGCGTGACCAACGTGGCGTCGGGATCGCTTGGCGCTGCGGATAGAGCTCGTGGCTGAGAACAGCCGGACAGCACGCATGCGGCGAGGAACGCGGAGCAGAGCGAAATTCCCTTGGCCATGGGGGAGTTCTTATCGGATTCTAAAGTGCGGCCCCCCGGGAGCGGGGTATATTGAACCAGCACGGCTGAGAGAGCGGAGGACATTGCAGATCGGCGCTGCGTTGGGGTCCGGGAGAGGACGAGTCGCGCCGGTCACCATCGAATTGCAGGGAGAAGACACCGTAGCAGAGCGCGCCGCATGGCCGGACGCGCCAAGTCCGGCTCGCTGACCCCCGTCCCGCTGGGGGGCGGGTCCGCCGGCGCCGGGAACGACACCCGTCACTCGACCTATCACGGAGAGGCAGAATCTCATGAGCAAGAGCACACTGGCAGTGATCGTGGCAGGCGCGTCGCTGGGCATCGCCGGCGCGGCCGGCGCCGTCGGCGTAGGCGACATCGTGTTCGTGGACGTCACGGGCGACACGGTGAACTCGTACCGATACGGACCCGCCGCCCGATTCGTCGAGTACACCTTTGCGGATCCCAACGACGAGATCAATCTCGCGCAGATCCGCCGGATCGATGGGTCCTGGTACATCAACTCGGACAACGTCCCCGTCGCCAATCCCTCGGTTGCGCAGATCTTCCGCCTCGACAACCTTTTCGGCGCGACCGTCGAGAACACCGTGTACTCGAGCAATCCGCTCCAGCGCCCGATCGGTCTGGACTACCACCGCAAGTCCGACACGCTGATCGCGATCAACAACCCGCCGATGTCGCAGTCGCTGCCCGTCGAGTTCGACGGCATCATCGGCGTCGCTCGGGACGGCTCGAACGCCGGATTCATTTACGACGAGGACGTCGGCGGCGGCACAAACCCTTCGTACCGGGCGGGCGACCGCATCACCAAGGACCCCTTTGATCGCGACACGTTCTACGTCACCGCGGTCAATGGCGGCGCGGGCGACAATGGCACGGGCGGCGACACCGACCGGCCCAGCCAGATCTATCGCCTGAACATGAACAACGACGGCACGGGCTCGATCTCGCTGCTCGTGGACTTCACGAGCACGACGCCCGGACCGCTGACCTTCGTCCGTGGCATCACTTCCGCCGTCGGCATGGACGGCCTCGTCGACCTCTACGTGACCGACTCCTTCGCCGATGCGATTTATCGCGTCGATCTCGACGCGAACGGCGACTTTGCCGACGTCACGCTGATCGCGAGCCTCGAGGATCCGGGCGAGATCCAGTACAACAAGTACAACAACAAGCTGATCTTCGGCCAGATCCAGGCCGACGTCGTCGCGCAGATGAACCTCGACGGCACCGGCTACGAGGTGCTCGTCAACGGCGTCAGCCCGCGCGGCATCTGGATCGTCCCGACCCCGGGCGGCGCGGCCCTGATCGGCCTCGCCGGACTCTGCGCACTTCGTCGGCGTCGCTGAGCCGGTTCGTTCAGAGAATTCGACCAGGCGCCCGGCCGATCGGCCGGGCGTTTTTCGTTGGGTTCACGCCGCGCCGGCGGGCGCCTGCGTCGGCAGCGTCGCCACGATGTTCTCGATGATCCCGTCGGTGGTCACGCCCTCGGCCTCGCCGTCGAAGTTCAGCAGGATGCGATGGCGGAGCGCAGGGAGCGCGATCGAGCGGATGTCGTCGATCGACGCCGCGGCCCGACCGTCGAGGAGCGCGCGGACCTTGGCGCCGAGGACCAGGGCCTGCGCCGCGCGCGGGCTGGCGCCGATGCGGACGAACCGGTTGGTCATGGGCGTTGCGAAGGACGGCGCATCCTTCTTCGTCGCCGACTGCGGGTGCGTCGCGAGCGTCATGCGCACGGCGTAGTCCTCGACGTGCGGCGCGATCGCCACGCGCCGGACGAGCGCCTGATGGGCCAGAAGCTTCTCCGCGTCGAGCGCCGGCTTCGCCGATGTGGCGACGCCCGCCGTCGTGCGCTTCAGGATCTCCGCGAGTTCCTCGCGATTCGAATAGCCGACCACGAGCTTGAAGAAGAACCGGTCGAGCTGCGCTTCGGGCAGCGGATACGTGCCCTCCTGCTCGATCGGGTTCTGCGTGGCCATGACGAAGAACGGCCGCTCGAGCTCGTGCGTGACCCCGCCGACGGTGACGCTGCGTTCCTGCATCGCTTCGAGCAGTGCGGACTGCGTCTTGGGCGTGGCGCGGTTGATCTCGTCGGCCAGAACGATCTGCGCGAAGATCGGGCCACGCTGGAACGTGAAGCGCCGGCCCTCCGCCGTTTCGGCGACGATGGTCGTGCCGGTGACGTCGGCGGGCATGAGGTCGGGCGTGAACTGGACGCGGCTGAACTTCAGCCGCAGCGCGCCCGCGAGCGAGCGCACCAGCAGTGTCTTACCCAGGCCCGGCACGCCCTCAAGGAGCGCGTGCCCGTTGGCGAAGAGGCAGGTCAGCACGCCGTCGATGACCTCGCCGTGCCCGACGATGACCTTGGTGATCTCGTCGCGCACCGCGGTGTAGTCGGCGCGGAAGGAGGCCGCGGCGGCGCGGGCTTCGTCGGGAGTTCGTGGGGAGTCGTCGCGCGGCTCTGGCATCGCGGGCGTGGCTCCTAAGAAGAACGGCCCCGCGTCGGAGTGGCGGGGCCGTGCGTCAATGGGCCTAAGAG
>JBGTSD010000115.1:0-9441 GCA_041940385.1 Phycisphaerales bacterium | reverse complement strand
CCTTGGGGGGCGAGACGATGAGGGAGCGCTGGCCGCGGCCGATGGGGCAGAAGAGGTCGATGAGCCGGCAGGAGGCGGGGCAGCCGCGGTACTCGAGGGTGAGCCGGGGCTGGGGGTCGATGACGGTGAGGTCTTCGAAGGCCTTGGAGTTGGCGTACTGGTCGGGGGGGAGGCCTTCGATGGAGACGAAGTCCTGGACGACCGGGCGGGAGGTGCGGGGCCGGTTGCGGTTGGGGCCGCGGCGCCGGCGGCGGGGCCTGACCTCGCCGACCTCGACGGTGACCTCGAGGGCGTTGCGGAGTCGGAAGCGGTCGCCGAGTTCGACGGGGACGAAAGGATCGTCGGCGCTCTCGAGGAGCGTGTCGGCGAACTGGCGGACGCGCCCCTCGGCGCGCTGCGGCCACTCGAGTATGCCGGTGACGGTGGTCATGCGGGGAGCAAGGCCGGTGCGCGCGAGCGCAACGAGACAGGCGAAAGCGTTGGTGTGCGCCTGGTGTTGAGAGCCCCGGACGATCTGGGACTGCGCTCGCAGGCCCGACAGGGGTATTGGAGCAGATGAACGGGTCGAAGTCAAGGAGCGGCGCGGGGTTGGTCGAGGTCCGCTAGCATCGGGCGTGGCGGGGCGCCGGGTGGACGCCGGGGTCACGGACACGTCCCCGGAGCCGGTTCGACGACGAGCGCATGGAGATCTACAAGGGCATCCCGGTTTCGCCTGGCGTGGTGATCGGGCGTGTATTCGTGCTCGACCAGGTGCGCCAGCGCGTGCCGCGGCGTGTCGTGGCGTCGGACCAGGTCGGCGCGGAGACGGCGCGGTTCGACGCGGCGCTGCGTGAGTCCACCGACGAGCTCGAGCAGATGCGGGTGCAGGTGGAGAGCGAGCTGGGTTCGGAGGCGGCGAAGATCTTTGCCTTCCACCAGGGCATGCTGCGCGATCCGTCGCTGACCTCACCGATCCGGGCGCGGATCGAGCGCGAGCACGTGAAGGCGGAGTACGCCGTGGCGGAGGAGTTCCGCGCCCTGGCGGATCGCTTCGCGCGGATGGGAGATTCGTCGTTCGCGACGAAGGTGGACGACATCTGGGATCTCGAGCGCCGGGTGCTGCGGCGGCTGGTCGGCGAGCATCGGAGCCGGCTGCCGGGCCTGACGCACCCGGTCGTGGTGGTGGCGCACGAGCTGACGCCGAGCGAGGCCGCGGGCTTCCGCGCGGGGAAGGTCGTGGGCTTCGCGACGGAGACGGGCGGGCGCACGAGCCACACGGGCATCGTGGCGCACGCGATGGGGATTCCGGCGGTCGCGGGCGTGGCGCGCCTGGCGGATCACGCGGCGGACGGCGATGAGATCATCGTCGACGGCGACCGGGGCGTGGTGGTGCTGCACCCGGACGTCGAGCGGGTCGCGAGCTACAAGCGGTACATCGAGCGGATGCGACTCTTCGGGCTGTCGCTCGAGGAGCTGCGCGACGCGCCGAGCGTGACGCGCGACGGGGTGAAGGTCTCGCTGCAGGCGAACATCGAGTTCCCGCACGAGGCGAAGCTGTCGGTCGAGAACGGCGGCGAGGGCGTGGGCCTGTACCGCACGGAGTTCCTCTGGATGACGTCGGACCATGATCCGACGGAGGAGGAGCAGTTCGAGCAGTACTCGGAGGCGGTCCGGGCGCTGGACGGCAAGACGCTGACGATCCGGACGTTCGATCTGGGCGCGGACAAGGCGTACGGGCCGCGTTCCGAGGGCGCGCCGGAGTCGAACCCGTTCCTGGGTCTGCGCAGCATCCGGTACTGCCTCCAGAACCTACCGATGTTCAAGCGGCAGCTCCGGGCGATCCTTCGGGCGTCGGCGGTGGGGCCGGTGCGGGTGATGTTCCCGCTGGTGACGAGCACGACGGAGCTGCGCCACGCGAAGATGGTGCTGCGCGACGCGATGGAGGATCTGGCGGAGGAGGGGGTGCCCTTCGATCGGGACATTCCTGTCGGGATGATGGTCGAGGCGCCCTCGGCGGCGCTGATGGCGGCGACTTTTGCGCGGGAGGTCTCGTTCTTCTCGATCGGGACCAATGACCTCGTTCAGTACGTCCTGGCGGTGGACCGGACCAATGAACAGGTGGCGAACCTGTACACGGCGGCCCACCCGGCGGTGCTGATCATGCTCAAGGAGGTGGTCCGCGCGGCCCGAAGGCAGGGGGTGGACGTCTCGGTCTGCGGCGAAATGGCCGGCGAGCCGGAGTACGTCATGTTGCTGATCGGGATCGGTTTGCGTAGTCTTTCCGTGTCTCCGGCGGCGATTCCGCGGGTCAAGCGGATCGTCCGCAGCGTGGAGATCGACCAGTGCGAGCGGCTGGCCCGACGGGTCGGCTCGTTCGATTCCGAACGACAGGTTCTCGCGTATCTGCGGGACCAGGTTCGAACGATCATTCCCGAGGCGTTCGACGGGCGTGCCGTCGAAGAGCCCTGATGGGCAGCGCCTCGGGGCAGAGCAATCCCCGGCGGGTCGCTTCGGCGACCGGCCCGGGCGCAGCGTGTGTCGCCCCCGCATCGCGGGCCCCGCTTCGGCGGTCAGGCCAGGCGAGCGGCGTGGGCGGCGACGGGTTCACCGGCGCCGGCGTGGTCGCGAGAGCGACCCCGGATGCGCGGGTGGAGCGCCTGGTCTGGCCCTGGCCCCCGCCGCAGCAGCGCGGCGAGACCGGCGTGGCGGCAATGCGAGACGTGCAGATGCGGACGGGCGGGCCCGACAGGGCGCGTGCTGTTTGTCGCTGCGCGGGTCGCGTGCGGGCCAGCGCGGGCCGCGCGTGAGAGGGTGATGTGGCGAAGAACCAGATGCTGATCAACTACGTCCCCGGCGTGGAATGCCGGGTGGCGGTGGTGCGCGACGGGCGGCTCGAGGAGCTGCACTCGGAGCGCATGGACGCGGTCAGCCACGTGGGCAACATCTACGTGGGTCGCGTCTCGAACGTGGAGCCGGCGATCCAGGCGGCGTTCATCGACTTCGGGCTCGAGGAGAACGGGTTCCTGCACGTGACGGACGTGCACCCGCGGTACTTCCCGGGCGAGGACGAGGAGACGACGGAGCTGGTCGGCAAGAAGACGCCGCGACGCGAGCGTCCGCCGATCCAGGCGTGCCTGAAGCGCGGCCAGGAAGTGATCGTGCAGGTGTTGAAGGAGGGCATCGGCGTCAAGGGTCCGACGCTGACGTCGTACCTGTCGGTGCCGGGCCGCTTCCTCGTGATGATGCCGTTCATGGACAAGGTGGGGGTGTCGCGGCGCGTCGAGGACGAGGAGCAGCGCCGCGAGATGCGGGCGGTGCTCGATCAGCTCGATCTTCCGGACGGGTTCGGGTTCATCCTGCGCACGGCGGGGATGGCGGAGACGAAGACGTCGCTGAAGCGCGACCTGGCGTACCTGCAGCGGCTGTGGAAGGACATGCAGCGCCGGCTGGGGCAGGGCAACAAGCCGCGCCTGCTGTACGCGGAGAGTGATCTCCTGATGCGCTGCCTGCGCGACGTGCTGACGGGCGACATCGAGGAGGTGATCGTCGACGATCCGGGCGCGATCCGGCGCGCGGCGCGGTTCCTGAAGATCGTCTCGCCGCGCGGCGGGCCCCGCCTGCTGCGCCACGTGGACAGCACGCCCTTGTTCCACGCGTTCGGCGTGGAGCGGCAGATCCACCAGATGCACGAGCGCGAGGTGCCGCTGCCGAGCGGTGGTTCGATCGTGATCGACGAGGCCGAGGCGCTGGTGGCGATCGACGTGAACTCCGGGCGGATGCGCGACAATCGCGACGCGGAGACGACGGCGTACAAGACCAACTGCGAGGCGGTGGACGAGATCTGCCGTCAGCTCCGGTTGCGCGACCTGGGCGGGGTGATCATCCTCGACCTGATCGACATGCGCTCGAAGAAGCACCAGCGCGACATCGAGACGCGCCTGCGCGACAACCTCAAGCGCGATCGCGCGCACTCCAAGGCGTTGACGATCAGCCAGTTCGGCATCGTGGAGATGACGCGTCAGCGGATGCGCGGCAGCCACCGGAGCCAGCACTTCGCGCCGTGCCCGGCGTGCCATGGGCGCGGGTTGCTCCAGCGTCCGGCGAGCGCGATGGGCGAGGCGCTGCGCGAGCTGGGGTGGATTCTCCACCAGCCGCGCGTGCACAAGGCGGAGATGGTCGTGGCGGCGCGGCTCGCGGGCGAGCTGCTGTCGGGCGGTCGTCAGCGTCTGGGTCGGCTCGAGCGCGTGACGGGCAAGCAGGTCGAGGTGCGGATCAGCGAATCGGCGCCGCTCGATCGCGTGGGCTTCTACGCGTACGACGATCGCGGGTCGGACATCGACCTCGAGAAGATTCCGGCGCCGACATCGCCGAAGGAGCTCGAGGTGTGGGTCGAGCCCGTCGGCACGGACGAGGACTGGACGAGCGATCCGGCCGCGGAAGCCGCGGCGCTGGCGAAGGCCGAATCGGAAGCCGAGGCGGCGATCGCGGCGCAGATGGAGTCCATGGAGAACGCCGCGGCGGACGCGGAGGACATGGGCCCGGAAGAGATGGAAGAGGGCGGCTTTGCGCCGATGGAGCACGCGGCGGCGACGGGGAAGAAGAAGCGTCGGCGGCGTCGTCGCGGCGGGCGCGATGGCGAGGACGAAGCGCCCAAGCCGCAGCAACAGCAGCAGCAGCCCAGGCCGCAGGCGCAGCCGGCGCAGGGCGAGCACGGCGCGGAGGGCGAGGGCGGCGGCAAGAAGCGTCGTCGTCGGCGTCGTCGTCGCGGCAAGGGCGGCGGCGAAGCGTCGGGCATCGCGGAAGCGGCGGTTGCCGGCGCGAGCGGCGATGCGGACCTGGCGCCCCCGACGGGCGGCGGGTTGCGCGGCGACTCGTGGGACCTCGAGCCCTCGGCGCTGGCGCAGGCGCAGCGTGCCGCGGCGAAGCACGAAGACGAAGAAGTGCCCAGCGCCAACGGCGCGGGCTCGCACGACGGCGAGCATCACGACGAGCAGCACGGCGGCGAGGGCGGCGGCAAGAAGCGTCGTCGGCGTCGTCGTCGCGGTCGCGGCGGGAGCGGCGGCGCTGGAAATGGTCAGGCGCAGTCGTCGAACGACGGCGCACCGGCCGAGCCGGCGCACGAGGACGGCGGGAGCGGCGATGGCGCGAGCGACTCGAACGAAGCGCCGGCGCAGGGCGGCGATGCGCCCGAGGGCGGCGAGGGCGAGGTCGTGGTCAAGAAGAAGCGTCGTCGGCGCGGCGGTCGCGGACGCGGGCGCGGCAAGCAGCAGGAGGCGTCCGGCGAGGGCGGCGAGCCGGCGCCGGCTTCGGCGTCGTCGGGCGATTCGGGCGCGGCGGAGTAGCTTCGGCGCATGACGAGCGGCTCGCGAGAGATCGAAACGAAGGCGCCGCGGCTACGGCGGCTGCTGCTGCTCGGCTGCACCGGATCGATCGGCCGTCAGACCGTCGAGGTTGTGCGGCACCTGAACGCGCTGCACGCGCGGGGCGAGTGGCCGACGCGGTACGAGGTCGTGGGGCTCGCGGCGGGGCGAAACGGGCGCGCGATGCTGGCGCAGGCGAAGGAACTCGGTGCGCGGCATGCGGCGCTGATGGACGTCGAGTGCGCGGCGGAGGTGCGCGACGAGGCGAATCGCGCGGGGGTGACGCTGCTCGAAGGGCCGCAGTCGTGCGAGCAGCTCGTGCGCGAGGTCGATGCGGACCTGGTGCTCGCGGCGGTGGTGGGCTCGGCGGGATTGCCGGCGACGCTCGCGGCGGTGCAGATGGGGCGCGACGTGGCGCTGGCGAACAAGGAGACGCTGGTCGCGGCGGGCGCGCTGGTCGTTCCCGCGGCGAAGAAGTCCGGCGCGAAGCTGCTGCCGGTGGACAGCGAGCACTCGGCGATCTGGCAGTGCCTGCCGTGGGGCGACGCGTCGCCGCTGGTGATGGGCCCGGAGGTCCGGCGCGTGACGCTGACGGCGTCGGGCGGGCCGTTCCGGTCGTGGGACCGGGAGCGGATCGAGCGCGCGACGGTCGAGGAGGCGCTGAACCATCCGACGTGGAAGATGGGCGCGAAGGTGACGATCGATTCGGCGTCGCTGACGAACAAGGCGCTGGAGCTGATCGAGGCGCACTGGCTCTTCGGGCTGGGCGTCGATCGGCTGGATGCGCTGGTGCACCCGCAGTCGATCGTGCACTCGTTCGTCGAGTACGCGGACGGATCGATCCTGGCGCAGCTCGGGGCGCCGGACATGCGGACGCCGATTCAGGTGGCGGTGTCGTGGCCGATGCGCACCGAGGGCTGCTCGAAGCGGCTGGACCTGATGTCGATGTCGCGCCTGGACTTTGAGCCGGTGGACACGGCGCGGTTCCCGTCGGTGAGCGCGGCGTTCGAGGTGATCGAGGCGGCGGCGCGGCCGGACGGCGCGACGGCGGGGGCGGTGTTCAACGCGGCGAACGAGGCGGCGGTGGAGGCGTTCCTCGCGGGCGAGATCCCGTTCGGGCGGATCACGGCGCTGTCCCGCGCGGCGATGGACGAGGTTGGGCTGGGCACAATGCGCACGCTCGAGGACGCGATGGAGGCCGATCGGGAAGCGCGCCGGTTCGTCCGGGCGCGGATCGGCGAGCGCGGGCCGGCGCGGGCGGCGCGCTAGGATTCGACGATGCTTGCATTCCTCGGCGCCACGGGCGATGTGCTGCTGGTTCTTCTCGGGTTCTCCTTCATCGTGCTGGTGCACGAGCTGGGCCACTTCGTCGCGGCGAGGTGGGCGGGGGTGCGCGTGGAGGCGTTCGCCATGGGCTTCGGCCCGGCGGTCGTGTCCTTCCGGAAGGGCATGGGGCTCCGGCGCGGCTCGACGGAGCCGGAGTACCGCAAGCTGCTCGAGACGGCGCCGGAGAAGGCGCGGGCGATGAGCCCGACGGAGTACCGCTTCAATTGGCTGTTCTTCGGCGGCTACGTGCGCATGCTCGGGCAGGACGACATGGCGCCGGGCAAGGGCGTCGAGCATCCCGAGTCGTACACGAGCAAGCCGGTGTGGAAGCGGATGATCATCATCAGCGCGGGCGTGGTGATGAACGTCGTGCTCGCCGCGGTGTTGTTCCTCGTCGTGTTCATGGTCGGGCTCAAGACCGAACCGGCGTGGATCGGCGACGTGGAGCGCGGGTCGCCGGCGTCGGAGGCGGAGGTGCTCGCGGGCTGGAGCGAGGATGATCCGGGGCTCAAGCCGGGCGATCGCGTGCTGCGCGTCGCTGGGCACGAGCCGAGCGACTTCGGCGACTTCGCGCTCGAGATCGCGATGTCGAAGAAGGGCGAGCCGGTCGAGATGGTGGTGGAGCGTGAGGGCGCCGCGACGCCGGTGACGCTGCGCGTGACGCCCCGGGTCGGGAGCGCGACGGGATTGCTCGAGATCGGCGTGTACCCAGCGCAGGGCACAGTGCTCTTCGGGGCGCCGGGGGAGCCGAAGTCGAACATCGACGTGGTGGCGACGGCGCTGCGCGGGGCGGGGCTGGCGCAGGTGTCGCCGGGATCGACGCTGGTCAGCGTGAATGATGAGCCGTTGTCGTCGGCGCAGCAGATCGATACGTGGATGCGTGACGCGGATGGATCGTCGCTGCGCATGGTGTGGATGTCGCCCTCGGGTGAGCGCGTCGAGGCGGCGACGCCGCCGGATGCGGAGCTCGAGCATGCGGATGTCGTGCTGCCGGGCGTCGGGAAGGCGCCGGAGCGCGCGATGCGCGTGCCGCACTTGCTCGGGCTGACGCCGGGCCTGCGCGTCGAGGATGCGGGCGATTCGAAGCGATACGGGCTGCAGAGCGGCGACGTATTTGCGCGGGTGGGCGGCGTGGAGTGGCCGGACCTGCCGGCGGGCATCGCGGAGGTTCGGCGGCACACCGGTCGCGAGATCGCGCTGCGGATGCTGCGCGACGGCGCGTTCGTGGACCTGACGGCGAAGGTGTCGCGGGAGGGGACGATCGGGTTCCGCCCGGGCGAGACCTCGGCGCAGATGGCGCTGATCACGGGATCGATCGAGCGCTCGGGCGGATCAATGGAGCGCGGTCCGAGCGCGGCGTCGCGCCTGGATCTCCCGCCGGGGAGCGTGATCCTCGAGGCGGCGGGCGAGCCGATTTCCAGCTTCGGCGATCTGCGCGGAGCGCTGGTCGCGGCGCCGCGTTCGAGCGACGGCGGCGCGGAGATCGAGTTGACGGCGCGGCTTCCGCTCGGCGGCGCGTGGGGCGCGGGGCCGGTCGAGACGGTGCGCTGGTCGCTCACGAAGGATGAGCTCGAGCGCATCGAGAAGCTCGGCTGGTCGTTCCCGATTCCGACCGCGGCGTTCCGGCCGGAGGAGACCATTCTGAAGGCGGAGATTCCGGCCGCGGCGCTGGTGATGGGCGTTGAGCGCACGCATCGCGTGATGCTCAAGACCTATCTCACGCTCGTGCGTTTGTTCCAGGGGAGCGTGAAGGTCGAGCACCTGAAGGGCCCTGTGGGCATCGCGCACCTTGGCGCGCTGGTGGCGGACCGCGGGTTCATTCACCTGTTGTTCTTCATGGGGCTCATCAGCGTGAACCTCGCGGTGGTGAACTTCCTGCCGCTGCCGATCGTGGACGGCGGGCACTTCGTGTTCCTGCTGATCGAGCAGGTGACGGGGCGTCCGGTGTCGCCGTCGGTGCAGGGCGCCGCGGGCTTGGTGGGTCTGGCGCTGATCGTGATGATGTTCCTCGTGGTGACGTACAACGACATCATGGGCTTGTTCGGCGGGTAGACGCGCGGGCTCGGAGTCGATGGCATGGACCTGGCCGGCCTGCTGCTGCTGCTTCTCGTTGGACTCGTGGGGGCGATCGGTGCGCTGACGGTGTGGACGGTGTGGCGGCTGCGGAATCCGCCGCGGCGGACGACGCTCGGCGCGACGCTGCGCGGGCGGCCGGGCGATCCGGGCGAGATGCCGAGCGCGCGGGCGTTTCGCTCGTGGACGATCGAGTGGGATGGATGGACGCTGCCGGTGTGGGAGATCGAGGGCGATGCGCCGCGTGGTCCGGTGATGATCCTGACGCCGGGGTGGGGCGATTCGCGCATCGGCGCGCTGACGCGCCTCGATGCGCTGGCGCCGGTGTGCTCGCGGGTGATCGCGTGGGACCCGCCGGGGCTGGGCGAGTCGAGCAAGGGGCGGTGGCTGATGGGCGTGCGCGAGCACGGCGCGCTGCTGAAGCTCATCGAGCGCGCGACGGCGGGGGGCGAGCGGGTGGCGCTCTATGGGTGGTCCGCGGGCGCTGGGACGTCGATCGCCGCGGCCAAGGAGGCGAAGGGCGCGGCGCGCGAGCGCATCGCGGCGGTGATCGCGGAGGCGCCGTACCGACTCGCGTGGACGCCGGCGTTCAACGTGCTGCGCAGCGTGGCGATGCCGTATCGCGTGAACGGTCCGCTGGCGTTCGCGTGGATGGGCTGGCGCCTGGGCGTGGGGGCGCGATGGCGGGGCTTCGATCGCGCGG